>JACQZJ010000034.1 GCA_016213895.1 Planctomycetota bacterium | reverse complement strand
CCTGCGCGGTGTTGAGGATCACGCGCGCGCTATCCCGAGCTGGACAAGTTCAGCACCATCAACAACGGCATCGATCACGACCTGCTCGAGCGCGAGCCCGCTCCGCGCGCGGACAACGGGCGCCTGCGGCTTCTGCACATCGGCGCCATCTACGGGCGGCGCTACCCGGGCGGACTGGTCCGGGCGCTGGCGCGGCTGAGGGCAAGCGACGCCGCGCTCTTCGCGCGCATCCTCGTGGAGCAGGTCGGCCGGGTGGACGAGCAGCAACGCCTCGTCGAAGAAGCGAGCCGGCTGGGGCTTTCCGAGCACTTCGTGGTGAGCGGGCCGGTGGCGCACGCGGAGGCCTTCCGGCGCTGCCAGGCCGCGGACGGCCTGCTGCTCCTCGGCCCGAGCGGCCGCGAGCCGGAGGTGCAGGTGCCGTCCAAGCTGTTCGAGTACCTCGCGGCCGGCCGGCCGATCCTGGCGCTCGCGCGCTCCGGCGGGGCGATCGCCACGGTGCTGGAGCAGGCGCGCGCGCCGTGCCTGCTGGCCGACCCGGACGACCCCGAGGCGATCCTCGCCGGGCTCAGGCGCTTCGCCGCCGGGACCCTGCCCGCGGCCGGCGGCCGCGCGGCCGCGGTGGCACGGTTCGGGTACGAGCACCTCGCCTCCCTGCTCGAGCGCGAGCTGGAGCAGGCTTCGTGCCCTACGCCGCGGTGGGCGGCGGCGCCGGCGCAGGAGGCGTGACCCGTGCGGGACGTGGTCGTCTTCGCCGTGGTCTTCGGCGCCCTGCCCTTCGCCTTCCTGCGTCCCTTCTACGGCCTGCTGCTCTTCACCTGGCTGGCCTACATGCGGGCTCCCGACCTTTCCTGGGGAGCGGCGCGCAGCTTCCGCTTCTCGCTCCTCGTCGGGGCGGTCATGTTCCTCGGCTGGTTCCTCTTCGACAAGCGCCCCTTCCTGCGCCGCGACCGGCGCAACTTCTTCATGATCGGCCTGGCGGCGATGGTGGCCCTCTCCTACCTCTTCGCCTACTACCACACCGAGAGCGCGACGGGCAAGTTCATCGAGTTCCTCAAGGTGATCGCGGTGGCGGTGTTCACCACGGCGCAGCTCGACAGCAAGAACCGCGTGCGCGTGCTGGTGCTGCTCATGGCCCTGTCGTTCGCCTTCTATGGCGTGAAGGGCGGCATCTGGGGGCTGATCCTGCGGGACGCCCGCATCATCCGCGGGCCGGGCGGCCTGCTTCTCGACAACAACGACTTCTCCCTGGCCATGGTGATGAACATCCCGTTCCTCTACTACCTGGCCTTCAGCGAGGAGAACCGGCGCTTCAGGCTGTTCCTGCGCGCCGCCGTCTTCCTGACCGTCATGACCATCGTCATGACCGGGTCGCGGGGCGGCTTCCTGGCCCTGGCCACGGTGTTCTTCGCCCTGGTGCTCAAGTCGCGCTACAAGCGCCTGGCCGTGCCGGGGGCGCTGGTGTTCGGCCTGCTCTTCCTGCTCTTCATCCCGGAGCACTATCGGGAACGCATCGCCTCGATCAGGACGGCGGCCAAGGAGGACGCCTCGGCCATCGGCCGCCTCAAGGCGTGGGGCGTGGCCAAGGAGATGATCATCGCCCATCCGCTGCTCGGCGTCGGCTTCCAGAACTTCGTCTACGCCTACAAGGACTTCGATCCCGACGTGGGCAAGTCGGTGGTGCGCGTGGCCCACAACTCCTACCTGCAGATCTGGGCCGAGACCGGCACGATTTCGTTCCTCTTTTTCCTGGCCGCGTTGGGATCGACGATCCTGCTGATGCGGCGCCTGCAGCGCCTGAACCGCGTGCGCGATGGCCCGCCCTGGATCGCCCACTACGCGTGCATCATCGAGGTATCGCTCTATGGCTTCCTCATGGGCGCGATGTTCCTGAACCGCGGGCATTTCGACTTCGTCTACCAGGAGATCGCGGTCGGCGTCGCGCTCTACCCGATCGCGCTGGCGGAGATGGCGCGCCGGGAACGGCTGCGGGCGGGGCGGCGCGGCCCGGCCCGGCTGGTCATCCGCGAGCGCGGCCCACGTTTCGCCGGCGGCGCCCGGTGAGGGGCGGCGGGGGCGCGGCATGTGCGGCATAGCGGGAATCGCGCGGCTCGAGGACGGCGCGCCCCCGGTGCGGCAGGACGACCTGGAGCGCATGGCCGCCGCGCTCGCGCACCGCGGTCCGGATGCCGCGGGCTTCCACCTGTGCGGCCCGGTCGGCTTCGCCTTCCGCCGCCTCTCGATCATCGACCGCCAGGGGGGCGACCAGCCGATCTACAACGAGAACGGCCGGGCCTGCGTGGTGTTCAACGGCGAGATCTACAACTTCGTCGAGCTGCGCGGCGTGCTGCAGGACAAGGGGCATCGCTTCCGCACGCGCTCCGACACCGAGGTCATCCTGCATGGCTACGAGGAGTGGGGGGCGCGCGGGGTCGCTGAGCGGCTCCGCGGCATGTTCGCCTTCGCCATCCACGACCAGGACGCCGGGCGCGTCGTCCTGGCGCGCGACCGCCTGGGCAAGAAGCCGCTGCATGTCGCGTCCGCCGGCGGCGCGCTCTGCTTCGCGTCCGAGCTGAAGGCGCTGCTCGCGCTCGCCGCGCTGCCGCGCCGCGTGGCGCCGCGGGCGCTCCTCGACTACGCCGCGCTCGGTTACGTGCCGGCCCCGGCCACGATCTTCGCCGGCGTGGAGAAGCTCCAGCCCGGGCACGTGCTCGTTCTCGACCGCGGCGGCGCGCGGCGCGAGAAGTACTGGGAAGCGCCCTTCGCGGTCGAGCCGATCGGCATGGACCAGGCCGCCGCTCGCCTGCTGGAGCTGATGCGGGACGCGGTGCGCTGCCGCCTGGTGGCCGAGGTCCCGCTCGGCTGCTTCCTCTCCGGCGGGCTCGACTCGTCGGCGGTGGTGGCGGCGATGGTGGACCAGCTCGGCACGGCGGTGAACGCCGTGACCGTGGGCTTCCAGGACGCGGCCTGCGACGAGCGCGGCGCGGCCCGGGCGGTCGCGCGTTGCCTTGGCATCACGCCCGTGGAGGAGGAGGTGCTGGCCGCGCCCGCCGTTCTCGACGGCGTGGCCGCGACGTTCGACGAGCCGCACGCCGACCCGTCGAACGTGCCGACCTACCTCCTCTGCCAGGCCACCAGGCGCCGCGTCACCGTCGCTTTGTCCGGGGACGGCGGGGACGAGCTGTTCGGCGGCTACCGGCGCTACGCCTTCGACCAGTTCGAGAACCGCGTGCGCGCGCTCGTCCCGGCCGCGCTGCGCCGCGTGCTGTTCGGGCCGCTCGGCGCCCTCTTGCCCAAGGCGGACTGGCTGCCCAGACCGCTACGCGCCAAGACGCTGATCCAGAACCTGGCGCGCGACCCGGTGGAGGCCTACTTCCGTTCGGTGGCGCGGGTCGCGCCGGAGGAGGCCGCGCGTCTCGTCGATCCGGACCTGCTGGCCGCGGCCGGCGGCTACGCGCCGCTCGAGCGCTTCCGCGAGATCGACGCGCGCCGCGCGCTCGCCGATCCGCTGTTGCGCGTGCGCGCCCTGGATCTCGAGACCTGGCTGCCGGACGACATCCTGGCCAAGGTCGACCGCGCGTCCATGGCGCATTCCCTCGAGGTGCGCGTGCCTCTCCTCGACCACCGCCTGGTGGAGTTCGCGAGCTGCCTGCCGCCGCGCCTGCTGCTCAAGGGCGGCGCGGGCAAGCTGGTGTTCAAGCGCGCCCTGCGCGGCATCCTGCCGGACGCGACCATCGACCGCAGGAAGCACGGTTTCGACCTGCCGGCCGCGCACTGGCTCGAGACGGCGCTCGCCGCTGAGCTGGACGAGCTGGTCGCGAGCGGCTCGGCGCTCGAGGGCTACTTCGACCGCCGCCGCGCGGCGGAGCTGCTCGCCGAGCAGCGCGCGCGGCGCCGCGATCGCACGGCCGAGCTGTGGCTGCTCCTTTGCTTCGGCCGCTGGCGGCGGCGCTGGATGCCCTCTTGAGGATCCTCACTCTGACCTCCCTGTTCCCGGGCTTGGCCGCTCCGCGGCACGGCCTGTTCGTCAAGGAGCGCATGGCCGACTTCCGCGCCCTGAGCGGCGCCGAGGTCAAGGTCGTCTCGCCCGTGCCCTTCTTCCCGCGCCTCCTGCCGAGCGCCCGCTACGGCCACTTCGCGCGCGCCCCGCGGCGCGAGGAGTGGGCTGGCTTCGACATCCAACACCCGCGCTACCTGATGATCCCGCGCGTGGGCGCGGCGCTGCAGGGCCTCTCCTACTACCTCGGCGTGCGCGGCGCGGTCCGGCGCCTTCGGCGCGAGTTTCCCTTCGACCTGATCGACGCGCACTACGCCTACCCGGACGGGTTCGCGGCCGCGCTGCTCAAGCACCGCCTGGAGGTGCCGCTCGTGCTCACCGTGCGCGGCACCGACGTCAACCTCCTGCCGCGCGCTCGCCGGCCTGGCGATCGAGGCGGGCGCCGATCCGGCCAGGATGACGGTCCTGAGGAACGGCGTAGACGCGGAGCGCTTCCGGCCGCTGCCCATGGCCGAGTGCCGCAGGAGCCTCGGCCTGCCGCAAGGCGGGCGCGTGCTGGTGTCGGTCGGCTTCCTCGTGCCGCGCAAGGGGCACAGCCTGCTGCTGCGCGCGCTGGCCCTGATCCCCGCGGCCGAGCGGCCCTTCACGGTGATCGCGGGCGACGGGCCCGAGGAGGGCGCGCTGCGCTCCCTGGCGGCGGATCTCGGGCTCGCCGAGCAGGTGCGCCTCTTGGGTGCGGTGGAGCACGACGCGCTCGCCGCGGTCTACTCCAGCGCCGACCTTTCGGTCCTGGCCTCGAGCCGCGAGGGCTGGCCGAACGTGCTGCTCGAGTCCATGGCCTGCGGCACCCCGGTGGTCGCCACCGCGGTGCACGGCTCGCCCGAGGTGGTCGCCGACGAGTCGGTCGGCCTGCTCGTCGAGGAGCAGAGCGCCGAGGCCCTGGCCGGCGCTCTGCAGGCCGCCCTGGCGCGCGGCTTCGACCGCGAGCGCGTGCGGCGCTACGCTCTGGGCATGAGCTGGCGCGAGACCTCCGCGGGGCTGGAGCGCGTCTTCCAGGAGGTGCTGCGGCGCGGGCCGAACGGCCGGAGGGGAGCGCCTTGAGGATCCTCTACCACCATCGCACCGCTTCCCGCGACGGCCAGGAGGTGCACATCTCCGAGCTGGTGGCGGCGCTCAGGGCGCTCGGCCACGAGGTGACCGTGGCGGCGCCGGGCGGAGGCGAGCCCGCGGGCGCGATGGGCGGGCATCGCGCCGGCTTGGCGCGCCTGCGCGCGCTCCTGCCGGACGCGCTGCTGCCGCTCGCCGCGTGCGCCTACGACGCGCTCTTCGCGCGCCGCCTCGCGGCCCGCGGGCGCGGCATCCGGGCGGAGGTCCTCTACGAGAGGCACGCGCTCAGGAACCGCGCGGGCCTGCGGGCGGCGCGGCGCCTGGCGATTCCGCTGCTGCTCGAGGTGAACGCGCCGCTGGCGCGCGAGGAGGCGGCGTGCGGGCGCGGCGCGCGGCTCGAGCGCGCCTTGCAGGAGGAAGTGGCGACCATCGGCGCGGCCGACGCCGTGCTCGCCGTCACCGGCGTGCTGCGCGACATCCTGATCGCGGACGGCGTGCCGGCGGAGAGGATCCACGTCGTGCCGAACGGCGTGGCTGAGGAGTGGCTCTTCGCGCCGCGCGACCTGCAGGCCAAGGGCCGCCTGGGCGTCGCCGAGAAGCTGGTGCTCGGCTTCGTCGGCTTCCCGCGGCCCTGGCACGGCCTGGAACAGGTGGTCGAGGCCCTGGGGCAGGCGCAGAGCGGCCCGCTGGCCCAGGCCGTGCTCCTGATCGGCGGCGAGGGACCGGCCCTGCCCGGCATCCGCGCGCTGGCGGAGCGCCTCGGCGTGGCGGAGCGCGTGCGGTTCCACGGCGTGCTCGACCGGCGCGCGGTGCCGGCCTTCATCGACGCCTTCGACGTGGCGCTGCAGCCCCGCGCTACCGCCTATGCCTCGCCCTTGAAGCTCTTCGAGTACCTGGCGCGCGGCGTCGCCGTGGTGGCGCCGCGCCAGCAGAACATCGAGGAGGTGCTGGAGGACGGGCGTTCGGCGCTGCTGTTCGCTCCGGACGACCCGCAGGGCCTGCGCGCGGCGCTCCTGCGGCTCGCCGCCGACCCCGAGCTGCGCCGCGCGCTCGGCGAGGGAGGACGCCGGCGCATCGTCGAGGGCGGCTTCACCTGGCAGGCCGGCGCCGAGCGCGTGGCGGGGATCGCGCGCCGCTTGCTCGATGAGCGCCGCGCGCGCGGAGGCGGGCGATGAGCGGCGCCGCGACTCGCGCCGCGCCGGCGAACGGCCTGAGCTTCGACGTGGAGGAGTACTTCCACGCTCTCAACCTGCGGCCGGTGGCGCCGCCCGCGTCGTGGGAGGCGCTCGAGCGCCGCGCCGCCGGCGCGACGCGGCAGATCCTCGACCTCCTGGCCGCGCGCGGCGTGCGCGCGACCTTCTTCTTCCTCGGCTGGGTGGCGCGGCGCGATCCCGGGCTGGTGCGGGCCGTGCGCGCTGCCGGGCACGAGGTGGCGTCGCACGGCATGACGCACCAGATGGCGGGCGAACTTGGGCCGGCGCGCTTCCGCGAGGAGGCGCGCGCCAGCAAGGCGCTGCTCGAGGACTTGACCGGCGCGCCGGTGGAGGGTTTCCGCGCCTCGACCTTCTCGATCACGCCCGGCACGCGCTGGGCCTTCGAGGAGCTCGTCGCGGCAGGATATCGCTGGGATTCGAGCGTCTTCCCGGTGCGTCACGACCGCTACGGCTGGCCCGGCTTCGCGCGCGTCCCCGTGCGGATCGACACTCCGTCCGGGGGGCTGATCGAGGTGCCGCTGCTCACCCTGCGCCTGCTGGGCGCGAACCTGCCGGCCGCCGGCGGCGGCTACCTGCGGCTCCTGCCGCTCCGGCTGGTGCGGAGCGCGCTCTCCCAGATGAACCGCGCCGGGAGTCCCGGCGTCCTCTACCTGCATCCCTGGGAGTTCGACGCCGGCCAGCCGCGGCTCCTGCCGCGCGGGATCGCGGGCCTGCGCCACTACTTCGGACTCAAGCGCACGCGCGCGCGGCTCGAGCGCCTGCTTGACGAGTTTCCCTTCGGCACGGTCGGCGCGCTGGCCGCGGGCGGGGAGGGCTCCTCAGCGCCGGGCGACCAGGGGATCGGTGACCAGGGCCGCCCAGGCGGGCAGCGGCCGTGGTGCTCCAAGTGATCTGCTGGATGAAGGCCTAAGGCTGGGGGCCGCTCGATGCGCTGTGCGTCTTGTACCTCGCGGTGATGAACAACTACAATGCAAGCCGGGCCCGAATCTCGGAATGCGGCGCCCCGGCATCGATCCCTCCTCCGAACGACGAGCAGGGGAATCCGTGCTGTCGCAACGAGCTTCCGTGGTGGTGGGCACCTCGTCTCCCGTCGCCTCGACTGGGTTTCTCCTCGGTTTCGATTACGGAGCACGCATCATGCTGAGACTCGGATTCCCCGTGTACTTGGTACTTGGCCTCTGCTCCATCACCCCGGCCGGCGAGCCGCCCATCGAGCTCTCGTCTTCGCCCTGGCCGGGTGAAGAGAAGGTGCTCCTAACCGACACGAAGCAGACGTGGCTGACCTTCTCCACAGGGTTGAAGGAGATTGAGTTCTTCCGCATGCAACGGGAGACGAGCGACGGCGAGTGGACCACGCAGAAGCACGTCTCGTCCGTCTCGTTCTTTCCCCTCGACGCGCAATGCTGGTGCGATGAGGAGCTTTTCGTGACCGGCGTCTACAGGAACGGATTGACGACGATCGAGCGCTGGACGATTCATCACCCTGCGGACCATGACGAGACCGGTCAGTACATCCCCCTCAAGGACCGGCCGTTTCCGCGTATCGAGCGTGACGTCATTCTCCAGACCAGGGAACTCGGGCACATCCGGACCATCACCCCGGACCCGCAGCGGCGATTCCTGCTGGCCGTGACTCACGAAGAGCCGAGACTCATTCGGATCAACCTCCCTTCCGGCGAATGGACCGTTCTGCATGACGCCGAGTCGCTTCCGGCGCTCGCCCAGGTCTACAGCATCTACACCCTGAGGCATGTCGTGGATGGCCTCACGTACAGGCTCAGCTCGGATTCGCCCACGCACCAGCGGGATCTGCCCCCAGGCTGGGCTCCCTCGATCGTGTTGCTGAACGACGCCGACGAGGACGGCCAGTTGGATGCGCCGGTCTCGTATACTCCGGCTCAATGGGTGGAACTCGGCTATACGGCAAACGCCTGGGTCGATCCGTGCCAGTAGGTGGACCGGGAACCTGTGGTCTGGCGGGTCGATCCCTTGAACGAGGTCGAGTGGATGGACACGGGGCGGCGCCGGCGGTGACTCCGACCACAACGCCTCGATCCGCTACAGATCGGGGCCGACGGCGGTCCAGCTGATGCGGAATTGCAGATCCGCGGCCAGGGAGGATTCGGATCCAGACCTCCTGACGGAGCCCTCGCCGCAAATATCCGGTCAGGGGCGGGGGCTGACCTGGTGGAGGCGGGGTCCGGGGAAGGCCAAGCTCGTGGCGAGGAGAATGTTGCGCGACATGCGACGGATCCTCCCGCAGGGTCGGGGCCCAGAGTCGGCACGGCAGGGGCGACTGCCGCCATCACCGGCGGCGAGCGTCAGCCCGTCGAGACGGCTCGAGATGCATCAGCGCGGCGCCTGCAGCTGCCTCAGGATCTGTTTGACGCGCGCCGCGAACTCGAAGGTCGCGGGAATGGCCTCGAGCGCCTGACGCGCCTCGGCATCCCGGTCGAGCAGGAAGCACATGAGGCCGTACTGGTAGCGCATGTGCAGGTCGGCCGGCGCGCCCTCCACGGCCAGCCGGTACTCCGCGGCCGCCCCTTCGATGTCGTCCCGGCGGAACAGGTCCCGCGCCAAGAGCGCGTGGAAGCGCGGGTCGTCGCCGGCCAGGGACTTGAGGGCGGGGATCAGGGCGATGAGCACGCCCGCGAGGTCCGTACGTTCCTCCAGGAGCAGCTCGCCGAAGCGGAACAGCATCTCCGGATCGCGGGGCGCGAGCACGCAGAGCACGCGCAGGTCCTCGATGGCGGCTCCCTTCAGGCCAGCGCGGATGAGCAGATCTGCCCGCCGCTGGCGCAGCCAGCAGTCGGACGGGTCGGCGAAGAGAGCCGCGTCGATGAGCGCGCGCGCCGCGCCGTCCATGCCGCGCTGCTCCAGCATGGCGACCATTCCGCGGATGTCCTTGCCGGCGCGCGCGGCGCCTGGATCGGCGGGGATGGCCGCCGTGGTGCGCTCCGCGAGGGCGGCCAGCTCCGCGTCCCTCTTCTCCCAGGCGAGGTGCACGGCCAGGGCGCACGCGCCCCCGTAGAAGGTCGGGTCCTTGCGCAGCAGCTCGCCAAGCACCGGGAGCGCGATCTCTCGCCGTTCCGCTCCCGTGCCCAGCCAGCGCACCAGCGAACTCCGCAGCTCCGGGTCGGCGAGGCCGTGCTCCACCGCGATCCGCGCCAGCCGGCCGCCCGCCGCGCTCGCGCCCGCTTCCAGCGCGAGCCTCGCCAGCAGGTGCTGGGCCTCGCCGTTCGCCGGGTCGAGCGCCAGGGCCTGGTCGAGCAGCGCGCTCGCAGCCTGCGGCTGGCCGGCGCTCAAGGCGGCGGAGGCGCCGAAGAGGAGGGGTTCGACCCGGTCCGGAAAGCGCTCCCCTCCCCCCTGCGCGAGCAACGCGAGGAAGCTGCCGCCGGGGTCGGCCTCGCGCACCAGCTCGCCGAGCAGCAGGAACGTCGGGTAGTCGTTCGGCAGGGCCTGGTACTTGTCGAGCAGGAACTGCGCCGCGGCGGCCGCGCCCGAGCGCTCCCGCAGGCGGCGCGCCAAGAAGCGCGCCGGCGTGAGCGCGCGGCGATCGAGCGCCGCGATGCGCGCCGCGTAGCGCTCGGCGTCCGCCTCGAAGCCCGGGCCGGCGAAGTCGAAGAGCAGGAAGTAGAGGTAGAGCTCGTCGAGCGGCTGGCCGCCGTCCTTGACCGTGCGCCGCGACCGGCCCAGCCAGTCCATCTCGCCTTCCGAGCCGCGCGCGAGCTCAGGCACCTCCGCCAGCTTCTTGTCCAGGCGCCCGTAGGTCGCCCACCACAGGAGCGCCTCCCCTGCCGGAATCGGCCGCTCGCCCTGCGCCTTCTGATGGCGCCCGAGGAACGCGTTCACGCCGTCCTGGTTGGAGGTGAGCGCCCAGGCCGCAGCCGTGGGCAGGAGGGCCCAGTCGCGCTCGTCGGTGTATTCGCGCACTTTCTGCAGGAAGTCGGCGGCGTCCTCGGGGCCCTCCTCGCGCAGCGTCAGGCCGAACGCGGCCCGCACCAGGTCGTTGTCGAGCTGCGCGCACAGCCTCGGGTCGCCGCGGAGCGGCCGCAGCAGCGACGTGTCGCCGCCCCGCAGGGCGTCGAGGGCGGCGCGCGACTTGAGGCGCCGCCGGCTCGCGTCCGCGTAGCGTTCCGCAACGCGGTCGGCGATGAAGGCGGCGGCGGCGGGCTGGCCCGCCTGCTCGAGGCGCGCCAGCATGTCCTCGATGTCCGCGGCCGGCAGCAGGCGGGGCAGGTCGACGAAGCGCCCGGCCAGCTCGTTGAACGGCCCGCGCTGCCCGGCGAGCGCGCGCGCCAGGATCAGGTCGCGGAGGACCTCCGGGTTCTCGGGTTCCTGCGCCAGGGCCTGCTCGAGCACGGCGGCCGCCGGGCCGTGGCTGCCGAGCGCCAGCAAGAGCTGGCCGAGCAGCGCCTGGATGGCGCTCTCCTCCCGGCCCTGGTGCGGCTCGAGCATGCGCCAAGCTTGCGCAAAGTCGCCCCTCTCGAGCGCCGCCTGCACGCAGACCTGCAGTCCGGCCCGCACCGGATCGGCCTGGATGATGCGCTGGCGCACGGCGCGGGCGCGCTCGCTGTCGCCGGCGAGCTGCCAGCACTTTGCGGCGGCGCGCGCCGCGGGCGCGTCCGTGGGATCCCTCTCCAGGATCGCCTCGAAGTCCTCGGCCGCCGTCTCGTACATCCCCAGGTCGAGGCGGTACTGGCCGAGGCGGTGGCGGAATTCCATGATCCGCGGCTCGGCGTTGGCCGCCTGGAACAGGAACTTCCTGGCCTCCACGGTCTCGCCCTGCCGGCCGAACTCCTCGGCCATGAGCCAGGCGACCACCGGGTTCTGGGCCATGGAGCTGGCGTACTCGGCGATCAGGGAGAGCCGGTCGCTCACGCGCTGCGGCGACTGGCGGAACTTGCCGACCTCGAAGTAGTTGCCCTGGCTCTCCAACTCCTGCATGAACGCGTTCTTGGTCGCGCGCCATTGATCCGCGACCTCGAGCGCCAGATCGAAGGGAGTGCGGCCCTGCGCGTCCCGGACGAGCGACGCGGTCTTCAGCCAGAGATCGAAGAGCGCCGGGTCGCGGGGCGAGAAGCGCTTCGCGTCCCGCAGGTCCAGGGCGGCGGCGCCGGCGCTGCCGCTCGCCTTCAGGATGAGGGCGCGCAGGCGCAGCAGGTTCGGGTCGAGGGGCGCCAGCTCGAGAAGCGTGTTGGCGACCGCCAGGCCGCGCCCGATCTGACCGGACTTCAGGTAGGCCTGGAGCAGGGCCGCCATGAAGCGCTGCGCGCGCTCCGGGGCGAGGATGCTCTCGTCCTTGCCCTGGTTGAGCGTCAGCGCCTCGTACGTGTCGAAGAGCAGCTTCACGGCGAGATCGTGGTCGCCGGCCCACTCGAGGGCGGCGACGCCGCGGTAGCCGAGGGTGCGCATGTCGGTCCCGCGGTATCTCTCGAGGTGGCGATCGGCCGCTTCGAGGAAGCGCGCGCGGAGAGCGGGATCGGCCTCCGCCGCCTTGAACTCGGCCTCGAGCACGTCGGCCAGGCGCGGCAGGGGCGCAGTGGACCCGCCGCCCTGCAGCTCCACCGTCTGCTGCAGGCAGCGGGCGCGTGCGGCGTGCGCCTCCAGGCGGTCGAGGACCTCGGCGAGCAGCTCGAGCGCCTGGCGCCAGGTGGCGACGTCCAGCCCGCGCCGCAGCAGCGTCTGCACGTTCTCCTTGGCGGCGAGCAGCCGGCCGAGCCGGAGGTCCAGCTCGGCGCGCGTGAGGAAGGCGAGAGGCAGGTCCTGGTCCACGGCGCGGGTGTCGCCGAGCAGCTTGTCGGCCTCGCGCAGGAGCCTCCAGGACAGGTCGAGGTCGGCGGCGATGCGCTGCGTGAGGTCGTCCCCGGGCAAGCCGGCGAGAAGCGCGCGGCGCTCCGCGCTGCGCTCATCGGGTGAGGCGTGGTGCGCGTCCAGGCGCTCGCGGACGAGGAGGCGCTCAGGGTGGTAGCGGTCGAGCAGGCCGAGCAGCCCCTGCCTCAGCGAGGCAGCGTAGCGCAGCCGCGCCCGGGCGGCGTGCAGCTTGAAGACCCACGAGCGCCCCAGCGACTTGGCGGTCTCGTCCAAGAGCTCCACGGCCTCGGCGTGGCGCCCGAGCGCGGCGAGGAGCATGCTCTTGAAGGTGGTGAACTGCGGGGAGCCGGGCGCCTGAACCAGCGCCGCGTCGATGTCCGCCAGCGCGCGCTGCCAGAGGCGCACCGCGTTCAGCGCCTGGCAGCGCATGAAGAGCACGTCGGCGTCCGCGGGATGCTGCTCCAGCCAGCGCGTGGACGCCTCGATCGAGCCGGCGTAGTCCATCTCCGCGAGCAGGTCGGCGGCCCTCTGCCGCCAATCGACGGGGCGCCCGCCGAGCCACAGCCCGTGCGCCAAGAGCAGGGAGAGCGCGACGCCGAGGAGGAGGGGCGCGCCGTTCCTGAGCGGGCTCTTGCGCGATCGGGTTGCCATGGATGCGGGAACTGCTTCCGGTTCGTCCCGCCGGAGGGGCGGGCCGCAGTGGTCCTTCAGGCGCCATTCCAGCGCAGCGACCCCCTCGCGATCAACCGAAATGGCCGGCGCCGCCTTCACAGGTGCCGGTCGAAGAACGCCACCATGGCGCTGCGGCGCGCGCTCTTCTCGCAGGCGCGCTCGAGGTCGCACTGGCTGCCGCCGATGGCGTCGAGCACCTCCCGGGTCTGGCGGGCGCTGGCGATCTCCGGGTTCTCCAGGAGCAGGACCGGAATGCGCAGCCCCCTGAGCGGCGCGCTGGCGTCGAGCTCCTGCGCGTCGACTCCGCCGATGAGACAGAGGCCGCGCACCGCCAGGAAAGTCTGGGCGAAGAGCAGCGGCTCCGGGACGGGCAGCCACGAGCGCAGCTTCGTGGCGATGAAGTCCCCGGCGGTGAGAGCAGGGGCCTCGGCCACCACCGCGTCCACGCGCGCGTCGCCGGCGGCGGCGATCAGGCAGCTCGTGCCGCCGTCGCCCACGCCGAACAGGCCGATGCGTGCGGTTCCCGTCCAGCGCTCGGCGATCACGCGGTCGAGGACGGCGCTGAGGTCGGGCTCTTCGCCGCCGAACAGGGGCAGCACCTCGCCGTCGCTGCTGCCGTGCGCGCGCCGGTCGAGGAGGACCACGTCATGGCCGGCTTCCCACAGCGCGTAGGCGGCGGCGAGCTCGGACACGCGGTTCCCGCGCGACGCATGCAGGACGATAACGGTGGAGGAGGAGGAGCCGCCGAAGACGGTCGCCATCAGCCGCGTTCTCGGCCGGATCGGGATCTCCACCTGCTGCAGGCTCTGCAGGAAGGCGCGGTCCCAGGACGGGTCCATGGCGTCGCACAGGGACTGCAGGGTGACCGGCTCCTTGACCGGGCGCGCGAAGAGAGCGCCGCCGGCGATGAAGGAGAGCGGCAGCGAGACGGCGTAGGCCAGCGCCGCCCAGAAGAGCCCGCGACGGAGTATCCTCGGCATGCATCCCTCATGCTTCGGATCGTCCGATCGGCGCGCGAACTTGAGCGGGAAGCGCCGCGGCCAGGCGCAAGTCAGCGACGCGCGTCGGCGGCGGGCAGCTCGGGCGGCGCCGGCTGGGCCGCGTCCCCGGCAGGGAGGGCCAGGCGCAGCAGGAGCACGTCCTCGCCGCGGCGTCCCACCTGCAGGGAGCCGCCGTGCGCCCGGGCGATGCCGAAGACGCAGGCGAGGCTGCGGCGCTGGCCGGGGTCGCCGCGGCGCCCGGCGTAGAGCGGGATCAGGAGCTGCTCCGGCGTCTCGGGCTGCGCGCCGGCGCACTTCGCGGCCGCGGCGATCACTACCCGATCGGTGTCGCGGCGGATCTCGACGCGGATGTCCGGCGGCGTCTCGGCGGCCGATGACGCCAAGTAGCCGAACATGTGGCGCAGGGCGAGCGAGAGCTGCTCGCGATCGGCGAGCAGGCGCCGTGCGCCGGCCTGCAGCGCCGGCCGCACGTCGTTCAGGCCGACCGACTTGAGGGCCTCGCCGACGAGCCGCGGCAGGTCGATCAGCGTGCGCGCCGGCCGCCGCGTCCCGCTGAAGAACTCGAGCTCCTGGATGACCTCGGCGATGCGCCCCGACTCGCTCTCCATGATCCGGTAGGCCTCGGCCGCTTCGCCCTGCGCCGGCTCCCCTTCGTGCTCGTGCAGCAGGAGCTGCAGGAAGCCGCGTATCGTCGTGAGCGGGTTGTTGATCTCGTGGGCGAGGCCGCGAACGAAGAGGGACAGGGCGTCGATGTCGGCGATCCCGGCGGTCGGAGCGCCTTCCGCCTCGGCGCCGGCGGCCTTGTGCGCGGGCGCAGCGCTTGCTCCGTCCTGGCCGCCCGGCTCGCCTGCAGCCGCGCGGCGCCGGCCGAGGAGCGCCGAGAACTCCGCGAGCGTGAACGGCTCGGGCAGCAGCGCGTCGGCTCCGGCGAGGAGGGCGCGCCTCGCCTTGTCCCTCTCGCCGGCGGCGTACACGGCGACCACCCGGCAGCGCGGATGGCGGCGGCAGACCGTGGCGATCAGGGCGCAGGCCAGGGAGACGTCGCCCGCCAGGTCGAGCAGCAGGAGCGCGGGCTCCTCCTGCCCGGAGAGGGAGCCGAGTGGATCTGCAGCATCGAGCTGCACCACCTCGTCGCCGGGATGGAGCGCGGCGATCATCGCCGGCAGCAGCGACCCCCGCTGCCCGAGCACGAGCAACCGACTCATGCGCGAGTCCTCACTCGAGCCGGGCCTGGGCACTGGCCCGGCTCGTCTCCCCCGGGTTCCAGCACGGAAGAGACTCGGATGTCAGGGCGCGACCGACCCGCCGGCTGCCCATCCTTGATGCTTCACCAACGCCCCGACGCCGGCCGCGGCGTGCGGCCGCGCGTGCGCGTCACGCAAGGGACCCGCGATCCCAAGGCAAGACCTGCTCGCGTGGGTCGATCCAATGAGTATCTTGACCGGTGATTGCCGGCATGGCAAGCCTTGCCGCGCATCCGTTCAAGTCCGGCGGCGGAAACCGACGAAGCAGCATTCGCGCGGATCCCTGCGGCTTTGGGTTACAATACGTTCCACGGAAACGAGTTCCGGTCAGCGGGTGGAATGAGCGCGGACAGCCTGGACGTCACCATCCTGGTTCCGGTCTTCAACGAGGAAGACAACGTGGGACCGCTCGTCCGGTCGATCACCGCGGTGATGGGCCGCACCGGCAGGTCGTACGAGGTCGTCATCGTCGACGACGGCAGCCAGGACCGGACGCTCCCGCGCCTGCGCGAGGCGGGCGCGGACGCTCCGCACCTCAGGGTCGTGCGCCTGCGGCGCAACTTCGGCCAGACCGCCGCGCTCGCCGCGGGCTTCGACACGGCGCGCGGGCGCCTCGTGGTGACGCTGGACGGCGACCTGCAGAACGACCCCGGCGACATCCCCACGATCCTGTCGCTGCTGGACGAGGGCTACGACCTGGTGTCCGGCTGGCGCAGGGAGCGCAAGGAGCCGTTCTTCTCGCGCCGCCTGCCGTCGCGCGTCGCCAACCGCCTGCTCTCCTTCTTGACCGGCGTGCGTATTCACGACTTCGGCTGCGCGCTCAAGGGGTATCGCGCCGCGTTCGTCAAGGCGCTGCCGGTCTACTCGGAAATGCACCGCTACATGCCGGCGCTGGCCGGCTCCGTGGGCGCCCGCGTGACGGAGGTGGTGGTGCGGCACCACCGGCGCCGCTTTGGCGTCTCCAAGTACGGGATCGGGCGCACCATCAGGGTGCTCTACGACCTGGTGGCGCTGCGCATGCTCACGCGCTTCTCCGCGCGCCCCCTGCACTGGTTCGGCATCGGCTCGCTGCCGTTCTTCCTCGGCGGGCTGCTGGTGCTCGTCATCACGTTCATTGACCACACGCGGGGCACGCTCGTGACCCACTCGACCGTGGTCTTCCCCACGCTGCTCATCCTGCTCTTCTACCTGGGCTTCCACTTCCTCGTGCTCGGCCTGCTCTCCGAGCTGGCGGTGAACGTGCTGCGCTCGAGCCATCGCTACGTCTTCCAGCTCGACGATTCCGCGCGGAGGACGGCATGACGGCCGCCGGCGACGAGAAGGGCGCGCCGCTCCAGCCCCAGGTGAGCGTCGTCATCCCGGTGGGCGACAAGGTCCTGGACCTCGGCGAGGTGCTGGTCCGCTACCGCGAGGAGATGGACAAGCGCGGCTGCGCCGCGGAGTTCGTCGTCGTCCTCGACGGCGTCTCGGACGAGGCCTTCCGCGTGGCGCAGCGGGCGCGCCCGCCAGGGGCGAACGTGCGGCTGGTGCGCCTCAATCATCCGTTCGGCGAGTCGATCGCCCTCTCGGCCGGCTTCCGCATCACCAGCGGCCAGGTCGTCATCACCCTGCCGCCCTACCTGCAGATCGAGCCGGCCGACATCCACCGCGTGCTCAACGCCATCGACGACGGTCTGGACGTGGTCGCCGGCCACCGCCTGCGCCGCGTCGATCCGATCATCAACCGCATCCAGTCGCGCATCTTCAACGGCATCATGCGCATGCTCACCGGCGTCCCCCTGCACGACATGAACTGCCCGGTGCGCGCCATGCGGCGCAAAGTGCTGGAAGACGTCACCGTGACCGGCGAGATGGTGCGCTTCCTGCCGATCCTGGCCCACCGCCACGGTTTCCGCGTGGGCGAGGCCAAGGTGCGCCACCTGCGCGAGCGCGGCCGCAGCGGCTTCTTCGGCGTCGGCGTCTACGTGCGGCGCTTCCTCGACGTCATCAACCTGCTCTTCCTCTCCAAGTTCACGCGCGCGCCGCTGCGCTTCTTCGGCGTGGCCGGCATCCTGTGCGTGCTGCTCGGGGCGGCCATCTGCCTGTGGCTCACGGCCGACTTCTTCTTCTTCGCGGGCGAGTCGCTGCGCAACCGCCCCCTGCTGCTGGTCGGGGTGATGCTCATCGTCCTCGGGGTGCAGACCTTCTCCATCGGCCTGGTGGGCGAGATCATCATCTTCACCCAGGCGAAGAACCTGAAGGAGTACCGCCTTTTCGAGGAGGCCGAGGAGATGCTGCGCACGCCGCGCGCGAACAACGCGCGCCGGGTCCGCGGCGGCGCGCGCGAGGGCGCGGAGGCCGAGGCGCCCGACGCGGGCGGTGCTCTCGCGGGCGCAGGCGAGCCGCCCGATCCGCCAAGCAGGCACGAGCTGCCGGTGCGCAAGGTCGAGAATTGAGCGGCGGCGGGCGCGTGACGGGTTGGGGCTCGTGGGCGCTCATCGCCGTGCTGGCGGCGGGAGCCGTGCTGCGCCTGCCGTTCCTCATGGGCTACGGCATCGACGACGACGAGTTCTACTCGCTGCGCAACGCCGAGCAGATGCTGGCGCAGCCGCCGCCGCCGGCGGTCGTGTCCTGGCCGGTCACCTTCCTCGCCGGCCGCGTGGCGAGCGAGGCCATCGGCCTCTCGGCGGCGAGCATGCGCCTGTTGCCGCTCTTGTGCGGCATCGCCGCTCCCTGGGTGCTGTTCCTGCTCGGCCGCCGGCTCGTGGGGGAGCGGGCCGCGTTCTGGGCGGCGGCGCTGACCGCGCTCTGGCCGTGGCATCAGTACTTCAGCGGCCTGGCGCGCTACTACGCGCCGCTCTTCCTGCTGGGCATCCTCATCCTCGAGCGCCTGTACCGCGTGCTCGAGGGAGGGAGCGCGCGGGACCGCGCCTGGCTCGCGGGCCTGGCGCTGCTGGCCGCGCTCACCCACACCACGGGCCTCCTGGCGCTCGGCGGCGGCGTGCTGCTGCTCCAGCCGGCGCGCCTGTGCCGCCTCGGCCTGCGCGGCAAGAGCGTGCTGGTCCTGCTGCTCCTCGCCCTGCTGGCGCTGGCCGTCTCGCCCCTCGCCGCGCCCGTGCTGCGCGTGCTCAGCGGCGCGGGCGGCCGCGGCTACGGAGGCGCCCACTTCCTGCTCAGCCTGGCGTTCAACGTCTCGCTCGTGCTCGTCCTGCTCGCCGCCGTGGGCCTGGCCGCCCTGCATCGCCAGAGCCGCGCCGTGGCGCGCTACCTGCTGCTGTGCAGCGCCGTGCCAGTGGCGCTGCTCGCCGCGCTGGCCTTCTTCCTGGAGGAGGTGCAGGCGCGCTACGCGCTGGCCGCCCTGCCCGCCGCGCTTCTGCTTTGCGGCGCCGGGCTCGAGCGCCTGCTGCGCCCCTTCCAGCAGCAGGGCGGCCTGGCGGCGGCGGGGATCGCCGCCGCCTGCCTGCTGCCGCTCCTGCCGGGCCTGGCCTCGAACCTCGTGGACGGGGACCGCCACGACCTGCCGGGCGCGGCCGCGTATCTCGCGCCGCGCCTGGAACAGGGACAGGTGCTCCTGGCGGAAGGCCACGCCACGCTCGGCTACCACTTGTTCGGCTACCTGCGCTGGCTGCCGCCCGGGTGCGGCGCTCCGCCGTTTCCGCGCTTCTTCGGCGACTTCCCGCCCGCGCCGGAGCAGCTCCGCACCTTCACCGAAACCAGGGCCGACGTGCGCCTGCTGGTCCCGGAGAACAAGTTCGAGGAGATCGCGCGCGCCGGCGCGGCGGAGTGCGCGGACTGGATCAGGCGGTACACGTGCGTCGAGGCCCGCATCGGCCGGCGCCGGCTCGACTACCATCACAACTCGCTGGTCGTGTTCCGCACGCGTTGGCAAGGAGGAGCATGAACGTCCGCCCGCTGCTGCCGGGTGAGGAATCGGCGTTCGACGCGTTCGTGCGCGCGCACCCGGACGGCACGCCGTTCCACCTGAGCGCGTGGCGCGACCTGGTGGCCGGATCGTTCGGTCACCGCGCAGAGTACCTCGTGGCCGAGGAGGGCGGTCTCCTGCGCGGCGTGCTGCCGCTCTTCGCGCTGCGCTCGCCCCTGCTGGGGCGCGCGTTCGTCTCGGTTCCCTACGGCGTGTACGGCGGCGGCGTGCGCGCGGGCCGACGCGGCGCGCGCCCGCTACCTGGAGCTGCGCAACCTGCGGGCCAGCCGGTCGGACCTGCCGCGCTCCAACTTGTACGTGACGTTCCTGCGCGACCTCCCCGAGAGCGCGGAGGACTGCCTCGGGATGATCCCGCGCAAGTCGCGGGCGAGCACGCGCCACGCGCGCGACCGCCACCAGATGGAGCTGGTCGAAGGACACGCCTGCTTCGACCGCTTCTACGAGCTGTTCGTGCAGAACAAGCGCAACCTGGGATCGCCGGTCTTCGCGCGCTCCTTCTTCGCGCGCCTGCTGCACCTGTACGGCGCGGAGGCTCTGATCCACGGCGTGCGCTGCCAGGGACGGATCGTGGCCGGCGTGCTGTCGTTCGTCTTCCGCGACACGCTCATGCCGTACTACTCGGGCTCGGAGGAGGCGGCGGAGCGCCTCGGCTCCATGAACTTCATGTACTGGAAGCTGATGGAAGCGGGCGTGGAGCGCGGCCTGAAGCGCTTCGACTTCGGCCGCAGCCGGGCGGGCACCGGCGCCTCCACCTTCAAGCAGAACATGGGATTCGAGCCGGCGCCTCTCCACTACGAGTACTACTTGCGGCGCGGCGCGGAGATCCCGAGCGTCAACCCGTCGAATCCGCGGTTCGACGGCGTGAAGCGCCTGTGGCGCCGGCTGCCGCTGCCTCTCGTGCGCCTGCTCGGACCGCCCTTGATGAAGTACCTGCCCTGAGGGGGCGCCGCCGTCCGCCGGACGTCGCTGGCTGCGGAGCGCCGGCGTCCCGCTGCCGCGGGCGCACCAGGTCCGTCACCGCGTCGAGCAGGCGGTCGTACACCAGGAGGCGCGCGCCGAAGGAGCGTCGCGCTGCGTCTTCGCGCTCTCGCCCTTTGCCGGTGCGCACCAGGACCGGACGCGCGGCCGACCCGCGCGCCAGCTCCAGGTCGCGCAGGTCGTCTCCGGCCACGATCGAGCCGCGCAGCGCCAGGCCGAGGTCGCGCACGGCGCGCGCCAGCAGGCCGCGGGCCGGCTTGCGGCAGCGGCAGCGCTTGCGGTAGCGGCCGCCGCCCGCCGTGGGGTGATGCGGGCAGTAGTAGATCGCGTCGACGCGCGCGCCGTGGCGCAGCAGGCGCCGCCGCAGCTCGTCGTGGATCGCCCGCAGCGCCGTCTCGTCGATGATGCCGCGCGCCACCGCGGACTGGTTGGTCAGGATGACGACGGCGAATCCGGCCGCGTTCAGGCGCCGCAGGGCCGCGCCGCTGCCGGGGAGCAGGCGCACGTCCCCGGGCGCGCGCACCAGCCCGCGGCGCTCGCAGATCAGCGTGCCGTCGCGGTCGAGGAAGGCGGCCCTTCTCTTCATGGGGAAGGCGGGAAGAGGGCGTCCTCGACCAGCGCGCACAAGGCGTGGGCCGCCACGCCGTGCACCTCCTGGACGCGCGCGGTCTCGTCGCTCGGCACGCTCACCAGGATGTCGGCGTGCTGCGCTGCGCGGCCGCCGCCGCGGCCGGTGAAGGCGATCGTGGTCACGTTGAGCTCGCGCGCCGCCGCCAGCGCCCGCACCACGTTCTCGGAGTCGCCGCTGGTGGTGAGGCCTATGGCCACGTCGCCCGGCCGGGCGTGGGCGCGCAGCAGGCGGGCGAAGAGATCGGCGTAGCTGTAGTCGTTGGCGGTCGCCGTCAAGCCGGCCTGGCCCGCGCCCAGGCAGATCGCGGGCAGTCCGCCGCGGTCGCGGCGGAAGCGGTTGACCAGCTCGCCCTCGATGTGCAGGGCGTCGGAGAAGGACCCGCCGTTGCCGAACAGGAGCACGCGCCCGCCGGAGCGCAGCGCGGCGACGACGGCCGCCGCGGCGCGGGCCACGAGCCGCGGCAGCGCCTGGCGCGCCTCCTCGAAGACGGCGGCGTGCGCGGCGAAGACGCGCGCGACCGCCGCCACCTGGTCCCGGGATTCGTCGGAAAGCATCTCGCTCCTTGATTCTCAGGCGCTCCCTTCCACAATCGGAGGGGAGCTTACGCGGGAGCCGGCTGCCCGGCAACTGGAGGGTCGGCGCGAGCATGGCCAGCACGCATGACACGGACCAGGCGGCGGAGCGGATGCGGCCGGCGCTGCCGCTCGACGTCCTGCTGGTGGACGACGAGGAAACCATCCGCGTGACCCTGGCGGACGACCTGGCGGAGGCGGGCCATCGGGTCGCGAGCCTGGCCGACGGCGACGCCGCGCTCGCGGCGCTGGCGCAGAACGTCTACGACGTGGTCATCACCGACCTGCGCATGCCGGGCGCGGACGGCCTGGAGGTGCTGAAGGCGGCGCGCGAGCGCAGCGAGAGGACGGAGGTCATCCTCATCACCGCGCACGGGACCATCGAGTCGGCGGTGGACGCCATGCGCCTCGGCGCCTTCCACTACGTGCTCAAGCCGTTCATGAACGACGAGATCCTGCTGCTGCTCGCGCGCATCTCGCGCGTGCGCAAGCTGGAGGAGCAGAACCGCTCGCTGAGCGCGGACCTCGGCCGGATCGAGGGCTTCGAGAGCGTCGTCGGCACTTCCCCGGCCATGGTCGAGGTGTTGAAGGTGGTGCGCACCGTGGCGCCCACGGACGCCTCCATCCTCATCGAGGGAGAGAGCGGCACGGGCAAGGAGGTGATCGCGCGCGCCATCCACCGCAACTCCCAGCGGCGCCACGGGCCGTTCGTCGCCCTCTCCTGCGCGGCCCTGCCGGAATCGCTGCTCGAGGCCGAGCTCTTCGGCCACGAGCGCGGCGCCTTCACCGACGCGCGCAAGGAGCGCCACGGCCGCTTCGAGCTGGCCAACGGCGGCACGCTCTTCCTGGACGACGTCGACGACCTGAGCATGCCGGTGCAGGTCAAGCTGCTGCGCGCCCTGCAGGAACGCACCATCGAGCGCGTCGGCGGGGAGAAGCCGGTCCCGGTCGACATCCGCGTGGTGACCGCGACCAAGAGCAGCCTGACCGAGCTCATGGAGCAGGGGAAGTTCCGCGAGGACCTGTACTACCGCCTGAACGTGGTGCCGCTGCACCTGCCCCCCCTGCGCGAGCGCAGCGAGGACGTGCCGCTGCTGGTGCGCCACTTCGTCGAGCGCTTCGCGCCCGGCGCGCGCTTCGAGGTCCCGTCCGACGTCATGGACGCCCTCTGCCTGCATCCCTGGCCCGGCAACGTGCGCGAGCTGGAGAACGCCGTCGAGCGCGCGATCGCGATGGCCGGCGACAGCACCGTGCTGCGCCGCGAGCACCTCCTCCTGCCCTCGGCGCGCTTCCGCAACGCCACCGAGCTGCGCGGCCTCGGTACCCTGAAGGAGTTGGTGGCGAACGCCGAGAAGGAGCACATCGTGCGCGTGCTGAAGACGACCGGGAACCACAAGGCGCAGGCGGCCGAGCTGCTCGGGATCAGCCGCAAGAACCTGTGGGAGAAGATGAAGGACTACGGGATCGAGGGTTGAGGGCGGCGCCGGCCGCGGACGGAGCATCCAGCAACATGCCCGAGGGCCGTGCGATTCTCGCCTCCGACCTCCATCTCTCCCCGGCGCGCCCGGAGGAGATGGAGATCTTCGTGCGCTTCACCCGGGAGGTCGTGGCCGGCGCGGCGCGCTTCTTCGTGCTGGGCGACCTGTTCAACTTCTGGGTCGGCCCGGCCAACTTGCGCGTGCCCGGGTTCGCGCCGGTGTTCGACGCGCTCAGCGCCCTGTCCGCGGGCGGCACCGAGGTGACGCTCCTGCACGGCAACCGCGACTTCCTGCTCGACGAGGAGGTGGCGCGGCGCATCGGCGGGCGCGTGGCCGGCGAGGAGACGGCGGTGGAGCTCCACGGCCGGCGCTACCTGCTGCTGCACGGCGACTCGCTGTGCACCGCCGACGTCGGCTACCAGCGCTCCAAGGTCAGGATGCGCTCGCGGCCGGTGCGCTGGCTGGCGCGCGTGCTGCCGCTGCCGCTGGCCCTGCGGATCGTACGCCGCATGCGCCGCGCCTCGAGGGAATCGGTGGCGCAGAAGACGGCGCAGGAGATGGGCATCGTGGCAGAGGCGGTGCGCGCGCGCTTCCGCGAGGGATACGCGGCCCTGGTTTGCGGCCACGTGCACGATCCGGGCGTGCGCGAGTTCGGCGGCGACGGGGAGAGCCTTCCTCTCTTCGTGCTGGGCGCCTGGCGCCAGGGCGGCGTCTACGCCGTGGTCGACGCGGCCGGGGTGCGCCTCGAGCGCTTCCCGCCCGCGCCGCGGGGAAAAGGGCCCGCTACCTGATTTCCACCTCGAGGCCGGCGCTGGCGGAGAAGCCGAGCGCCGCCCCGGGGTCGCAGACCACCGCCTGCATGACGAAGGTGCCGAGGGCCGAGGGCAGCGGCAGCACGGCGTCGAGGGCGAGCGCGCCGGCGCCGCCGCCCGAGCCGGAGAGGAGCGGCAGCGCCAGCACGATCGGGATCGGCATCGAGACGTTGACCGTGCACACGCCGCCGCCGATCGGGATGCTGGCCTGGGACGCGCTCACGAAGAGCAGGGACAGGGCGCCGCCGAGTCCCTGGTCCAGGCTGAAGGTGACGCTGCCGCCCGGCGTGGGGCAGCCCGCCAGCGCGATTTGCGGAATGAAGCCGCCGGAGCCGGCGCAGCCGGAGCCGTAGCCGGCCGCGCTGCCGCAGGTCGCGGAGAAGACGCGCGCCGCGCCCGAACTGGCGCCGTTCACGCGCGCACCGTAGGCCCCGCCGATCACGTCGTCGAAGCCGTCGCCGTTGACGTCGCCGGCGGCGCCGACCGCGCATCCCAGGAACTCTCCGTTGGTCGTGCCGGCGACGGACAGCAGGATGGAGCCGTCCTGTCCCGAGAGGACGCGCGCCGTTCCGCAGTTGAAGCCGTTGTCGTCGTCCCGGTGGGCGCCGGCGATGACGTCGGCGAAGCCGTCCGCGTTCACGTCGCCCGCCGCGCTCACCGAGCAGCCGAACTCGTCGCCCGCGGTGTCGCCGTTGAACATGTTGCGCACGGAGCCGTTCTGTCCGGAGAGGATGCGCGCGCTGCCCGAGTCGGTTCCCATGTTGTCGTCGGCGTAGGCGCCGGCCACGAGGTCGGCGCAGCCGTCCTGGTTGACGTGGCCCGCGCCGCTGGCCGAGAAGCCGAAGAGATCGCCGGCCCCGTCGCCGTTGAACGTGTAGAGCGGAGCGCCCGTCAAGCCGGAGAAGACGCGCGCGCTGCCGGAGTTCGTGCCGGAGTTGTCGTCGAAGGGGGCGCCCGCGATCACGTCGTCGCGCCCGTCGGCGTTCACGTCGCCGGCGCCGCTGACCGAGCGCCCGAACCAGTCGCCGGCGGAGTCGCCCGCGAGGAAGAGCAGGACGGAGCCGCCGTTCCCGGAGAAGACGCGCGCGCTCCCCGTGGCGGCGCCTGCCGGAGCGTCGAGATGCGCCCCGGCGATCACGTCCGCGAAGCCGTCGTTGTTGATGTCTCCGGCGCCGGCCGCGGAGCGCCCGCATTCGTCGCCCGCCGAGTCGCCGTGGAAGGTGAAGAGCACGGAGCCGTCCAGGCCGGAGTAGACCCGGGCCGAGCCGCAGCTGGTGCCGTTGTCGTCATCCAGGGGAGCTCCGGCGACCAGGTCCGGCACGCCGTCGTTGTTGACGTCGCCCGCAGAGCGCGCGGCGCTGCCGAGGCGGTCGCCCGCCGCGTCGCCGGCGAAGACGAAGAGGAGCGCTCCGTTGAGGCCGGAGTAGACCATGACGGAGCCCGAGTCCGCGCCGTTCAAGTCGTCGTAGGGCGCGCCGGCCAGGAGATCCGGGAAGCCGTCCTGGTCGACGTCGCCGGCGCCATCCACGGCCGTGCCGAGGCTGTCTCCGCTCGTGTCGCCGTGGAAGGCGTGGAGCACCCCTTGCGCGCGCGCCGCCCCGCACAGCAGGAACGAAGCGAGCGCCGCGCGGATCAGCGCGCGCGTGATCTGGCCAGACATCTCCCGTTACCTCCGGCAGCGCCCCTTGCAGGCCTGCCGCGCGCCGTGGCGGTTCCAGTGCCACGGCTGGGGCGGCGCCTGCGCCGTATTCTAACACACCGGCTTGCCGCGGGCGCGGAGGACGGGGAAAGAGGGCCGGGGCGGCGCACATGGTTGCGGAGCGGCCGGCCAGGCAGGTAAGATCGCGGGTTTCCATGGCCGGAGACGAGTCGATCGTGACCATTGACGGTCCCGCGGGGTCGGGGAAGACCACCGTTGCACGCAACGTGGCGCAGCGACTGGGTTTCCGCTTCCTCGATACCGGGGCCATGTACCGCGCCGCGGCCCTCGCGGCGCTGGACCGCGGGGTCTCCCTCGATCCGCTCGATGCCGCGGGAGCGGTCTCGGCGCTGCGCGCGGCCGATCTCAGCCTCGCGGAGGACGGCGCGGTGACTCTCGGCGGTGCATCCGTGGAAGACCGCATCCGCGGCCCCGAGGTCACGCGCGCGGTGTCCGCGGTGGCGGCCGTCCCCGAGGTGCGCAGGCAGCTGACCGAGCTGCAGCGGCGCTTCGCGGCGCGCGCGCATCCTGGGCTCGTCGCTGAGGGGCGCGACATGGCGACCGTGGTCTTTCCCTGCGCCTCCCACCGCTTCTACCTCGACGCGAGCGTCGCGGAGCGGGCCAGGCGCCGCGTGGAGGAGTTGCGCCAGCACGGCGGCGAGGCACCAGGGATCGAGGCCATGATCGCCCTGATCCGCGCAAGGGACGAGAAGGACGCGGGGCGCGAGGCCGCGCCGCTCTGCATCGGTCGCGGCGTGCGCGTCATCGACACGACGGCGCTCGCCCTGGACGAGGTGGTCGAGCGCATCCTCGCCGAGCTGGGAGCGCGCCAGTGATGTACCGCCTCGGCCGGTTCCTCGCGTTCCTCTGGCTCAGGTGCTGCTATCGCCTCGCGGCGATCGGCGCGGAGAACGTGCCGCCGGCGGGCGGCGCCCTCATCGCGTCGAATCATGTTTCGTTCCTCGATCCCATGGCCATTGGCTGCTCCCTGCGCCGTACGGTCACCTTCCTGGCGCGCGGGACGCTCAGCCGGAGCCGCCTCTTCCGCGTGCTCACGCTGCCGTTCCACCTGCTCCTGATCGACCGGGAACGGAGCGACGTAGGCGCGCTGCGCTTCATGGCCGAGGCGCTGCGGGCGGGCACGCTGCTGGTCGCTTTCCCGGAGGGGACGCGCAGCGCGGACGGCCGCATCGCGTCCCTCAAGGGGGGAATCGTCCTCGCGGCGCGGCAGGCGGGCGTGCCTGTCGTCCCCGCCTTCGTGGAAGGCTCCTTCCACATCTGGCCGCGGCAGCGTAGGCTGCCGCGACCGTTCGGCCGGCTGCGCGTCTGGTACGGCAAGCCCATCAGCGTGGAGAATGGGTCGCGCGCCGACCAGCTCGACCGCCTGCGCCAGGCTCTCGAGCAGCTGCAGGCCGCCGCGCGCGGCGCGCCGGACCTCCGCTCCGCAGGGAGCGCCGAAGCAATGAAGCAAGAGCCCGGGGCCGCGCAGGGTTGCGGCCCGGCGGCGCTGGAGGCGTCCGTCGTGGACGTCCCGGCGCACCGTTGAACCCTGACCGCCCCGGCCGGTTCGCCGGGACCGCCCGCGGGATCGGAGAGGTTCCGATCCGGGCTCCAAGGAAGCACGTCATGCAGAAGAAGCTGGTCAAGAAGTTCGAGATCGCCCCCGAGGTGCTGGCCCAGGCCGTGAGTCAGGCCATGGGCGGCGCCGTTCCCCTGGACGTCGGCAAGCTGTACGAGGAGTCGGTCAAGGACTTCAAGGAGAACACGGTCGTCACGGGGAAGATCCTGAAGATCCTCAACAACGAGGTGCTGGTCGACGTGGGCTACAAGTCCGAGGGCGTCGTGCCGGCCTACGAGTTCGGCGAGGACGCGATCATCGAGCCCGGGCAGGAGATCGAGGTCCTGATCGAGGAGATCGAGAACACCACGGGCTTCCTGGTGCTTTCCAAGCGCAAGGCAGACCGCATCCGCGGTTGGGAGAAGGTCATCTCGACGCACGCCGAGGGGGACGTGGTCAAGGGCACGGTGGTGCGGAAGATCAAGGGAGGCCTCCTGGTCGACATCGGCGTCCCGGTGTTCCTGCCGGCCTCGCAGGTCTCGCTCAGGCGCACGGGCGACATCGCCGACTTCATCGGCAAGGAAATCGAGTGCAAGATCATCAAGATCGATGAGTCGCGCATGAACATCGTGGTCTCGCGCCGCAAGCTCATCGAGGAGCAGCGCGAGAAGCTGCGCACCGACCTGCTCGCCACCCTGAAGGAGGGGCAGACGCGCCACGGCGTGGTGAAGAACATCGCTGACTTCGGCGCGTTCGTCGACCTGGGCGGCATCGACGGCCTGCTGCACATCACGGACATGACGTGGGGCCGCATCAGCCACCCGAGCGAGCTCCTGGCCATCGACCAGGAGATCGACGTGATGGTCCTCAAGTTCGACAAGGAGCGCAATCGCATCGCCCTGGGCATGAAGCAGCTGCAGGAGTCGCCCTGGGCCAGCGTCGACGCCAAGTACCCGGTCGGCTCGGCGCACGTGGGCGAGGTGGTCAACCTCATGCCGTACGGCGCCTTCGTCAAGCTCGAGGACGGGATCGAGGGTCTGGTGCACATCAGCGAGATGTCCTGGACGCGTCGCGTGAACCACCCGTCCGAGATCGTCCAGCCGGGCGACCGGGTCGAAGTGAAGGTCCTGGACATCAACCGGGAGAAGCAGGAGATCTCGCTGGGCATGAAGCAGTGCGAGGTCAATCCCTGGACGACGGTCGAGGAGCGCTACCCGGTCGGCACGGTCATCGAGGGCACGGTGCGCAACCTCACCAACTACGGCGCCTTCATCGAGATCGAGGAGGGGATCGACGGCCTGCTGCATGTCTCGGACATGTCGTGGACCAAGAAGATCGGGCACCCGAACGAGATGCTGAAGAAGGGCGACACGGTGCAGTCGGTGGTGCTCTCGGTCGACCGCGAGAAGAAGCGCGTCGCCCTGGGCTTGAAGCAGCTCGAGCCCGATCCCTGGAAGGACGAGATCCCGCGCAAGTACGGCGTGGGCGACGTGGTCGCGGGCCAGGTCATGAAGATCGCGAACTTCGGCGTCTTCGTGGCGCTGGAGGACGGCCTCGAGGGCCTGCTGCACATCTCCGAGCTGTCGCGCAGCAAGGTGAGCGCGGCCGAGGACGTGGTCAAGGCCGGCCAGAAGGTCAACGTCCGCATCCTCAAGGTCGACATCGACGAGCGCAAGATCGGCCTGTCGATGATCGGCGTGGAGCAGCCGCCCCGCGAGGAGGCGCTGGCCGGCGTGGTCGAGAGCGCGCCGCCGGACGCCTCGCCCGCGGCCGAGGTCCCGCCCGCGGGCGAGGCTGGCGCTGCGCCGGCGGAGTCCACGCAGAGCCCCGGCGCCGCCGTCGAGTAGGAAGAGGTGCGGGCAGCGCCCCGTGCTTCCTCGCCTGCCGCGCGCGCCGTCCGCGTGAAGGCGCGCTGCGGCGCGGCCGGGCGGGCGGCGCCGCGCGGCGGGTAGACTGCGGCCATGCTGCGCGCGCGCCGCCTGATGCTGCTCTGCGCCCTGCTGCTCGCCTCGTGCCGGGCCGGGCCGCTGCCGCCGGTCCCGGCCGGCGCGGCGCGCCCGGTCGCGTCTCCGGCAGAAGCGGCGAAGCGCTGCGAGCGCAGCGCGGCCCTGGCGGCCGAGGGCAGGCTCGACGAGGCGCTGGCGGAGATCGACCAGGCGCTGGCCGCCTGGCCGCCCGAGGCGCTGCGCCGCCGCCTGCTGGACCTCGCGCACGAGATCCGCCGCGGCCGTTTCTACCGCGACCACCCCGTGCATCTCGCCCTTTCCATCGACCGGGAGCGCTACTCGTTCGGCGAACGCGCCGCCGTCCTGCTCACCGTCACGAACCTGGGCAGGGAACGCCTGCGCCTGCTCTCCGGCTTCCGGACGCTGCGGGACCTCTTGACGCTGCGCGCGGGAGAGCGCTCCTCGCTGCTGCTGCAGGTCGAGGTGCGCGATGCCGACGGTCTGGGGTCGGCGTGGAGCGCGCGCAGCGTCCTGGACGTGCCGCTCGAGCACGACCTGGTGCTGGCTCCGGGCGGACGCGAGGAGATCAGGGCGGAGGTCCCGCTCGACGGCGGCGAGCGCTCGCTGTTCCGGTGCATCCGCGTGGGGGCGATCTACCGGCCGCTGGCGATCCTCGGCGAGAGCGGGGAGCGGCGCTACGATCCCCTCGAGTTCCCCGAGGCGAGCGCGCGCGTGTTCCACCGCGAGCCCGCGCTCTGGGCCGAGGGAGGCGTCGAGCTGCTCGCGGCCACGCTCGCGGGCGAGCCGGCGGCGCGCTCCGAGGCGCTCTTCGTGGCCGCGGCCGGCCTGGAGCCCGCCGGCCTGCGCGCCGGCATCGACCTGCTGGCGCGCGCCGCGCCTTCCCTCGATCCCGTGCGGCAGCGCCGTGCCGTGGCGGCGCTCGCTCTCCTCACGCGCCAGTCGCTCGCCGATGACGCGGTGCGCTTCCTCGGCTGGTGGGAGGGGACCGGCAAGCTCCTGAGCGACGGCGACCTGCGCGAGCGCGCCGGGCTGGCCGGCGCGCGATCTTCGGGACGGCTCGAGGCCGGGGCCGTCTTGCCCTGAGGGCCGGGCAGGTGCGGCGCCCCGGGACGACCATATAGTTGGAGCGTGCGCTCCTGACCATCGGTGCCGAGATGAGCAAGGTCCGCTTCGTTGTCCTGGCGCTCCTGCCGTCCTACGCCTTCTCCCTGGGCGAGGGGGCGGCGGCCGCGGACGTGCTTCAGTCGGCGGAGACGACCGCTCTCGGTGGGTGGACCGACCTCGCGTCGCCCTGGTACGAGGTGCGCCGCTCGACGGAGCGGCGCCTCAACAACCTGGACCCGGAGGACGGCAGGCGCCTGGCCGAAGCCTTGCTGGCTGAGGCCGCGCCGGACCTGCGCCGCGCGGGCGCCG
>JACQZJ010000010.1:8820-28714 GCA_016213895.1 Planctomycetota bacterium | reverse complement strand
GGGCCACGACCTGGCGATGGGCGACTGGAACTTCAAGGGCATAGGAATCGCGAGCAACCAGGGCCCCGGCCACTACGGCGAGCTGGACAACCAACACATGGGCATCATCCGCAACCAGCTCATGGCATACGGCTACAAGTTCGCCGATCAGATCTATGACCCGACCGCCACCAAGGCCATGGTCTTCAACGGCCTGAACAACGGCCGGCGCACCTTGAACTACTGCGGCCACGGCGGCCCCACTGGCTGGGGCACGACCGGCTTCTCGAACTCGGACGTTGCGCTGCTCAACAACCAGGGCATGCTGCCGACCAACCACACCGTGGCCTGCTCCTGCGGCGACTTCAGCTACGGCACCTGCTTCGGCGAGGCGTGGCTGAGAAGCATGCAGGGCGGCGATGCGATCGGCGGCATTGCGGCCTACATGTCCTCCATCAGCCAGTACTGGAATGAGCCCATGTACGGCCAGGCCTGCCACCTGAACGGCGGGAAGTACGCCTACGTGGACTACTTCTGCGCCGAGACCATGGACACGATCGGCGCCCTGTGGTTCGCCGGGTCCTGCACCATGATGGACATCTGCGGCAGCGCCGGCCGGGACATGTTCATGACCTGGATCCTGTTCGGCGATCCCTCGCTGTGCGTCATCCACCAGCCTCTTCCGGACTGGGCCGTGAAGTACGGCGCGGGCGAGGTCTGTTCGAAGGGAACCGTCGCGAGCATCCGGCACGCCGGCGGCTTCCCCTCGGCCAGCAACCCGGGCTTCGCGGTGGCGCTCACCGGCGGCAACACCGGCCAGTTCACGGTGCTCTTCTCCGGGGACACGCAGGCGAGCACTATCTACCCGTGGGGCGAACTGCTCGTCGGCCCGCCGAACTTCCTCCGGACCTACGCCATGACGGACTACATGGGCAGGGCCACGGTGAACATCCCCATCTCGGCCGCCATGGTGGGCACGTCGAAGTGCTTCCAGTTCGCGGTGCGCGACAAGGGCTTCGGCGGGGACGTGCAGGCCTCGGACGGGCTGCAGATCACGTTTTTGCCTTGACGGCGCAGCGGTGAGCCGGCGCGGGACAGAGCGCCCGCGCCGGCTGCGGCTGCGAGAAGCTGCGTGCTGCTCGTGGCCGGGGATTGTGGAGAGGAGCGCTGATTGATGCGTCGTCGCCTCGCGGCCGTAGTCGTGGTTCTGGTCGTTGCGGCCGTCGTGTTCCTGGCGCTGGCGTGGCGGGACTCGGGCGGCGCGGGCGTGGCGGCGCCTCCCCCGCCTGCGGATACGGAGTTCGGCGCGCCCGACGTGGGCATGGTGGCGTCGGACGCGCCGCCCGTGCGGGCCGCCGAGCCGGAACCGGCCCCTGCCGCGCCGTCCTGGTCCCTTCCGGACGTGCTGGTGACGGTCGTGGACGCGCACGGCGCTAGGGTAGCGGGAGCAACCGTCTCGGCGACGCGGGGAGGACAGCCTGTTGCGACGGCGCTCACGGATGAGGCCGGTTGCTGCCGGATCGATATGTCCGAAGCGCCGTGGGGCCGGTGCGACCTTCGCGCGGAGAAGGCCGACCTCCGCTCGCAGCCGTTGCAGGTCCCGGCAGGGGAACAGGTCGTCCTCCGTCTCCTGGAGACGCTATCTCTCGTCTTGCGCGTGGTGGATGACGTGAGTGGGGAGGGAGTCCCTGAGTGCGCCATTCATGTGGTTGGAGAGAGCGACTGGGAACCGTGGAGCGTTCGGGGCGAGCAGTTCGTCACGGGGGAGGATGGCTCGTGTCGGGCGGACGTTACGTTGCCACTTGGCGAGCTCGTCGTCAGCAGGCCGGGATACGTGCTGCGCAACTTGGTGGCGCCGCCGAGCGAGGTTGTCGGCGAGCCCGAGTTCGTCATCCGTCTGACGCCGGCGTCCTGCGTGCGCATACACGTCCACGATGCGGTGGGCCAGGAGATCGCGGGTGCCGTGTTCGGCGACGAGAAAAGACCGGGCCACTTCGTTGCGGCTCCGTGTCAGACCAGAGCCGTGTCCGGCCGGATGGTATACGAGGTCAGATGGAAGCTACAGCCGTGGAGCGAGGTTCGGGCCGCGGGCTGGGCGACCCAGCCGCTGGCCATTCCCCGCTCCTGGGACGATACGCAGGTGCTGGAGATGGAGCTGCGCCCGGGGGCACGGGTCATCGGACAGATCGAGCGCTCGAGCGGGCTGGCCTACTCGATGTGTCGTGTCCGCGCAAATGACCAGGAAGGAACACGAATCAAGTCGAGCTTCAGCGTTCAGCCTGCCGTTGATGGCGCATTCATTGTGGACGGAGCTGAGAGAGGCCGGGAATACGCTCTTGTCGCGCACAGGGAAGGGTACCTCGTTGGGAGAATGGAGTTACGCGTTGCTGAAGACGCGGAGGTCGTGGATCTCGGGCTCGTGGACCTTGGGGTCGCGGAGGCGGCCGCGCTGTCCGCGATGAAGATGACGGTAGAGGGCATCGTCGTGGAGGAAGGAGGAGGGCCGCTGGCAGGCGCGTGGGTCGTGAGTTCTCGACAGGACACCTGCTCGGACGGCGAGGGGCGCTTCCAGCTCCTGACCGAGTTCGGCGAGGGGGTGTGGGTCGGCAAGCAGGGCTACGAGTGCGCCAGAAGCATGGCTTGGGTCGGGGAGGGCACCGTGATCGCCCTGCGTCCCGCGGCGCTCATTCACGGGCAGGTGATGGATGATCGGGGTCTTCCCGTCCTCAGTGCGAGCCTCCGCTTGCTTCCGGACCTTCACCGTCCGGGGTGCATGGGGCCGATGTTGAAGTGGAGGACCTGGACGGACCGGAACGGCAAGTTCGTGATCGGGCGTCGCGGTCTCTACAAGGAGTCGCTGCGCGTCCACGCCGAGGGCTTCTCTCCCGTGGATGTGCAGGTGCCAGCAGGCGAGGAGTACTTGGTTGTGAAGGTGGCGCGGAGCGCGTTTCTCCGCGTGGAGCGGGCCGCCGGCTTTGAGCCTCCGCCCGGAGGCCGATGGGAAGTGTGGGCATTGGACGATAGGTGGGCAAGGGCGTCTGTGCCAGCCGGTGAGCGTGCCGTCTGGGTGCGGGTGCCTCCGGGCAGGTGCACGCTCCGTGTGGACGTGCCCGGCCACGACCCGGTGGAAACGGTCGTCGACGTGTCCGCCGGCATCACCAGTCATGTTCGCGTCGGCGAGGAGGACCGGTAGCGTGATGAGCCGCATGGTCGCGCCGCGCCTGGGTCTCCCGTTGCTGCTCGGCCTCGCCGCGGCCTTGCCCGCGAACGCGGCCTCGGGCACGGACTTCGTCCTGCCGTGCGCGCCCTACGCGCAGGGCCTGCGCGACGGCGGCAACTTCGGGAAGCTGGTCCCGGGCGATGGGGCCAAGCCGTTCGCCGGCTCATTCCACCTCGGCGAAGACGTGTGGCTGCCCGCGGGAACCGAGGTCCGGAGCATCGCCCTGGGAAAGGTCGTCTACTCGGACTTCAGCCCCACCTGGAAGGATGAGCGCGGCGCCACCCACTGGAACCTCGGCAACGTCATCGTCATCGAGCACCGCCTCGATCCGCCCGAAGATGGGCTGGACGCCGTCTGCTCCGTTTCTGTGCACCTCGGCGGCGATCGGCGCGTCGCCGTAGGTGACGTGGTCGCGGCCGGCCAGGTCATCGGCAGGATCGGCAAAGACCGGAGCGAGGAGAACGGCGGCTATCCGGCGCACCTGCACTTCGGCATCCACATGGGGCCGTACTTGCAGATCTCCCCGGCCTGGCAGCGCAACCTGGAGGAAGAGGCCCGCGACCGCGGCATGCCCGCGGGCGAGAAGGGAGCCCTGGTTCGTGGCGAGATCGCCGTCGCGCGAGCGTCGCCCACCAACGTCCTCGTGCGCTTCAAGGAGACGGGCGAGAGCCTGGTGCTCTCCCTGCTGACCGGCAGCACGGCGCTGAATCGCGAGGTGGCGGACATCGCGGGCTGGTGCCACGGATACGGCGACCGCCTGGCCGTGGAGGAGTGGCTGCGGCCCTCCACGTGGATCGCGTCCCGCGGCGGTCCGGGCCTCGGTCTGGACTACTGCTTCGCTGTCTCGGATCCGGCGGAGCGCGCCGTGGACGCCACCTTGATCTTGACTGGCGCAAGCGGCTCCCTGGATCTCGCCTTGCCGGAGAGCACGGCGTTCGTCCGCCTGGCGGAGCCGCGGCTCGAAGGAGACGTCAGCGTTCGCGCGCTGGCCGGCGGCCACCCGCGGATCGAGCGCACCGGACCGTATCGCTGGCGCCTCGACCCTTGCGGCGAAGGCTCGGTCGAGCTTCGCTGGCGCGTGCGCCTCGATCACCGCGATTTGCCGGAGATCGCCGGCCGGGACGAGTACGAGTGGCCCTACGTCGAACACGACCACGGCCTCCTCGTGCCGGGCACGCTGGTCCTCGCGCCGGTTGCGGCTCGTCCAGCCTCCCTCAAGGTGCGCTTCGACCTGCCAGAAGGCTGGCCGGTCATCGCTCCGTGGCCCGAGGTCGCCGCGGGCGTCTTCGCCCCTCCGGACCTGCGCGCGCTCCAGGACGACCTGGTCGCCGTCGGCCGCTGGGACGTGCACCGCGAGCAGGTGGGCGGCATGGAGCTGACCGTGGCGTTCGCCCCGCGCCAGGAGGCGCTCCGGGACGCCGTGCTCGAGCGCATCGGCCGGATCGTCGCCGCCGAGCTTGAGCTGTTCGGCTGCACGCCCGCGCCCGCCTACCTGTTCCTGTTCGGCAAGCCCCAGCCGGGCGGCTACGGCGGCTCGCCCAAGACCGCTTCCATGACGCTGTTCGCCGCGCCCGAACTGCCGGTCGAGTTCGCGCTCGAGGGCATCGAGCATCTCATCGCCCACGAGTTCCACCACACCTGGATGCGCGCGCGCTCTGAACCTCCGGACGAGCTGCGCTTCGTCGTGGAGGGGTTCACCGACTACTACGCGGCCCTGGTGCCGTGGCGCCTGGGCTTCCGCGACGACGCCTGGTTCGCGCGTGCGCTGGGCCAGAAGCTCGCTGAATGCGAGGAGAGCCAGCGAGCCTCCGGCATCTCCCTGGCCGAGGCGGGAGGGGCGGTCTTCTTCGCGGAGGGCGACGCGTACCGCGCGGTCTACGCCGGCGGATTCTCGCTCGCGTTCTTCCTCGACCTCGCCATCCGCCGGCAGGACGCGGAACGCAACCTCGATCAACTCATGCGCCGTTTCTACGAGGATTCGCGCTGGCGTGCGGAGGAGAACCCCACCCTCGCGGGCTTCTTCGACCTGGCGGAGGAGTTTGCCGGCGCGCGCTTTCGCGAGCGCGTGGAGAAGTTCGTGAACGAGCCGGGTTCTCCCGATCTCGCCCTGGCCTTCGCGGAGGTCGGCGTCGAACTCGCGCGCGGCGAACGCCCGGCCGATCTCGACCTGCGCGCCAACCTGGAGGGAACGAAGCTCGTGCTCATCGACCCGTCGTGCGCCTCCTGGCGCGTCGGGCTGCGGATCGGCGACCGCCTGCTCGAGGTGAACGGCCGCGAGGTGAGAGACGAGCACGAGGTGCGCGCGGCCTGGAGCGCGCCTTGCGATGACCGCGTCCGCGTGCGCTTCCTGCGGTCGGACGTGCCGGAACCGGTGGCGATCGACGCGCCGATCCCGCGGGTCGTGGAATACCAGGTCCCAGACGAGGTGGTTGCGGTGCTGCGCTGACCCGCGGCCGCCGCACCCCTTGAAAGCTGGCGGCTGGTCCTATGGAATCGTCCGGCCAGGCGCCCGTCGAACGGGGCGGACCGGTCAGCGGCCGCTGGCGGCGGAGACTGCACTTGAGCAACGACTCCAAGAGCCGGTTGGCCGCGCTCGGCCGCAAGGTGCTGCCGTTCCACGCGGCCGGGGAGGAGCCGGGCAGGTACGGCGTGCTGCGGCGCAACATGACGCTGCTCATGATCCTGCTCACGGTCGTGCCCCTCTCGCTCATGGCCGTCATCAACCACCGCGAGCATAGGAAGGCGCTGCGCGCCCAGACCGAGGCGCCGATGCGCGAGATCCTGGTCAGGACGCGCCATTCCGGCGAGATCTTCCTCGCCGAACGCCGCTCCGCGATCAGCTTCATCACATCGGCCAGCACCTACGAGCAGCTTGCCGACCAGGCCGAGCTGAACCGCATCTTCCAGGTCATGAAGCAGGAGTTCGGCGGCTTCGTCGACGTCGGCCTGATCGACGCCACGGGCGTGCAGGTGAGCTACGCGGGGCCGTTCGAGCTGGTGGGCAAAGACTACCGCGACCAGGAGTGGTTCCAGGAAGTGCTGGTGCGCGGCCCCTACGTGAGCGACGTGTTCCTGGGGTATCGCCGCTACCCGCACTTCGTGATCGCGGTGCGCCACCTCGAGCCGGACGGCAGGTCCTGGATCGTGCGGGCCACGGTCGACACGGAGCTCTTCAGCAGCCTGATCGGCTCGCACGGCAACGTCCCAGGCGGCGACACGTTCGTCGTCAGCCGCCAGGGCGTCCTGCAGACTCCGTCCCGCTACTACGGCGCGGTTCTCGGGCGCGTGCCCCTCGACATCAAGGACGCGGGCCTGGAGCCGCTGATTACGGAGACCGCGGACCCCACGGGGCGGCCTTCCTTCCTCGGCATGGCCGCCTTCGAGACCGTGCCCTTGGTCCTCTTGTGCGTCGAGCCGCGCGGAATGGCCTGGCAGCCGTGGTACACGCTCAACAACGAGCTGTTCCTGGTCTTCATCGCCAGCATCGCCGTGGTCTTCTTCGTGGCCTATCGCCTGGCCTCCTCCTCGGTGAACCGCATCGAGAAGTCGGAAGAGAACCAGCGCCGCGCCCTGCATGAGATGGAGCACGGCAACAAGCTGGCCTCGATCGGACGGCTCGCGGCGGGCGTGGCCCACGAGATCAACAACCCGCTGGCGATCATCGACCAGAAGGCGGGGCTCATGATGGACCTGACCGAGAACATCCCGGGCTTCCACCTGGGGCCCAGGTTCGGCGAGCTGGCCGCCTCGATCTTGAACGCCGTGGACCGCTGCCGCACGATCACCCATCGCCTGCTCGGCTTCGCGCGGCGCATGGACGTCGAGATCCGGGACCTCGACGTCAACGACGTCCTGCAGGAGGTGCTCGGCTTCCTGGAGCGCGAGGCCCAACACCGCAGCGTGGCGATCCAGCTCGAGCTTGACGCGGAGCTGCCGTCCATCGCCTCTGACCGCGGCCAGCTGCAGCAGGTCTTTCTCAACATCCTGAACAACGCCCTGGAGGCCATGGCCGAGGGCGGAAAGGTGGTCATCCGTTCCTGGCGTCCGAACGAGGAGCATGTCAGCGTGTCCATCGAGGACAACGGCAGCGGCATGTCGCAGGACACGCTGAAGCACCTGTTCGAGCCGTTCTTCACCACCAAGGCGCCCGGTTACGGAACCGGACTGGGGCTCTCCATCACCTACGGCATCGTCAAGAAGCTGGGTGGCGAGATCCAGGTCGACAGCGAACTGGGCAAGGGAACGACGTTCGTCGTGAGCCTGCCCAGGCACGCCTCACCAGCGATGGGAACCTGATATGAAGCAATGGAAAGCCCTGCTCGTGGACGACGAGGAGGAGTTCGTCGGGACCTTGGCCGAGCGCCTCAGGCTGCGCGGGATCGCGGTCGAGGTGGCCACCGACGGCCAGGATGCCATCGCTCGCCTCGAGGAGGTCGATCCGCGCGTGGTCGTCCTGGACATCATGATGCCGGGGGTCGGAGGGCTCGCCGTGCTGCGGCACATCAAGGAGAACCGCCCCGACGTGGCGGTCATCCTGCTCACCGGCCGGGGCACGACCAGGGAGGGAATGGAGGGCATGCGCCTCGGCGCTTTCGACTTCATGATGAAGCCGGTGCGGATCGAGGAACTTATCCCGCGCATGATCGAGGCGGCGGAGAAGAGAAGGCCGGAGCAGCCCGGAGGTGGGGAGTGACGGCCGCGGAGCAGGTGCTCTGCGGGCGGATAGGCGCCGGTCTGACCCACGAGCTGAAGAACGTGCTGGCCATCGTCCGGGAGAGCGCCGGGCTGATCCAGGACATCCTGGAGTTGGAGAAGAGCGTTCCCGAGGAGCGCAGGAAAAGGGTGATGCGCGCGCTGGCGGCGATCGACGCTCAGGTCGGGCGCGGGGAGGAAATGGCGGACCGCCTGAATGCGTTCGCCCACGAGCTTGCCGGAGACGTCTCCGGCAGGGACGTGGGAGAGGTGGTCGAGGCAGCAGCCTTCCTCATGCGGCGCGCCGCCCGCTCCAAGCGCGTGGCGCTCGAGATCCGACCCGCGGCAGGCGCACGCCGCGCGCGCGTCGGCCCGCGGCCGGACCGCCTGGTTCTCTTGCTCTGCGCCTGTCTGGAGCGCTGTCTCGGCCTGGTGCAGGAGGGCGGGTCGATCCTGCTCGCGCCCGAGACGAGCGGCCAGGGCGCGGTCGTGCGGCTCTCTCTCGCTGGAGGAGAGGGCGCGGCGGCGCGGCTCGACGACCTCCAGGCCTTAGGCAGCGAGCTCGGCTGCGCAGTCACGCGGGAGACGCCACCGGGCGGGGGCGCGGCGCTTCTCGTCGTGCTGCCCGCAGCCGCGGGACCGCAGCCGGGCTGAGCCGCGGCCCGGGCGCGACGGACGGGTGATTTGCCCGGACCCGGCCCGCACCTGGCGATATGATGATCTGGAACGCCGCGCGGCGGCCCAAGACGGGCTGGATGCGCTGGCGGCGCCCCTCTGACTGCGGAGAGACGACATGGAGGACTTCAAGGTCCTGCTGGTGGACGACGAGGAGGACTTCCTCAGGAGCCTCTCGGAGAGGCTCGAACTGCGCGACGTGAAGGCGGGAACCGCATCGAGCGGAGAGCAGGCGCTCGCGGCCGTGCGGTCGGACGAGCCGCCTGTGATCGTCCTCGACCTCAAGATGCCGGGCATGAACGGGCTCGAGGTGCTGCGCAAGCTCAAGAAGACCAATCCCAAGGTCCAGATCGTGATCCTCACCGGGCACGGCTCCGACAAGGACCGCGAGGAGGCCGAGCGGCTCGGGGCGTTCGCCTACCTCAAGAAGCCGGTGCAGATGGACGTCTTGATGGAGACGCTGAAGCGCGCCCACAAGAAGTTCAAGACCGTCAAGCACGCGGTGGACACGGCCCTCATGGCCTCGGCCCTGGCCCAGGCCGGCGAGGTCGACATGGCTCGGGAGATGATGAAGAAGGAGCAGGAGGAGGGCGAGGAGGACGCCAAGAAGAAGCGCGGCGCGTGAAGCCTCTGGCGCGCCACAGCCTGCCTTCAGCGGAAAGGACGGAGCCTGATGAAGATCCCCATCGAGATCCTCTTGGTCGACGACGAGAAGGAGTTCGCGGAGACGCTGGCGGAGCGCCTCACGGCGCGCGGACACCGCGTGCGCGTCGTCTTCGACGGTCCCCAGGCGCTTGACGTTCTGACGCAGCGTCCCTTCGACGCCGTGGTCCTCGACCTCTTCATGCCTGGCATGGATGGCATCGCCACCTTGCGCGAGATGAAGGCGCGGCAGCCCCTGGTCGAGGTCATCCTGCTCACCGGGCACGGTTCCGTCGACACGGCCGTGACGGGCTTGAAGAGCGGCGCGTTCGACTACGTGCTCAAGCCAGCCAAGTTCGAGGAGCTCCTGGAGAAGCTCCAGGCCGCGCGCCAGCGCAAGGCCGAGCAGGAGGAGCGCATCCGTCAGGCGGAAGCGCGCGGCCTCATGCGCAGGACCGGAGGCATCTAGGCCGCCAAGCGCCGCGGCGCCCGTACCACTCGCGCCTCGCTCACCTCACGCCGCGGAACCGCGAGCATCGCCTTCGCCTCGACGAGCCCCTGCTTGTTCGTCGCGCGCACGATGTATCGGAAGTCGCGATCCGGCCCCGGACCCCGGGGAAACGGCTGCGATCGCTCGCCGTGCATTCATTCTGGGGCGGTCGCGGGCTCTTGCACGCGACCGCCTTCCGCAAGTAACTCGCCTCGAGCAGCCCCGCCTTGACCGCGAGCATCGAGGAAAGACGCCCGCGGAGCAGCGTTTCCTTGGTCGCGCCGATCCGCCCGCATCGCCTCTGCCGCCAGCAGGCCAGGCATCATTCGTCGCGCACACCATGCACCGGAAGGCGCGCACCCATCCCCGGAGCCGGGGAAACGGCTGCGATCGCTCGCCGTGCATTCACTCTGGGGCGGTCGCGGGCTCTTGCACGCGACCGCCTTCCGCAAGTAACTCGCCTCGAGCAGCCCCGCCTTGACCGTGCGCATCGAGGAAGACGCCTGCGCAGCGGAGCAGCGTTTCCCAGGCGCAGGGGATGGCCGCGCCGCCGTCGCCCTTCACGCCGCCCGTGCCTTCGCCGCGCCGATCCGCCCGCATCGCCTCTGCCGCCAGCAGGCCAGGCATCATTCGTCGCGCACACCATGCACCGGAAGGCGCGCATCCGTCCCCGGAGCCGGGGAAACGGCTGCGACGCTCCTCACGCCACGCTCTCCTCCGGTTCCGGGGAAACGGCTGCGACGACCCTCTCGCTCACGACCCGCCCGTTGCGCGCGGCGGGCCGCCCATGTTGTAGGGCAGGACGCGCACGCGGAGGTCCTTGAGGCCCTCCACTCCTCCGACCAGCCTTCTGATCTCGTCGTTCGCCCTGACCTCCTGCGCCAGGGCCGCTTCCACGGTCACGACCACGCCGCCTTCCTTGGCTTCGACTTCTGCGACGGGCCACTTCTCGACGACGGCGGCCTTGACCCGGGCGGAGAGCAGCAGGTCGTCGAGGGCCTGGCGCGATTCGGGAGTGGCCCGGAAGTGGGGCAGCGCGGCCGTGTCGCGGATCATGCGCACCGCGTCGTCCGTGCTGATCCTGTGCACGTGGACCACCAAGTCGTAGAGCCGCGGATCGTCCGTGTCGATGCCGTAGAGCGCCTGGCCCCAGCGCCGGCGCTCCCTGTCGATCTTGGCGAGGAACTCGGCCGCGGCCGCCTCGCCCAAGTTGTCGCGCGCCATCACCAGCCGGATGCGGTCCTTGAGGTCGGCGACGATGCGCACCTTCAGGACGTGGCTCACGTGCTGCACGAAGAAGTGCCCGGCGAGCCCGTGGTAGACCACGTTGTCGCGGCGCACGCGCTCGAGGAACGACTGGCGGATGAAGGCGACGTACCTTTCCCTGCGGTGCGTGAGCCGGTCCAGGAAGGAGGGCGCGTCGTGCAAGGCGCGCTCCAGGCGCAGCTCGGGCACGTTGAACTCCTGGGACGCCTCCAGCAGGATCTCGCGCGAGAAGCACTCGTAACCCAGCTCCCGTGCGACCCTCTCGGCGATCTCCTTGCCGCGGCTGTGCGATCCGCGCGAAATCGTGATGATGGCCATGTTCTCCTCCCGCGCAGGCTAGCCCTACCGGGCGTCAGTGTACTTCGATGATGCCCACGGCCGACAGGACCACGAGCAGCGCCACCCCCAGGGATAGCCTGGTGTATAGCGGGCTGCGCTCCTTCACGTAGGCGAAGGCGGCCGCGAGCAGAGCCCAGAGCGCCACGCTGCAGCCGAGCGCCAGCCCAAACTGGGTGAAGCCGTCCCCGGTCGTGAGATGGTGCCAGTAGAAGTGTCCGCCGGGAAAGCCGCCGCTCGCCTGCGCCCATACTTCCGGCGCGGTCTTGCCCGCGAAAATCGCGGCGAACAGGAAGTAGGGATTGACCACGTTGTTCTCCGGGGCGAGCATGGCCACGAGCGGTCCGACCATGCAGATGATCGCCGATACGATCGTGATCCAATAGACGATCTCGCCGAAGAGGATCTGGACCCTGGGAACCGAGGGAAGCTCGCCGCCGTTCATTCCTGACCTCGCTACCGGCTCCGGGCTTGCCGCACGATGGCCCGGATGACGACGATGAAGATGACCAGCATGACGCTGCCCGTCATCCACAGGGGAGTGGGAGGCAGCACGCCGAGGAGGTTCAGGCCCTTGGTGAGCAGGCCGAAGCAGGCCAGGAACATGAACCCCACGATGAGGTGGCGCACGAAGCCCGCCTGGATGCGGATGAGGATGAGCGCGCCGAGCAGCCCGCCGAGCACCTGGCCGACCAGCCAGGGCGCGGCGAACAGCGGGATGATGGCCCCGTGCAGCAGGTAAGGCCAGACCGCGACGCAGTCGCCCATGCCGAGCAGCACGCCGCTGTTCGCGGCCGCCACTTTCAGCGGGACCGCCATGATCAGGTTCTGGGCCGGGACGATCGCCCAGCCCGCGCCGAGGCCGAAGAACCCGGAGATCAGCCCGATGAGGCAGATGGCGGCAGGCAGGATCGCGGCCCGGGTCAGCGGGTAGTCGATCACCTTGCCGAGCGAGTACTCGTAGTACGGCTGCGAGAGCTTGAGCCACTGGGTGAAGCGATCGACCCTCTTGACCTCGGGCCACTCGATCTTCTTGCCGCCGACGATGAAGTAGACGGCCAGCGCGAGGAGGATGATCCCCAGGGCAAGGCGCACCGCGCCCTCGCCGGACTCGCCGAGGTGCTTGGCCACCAGGATGGCGCCCTGCGCTCCCACGAACGCGCCCACGCCGTAGGCCGCGGCGCCGTAGATGCACATCCTGAGGTTGGAGAGCCCGAGCCTCATGAACGGCCCGGTCGAGACCAGCCCGCTGAACATCGCCACGATGAGACCGGTGGCGCGCACGATCAGGCTGTCCACCTGGGTGAAGGCGAGCATGAAGGGGGTGAAGAGCACGCCGCCGCCGATGCCCGCGAGCACGGCGACGAGCGCGATGCCGAAGCTGATGAAGAAGAAGCCGAAGAGCCAGCCCCAGATCGCCGCGCCGGACATGCCGCCTTCCGGCGTCTCTTTCGTGAAGCCGATGAGGGCCAGGCCGGCGTAGCAGAGGATCAGGACGCCGAGCATGATGTTCATCTCGAGCCACGGGGACTTGAGGAACCTGCTCATGGAGAGTGGCCTCCTGTCTGGACCGTCACTGGCGAGGGATCAGCTCGCCCCATGTCCCGGCGGCGCCGGCGGTGCAGATGCATGTCTGGATCGAAGGCGGCGCATCCTAGCGGCTGGCGGCCACAGGGCCAAGCAGGAGCCGGCGTCCTGGGTGCCTTTGCCCGGCATTCCGCCTTTCCTGCCCACGCCTTCCGGTGCGCTCTCAAGCAGGCCTGGTCGAAAGTCGAAGAGAACCCTGCTGTCCCTGCGCGGACAGCAACGTCCTCCGCGCGCTCCGGACCTTGCCGGGCGGATCCCGCGAGGCCCGGGCCGGTCCAGAGGCTCCTGCCCGCCACGAGCCGGGAGAGCGACCAGTGGACAGCACCGCATCGAACCCAGGCGCGGCGCGGCCTCGCGGCCGCCCCCTCTCGTTCTTCTTGATCGTCCCCGCCCTCCTGGCCGCGGCGGCATGGCCCGCGGCCGCGGGCGAGGTGACCCAGGTCGCGCCGGCCGAGGGGACGACCGGCACGCTGATCACGATCGACGGCACCGGGTTCGGCGCGGCCGAGCCGCAGGTTCTCCTGCTGTCCGAGCACGTGACGAAGCAGGCGAAGCTCGTCCTCGTCTCCTGGGACGACGCGCGCATCGTGGCGCAGGTGAAGAAGGGGTTCGAGGGCCTGTATGACGTGATCGTCAGGCCGGACGGCGGCGCGGAGATCCTCGTCCCCGCGGCCTTCGCCATCCGCGCGCCCGCCGTGAGCGGGATCGAGCCGCCGGCGGCCGCAGCCGGCGAGCCGGTCGCCATCAGCGGGACCTTCTTCGGCGCCACGCCGGGCAAGGTCTCGCTCGGCTGCGCCGGCGCCGTCATCCAGGAGTGGCTGCCGGAGCGCATCGTGTTCACGTTCTCCGCGGGCGTGGGCTCGGGGCCGCACAACGTGACCGTGCGCAGCAAGTCGGGACAGGCGACGGTCTGCGGCGGACTCCTCGTGGCGGGCGCCTCCGCCCCCTGCCAGGAGGCGCCCGAGCTGATCAGCGCGGTCGCGGCCGCGCTCGAGGCCGTGCTGGCCGATGCGGCCGACCCGGCCGCCGAGTTCACCGCCCTGGCGCAGGAGGTGGCGGCCGCCTACGAGGGCGCGACCGACCCGGCGCGGACCCACGACGACCTGCTCGCCACGGCTCTCTCCACGCTGGACAGCGCCGCGGACATCCAGGCGGACGCGCTCGCCGCCGCGAACGCGCCGGACTTCATCGAGTTCCCGCTCGCCGGCGGGAGCGAGGCGCAGGTCGACTTCCTGGTGATCCTCGTCAACGGGCTCGATACCCCGCCCGAACACGCCTGCTTCGCCCTGGGCAACGTCATGCGGCGCGTCATCGCGGCAACGCCCGAGACGGCCGGCGCCTACAAGTTCGAGCTGTTCTACGACCGGAGCACGGTGCCGGGGCAGGCGCCGGAGGAGAGGGTCGCTCGCGGCCACCTTCCGCTCGGGGTCTTCCTCGATCGGCCTCTCGCTTCGGACCTGCTCCGCCTCGGCGCGGACTGCGTGTCGCCGCACGCGGCCGCTCCCTGGAGGGCCTTCCTGGACGCCTACTCCCTGGGCGCGGGGCCCTACGCGCCGCCGGCGACCGCGCACGAGATCGTCGAGACGATCAGCGGGGACCTGCTGAGCGCGCCGGTCTCCGCGGCTCAGGTCGACCTCCTGGCGCAGGAGATCGAGGGCGCGACGGCGCAGGGCTGGAAGGTCGTCCTGCTGCCTTGCGCGCACGGCAACTACCTGGCGGAGCAGGCGCTCCTCCAGCTCGACCTGGAAGCGCCGGCGGTCCTGTCGCAGGTCGGCCTGGTGGCTCTCGGCAGCCCGACCGCGTACACGGACGTGAAGCAGAAGGTCTGCCGCCTGCGGCGCAAGGGCCTCGAGCGCGACGCGGTCCTCGCCGTGCCGGGCGCGCCGGCCGGCAACATGAGGAACGAGTTCGCCAAGAGCAAGCTCGTCAACCGGGGAGTCGTGCACTCGCTGGAGAGGAGCTACCTGGCGTGCGAGGAGTCGGCGGCCAAGGTCTCCGCCGCGGTGCGGAAGGTCGCGTCCGCGCTGGCCGTGCCGCCGGTCGCCGGAGACTGGGAGGGCTCCTACGAGCTCGACTACCATGACTTCTTCGGCTGCGGCGGCTTCACCGACAAGGGGGACATGCAGATGACCGTTGACGGCTCCGGCAAGGAGGTCTCGGGCGACGCCAGCCTGGAGGACATGTCCGCGGTCATGCCGCAGCTCTGCACCAAGCTCGGCGAGATCACGCGCGAGATGGACATGAGCGGCGAGGTCAAGGCCGGAAACGCCCCGGGCGAGGCCACGATCACCGGCGAACTGACGTACACCTGCCCGCTCACGGGCGTGGAGTACACCTTCGAGTTCGCGGCGGACGTCCAGGGCGACACAATGGAAGGGACGCTGGACGGCGGGGACGGCGAGGTCGACGGCACCTTCTCCCTCACGAAGAAGGACTGACCGCCCCCGCTCGCGGGAGCCGCCAGTCCTCTGGATCTTGCTCTCGGCATCCTCGCATCGCAGGCTATCGCCCGCAACCCAACTTCACGACGGACGCCTTGCCCAGGTTCTCATCCCGTCACGCCGGCGGAGTCACGGGTGTTTGCCGCTCAAGCGACCCGCGTGAGAATCGTGAATTCCGGATGAGCCTCTCCTGCGGAGAGGCTCAGTTCGTCGTCGGGAAGACGTTCGCCACGTAGGTGTTGGCGGCGAGCGGCACCACGGAGTTCAGGTCGAAACTCGCGCTCCCGAGCGCCGTGTTCCTGACGAACGCGTTGCTGGCGCCAAGCACCTCGAAGCCGTCGCCCCACGAGTTCCTGACCGTGTTCCTCGAGAGGAGGTTCGCGTTCCCGCCGGCGCCGACGCGGATGCCGTCGACATGGGATCGGTCGACGCGGTTCCGGCTGAGCGTGCAGAACATGCCGTCGTTCTCGATGCCGCAGTCACCCGAGTCGCGAATCGCGTTTCCCAGCAGCGCGTGGCCCACGCAATTGTGCTGGACGTCGATGCCGTCGCACTCCGCGCCGGCGATCGTGTTGTCCAGCAGCGAGCAGTAGAAGGCCTGCTCGCCGCACTCGATCCCCTCGAACAGCGGTCCGCGGATGACGTTCCCCTGCACCAGGTTGCCGGCGGCCGGGATGGCCGCCGAGGACAGCTGGACGCCGTCCTCGCGCGCGTTGCTGACGCGGTTTCCGAGGATCGAGTTGAGGTTGCCGATCACGTGCAGGCCGTTGCCGTCGGGCCAGGCGATGGCGCACTTCTCGACGAGGCAGCCGTTGCACTGGTCGAGGAAGACGCCGTGGCTGCCCGTGTCACTGATTCGACACTTGACGATGTGGACGTTCGTGGTGCCGCGGGCGGCGATCCCGAAACCGATGGTCCCGGCGACCCGGCACTTCGAGACGATGGTGTGCGGGCCGAGGATGACCAGGCCGTGCAGGCAGTTCTGGAAGCGCAGGTTCTTGACGACCGTTCCACTCGTGCCGATGGGCACGAGCAGCCCCACGCCGCCGCCGCCGTCGACGATCGCCGTCCCCTTGCCGCGGATGGTCTGGCCGAGGAAGGGCACCGAGATGTTCTCGGCGTAGGTTCCTGCCGAGACCGTGACCGTTCCTCCTGGACCGGCGAGCAGGAGCGCGCCGGAGATCGTGGCTGCCTCCTGCGGGACCCTGATGTCCGCGGCCTCTGACGGACAGGCGAGCGAGAGCAGGGCGCTGGAAAGGAGAAGAACGAGCCTGGGCGTACGCATGAGAGGACTCCTCTGGTGGGCTCCGGGTGGATCTGCGGCCATACGCAGGTGTGTTGGACGTTTCATGCTCCCTTGATCCAGATTCTGGACAAATCGTCTCGCGGAATCCGCTCCGGGTCGTCCTGAGTCCTCGGTGCACGCAGCTTCAAGGCAAGCGGCCCTCCTTGACGAAAGACCGGCTGCAGGGTGTACTTCCATCAACTCTTATCGCGAGTCCGCGGGGGACGAATCTGCCGGAGTCGGACCCAGAAGCGGGCTCCATGACGGGAGAAGGTCGCAGGCCAAGGAACCCCCTGCCAGGTCGGCTGAATGTCGCTCCCCGTGGTCCTTTCGCTCATCGGGACGCGTCCCGAGGCGATCAAGCTGGCGCCCGTCCTGCGCGCGCTCGAGGCCAGGCCGGGACGCTTCCGCAGCTTCGTCGCCCTGACCGGCCAGCACCGCGAACTGGTCGAGCCGTTCGTGCGGCTCTTCGCCATCCGGCCGGACCATGACCTGGAGGTGGGTCGAAACGGCCAGACTCCCGCCGACGTGGCTCGGCGCGTGCTCGAGTCGCTCGGCCCGCTGCTCGAACGCATGCGCCCGGACCTGCTGCTCGTCCAGGGCGACACCACCTCGGCCCTGGCCGGCGCGCTCGCGGGTTTCTACCAGGGCGTGCCGGTGGGCCACGTGGAAGCGGGCCTGCGCTCGGGCGATCCCCTCAGCCCCTTCCCCGAGGAGATGAACCGCCGCCTCATCAGCCGCCTCGCCGCCTTCCACTTCGCGGCCACGGAGGGGAACCGCCGCACGCTCCTTGCCGAGGGCGTGGACGAGGCGCGCATCGCCGTGACCGGCAACCCGGTGGTCGACGCGCTCCATTCCATCGCGGAGCGGCTGGAGCCCTCGCCGGAGATCGCCCGCGTGGTCGAGGAGGCCGCGCCCGCCCGGCTCCTGGTGCTCACCACCCACCGGCGCGAGAGCTTCGGCGCCACGATGGAGCAAAACCTGCGCGCTCTCCGCGACTTCGCTGAGCGGCACGACGACGCCGTCCTGGTGTTCCCGGTGCACCCGAACCCCCGCGTGCAGGAGGCCGCGCAGCGCGTGCTCGGCAGCCGCCCTCTCGTGCGCCTCTTGCCTCCGCTCGGCTACCTCGATTTCATCTACCTCCTCTCAAGGACGCGCCTCATCGTGTCCGATTCAGGGGGGGTCCAGGAGGAGGCGCCCACCCTCCGCAAGCCGCTTCTCATCCTGCGCGAGAACACCGAGCGGCCGGAGGCCGTCGCGGCCGGCGTGGCCCGGCTCGTGGGCGCCGGCGCCGGCAGGCTGCGCGACTCGCTGGAAGAGGCTTGGGCGGACGGATCGTGGGCGGACCATGTGAGCGAGATCGAGAATCCATTCGGCGACGGCAGGAGCGGCGAGCGCATCGCCGAGGTCCTGCCGTGCATGCTGGCGCAGGTGCGCCGATGATCTCGCCCGGGTCGCCCTCGCTGAACGGCGCGCGGCGTCACCTGCTGACCGTGACCGTGGAGGACTACTTCCACGTCTCGGCCTTCAACCGGCTGATCGAGCCGCGGCTCTGGGCGCGCTTCGAGGCGCGGCTCGAGCTGAACATCGCGCGCACTCTCGACCTGCTCGACGAGTACGGAGTCAAGGCCACTTTCTTCGTGCTCGGCTGGACCGCCGACCACCATCCCGCGGCCATCGCCGAGATCGACCGGCGCGGCCACGAGGTCGCGTGCAAGGGGTACCACCACCGCGAGTTCGGCGAGATGGGGATCGAGGAGTTCCGCGCGGACCTGCGGCGCTCGCGCGACGCGGTCGAGCGCGCGGCGGGCCGGCGCGTCGTCGGCTACCGGGTCTCCACCGGCGTGCTCACGCGCGCGGATCTCTGGGCGCTGGACGTGCTCGCCGAGGAGGGCTTCCGCTACGACTCGAGTGCCTACCCCATGTTCCGCGAGGCGGCGGCCGAGCCGTGGCGGCGCTCCCCGTACGTGCATCGCGCGCAGGGGCGCGAGATCCACGAGGTGCCGATCTCCACCTGCGGGCCGCGCGCCTTCGCCCTGCCGATCGGCGGCGGCAACTGGTTCCGCCAGCTGCCGCACTGCCTCATGAAGCGCGCGGTGCGGCGTCAGGCGGCGCGCGGCGGCGCGCCCCTCGTCCTCTACTTCCACGTGTGGGAGCTGGACCCGGACCTGCCGCGCATCGCCACGGCCGGGTCGCTCACGCGCATCCGCCAGTACCGCCACCTGGACCGGATGGAGTCGCTGCTGCGCTTCTACCTGGAGACGTATCGCTTCCAACCAATCGCGCAAGGACTGGGCATCCCGCGCGAGGCGGCCGCGGCGCGCCGCGCAGCGCCCGAACCCGCGCCTTTCGCGCGCGAGGCCGCGCCCGCCGGCGGCGGCGCGCAGTGCGTCCCGGTGACCATCGTGGTTCCGTGCCACAACGAGGAGCTGACCATCCCCTACCTCGCGAACACCCTGCGCGAGCTGATCGCGGACCTGGGCGCGGATTACGAGGTGCGCTTCGTCTTCGTCGACGACGCCAGCACCGACGGAACGTACGCGGCGCTCTGCTCCGTGTTCGGGAGCTGGCGGAACATCGAGTTCGAGCGCCACGGTACGAACCGCGGCGTGGCCGCGGCCATCCTCACGGGGATCAGGAAGGCCAGGACCGAGATCGTCTGCTCCATCGACTGCGACTGCAGCTATGACCCCATGCAGCTCAGGCGCATGATCCCGCTGCTCGGCGAGGACGTGACCCTGGTCACGGCCTCGCCCTACCATCCGCAGGGCGAGGTGCGGAACGTCCCCTGCTGGCGCCTGGCCCTGTCGAAGGGGCTCTCGCTCCTCTACCGCGTTTCCCTGCGGCGCGACATCTCGACCTACACGAGCTGCTTCCGCGTCTACCGCAGGTCGCGCGTCATCGACCTGCCGGTGCGCTCCGGAGGATTCCTCGGCATCGCCGAGATGATCGTGCTGCTCGCCCTGCGCGGCGAGCGCATCGTGGAAATGCCCGCCGTGCTGGAGACGCGCATGCTCGGCAGGTCGAAGATCACCCTGTGCAAGACGATCGCCGGACATCTGGGTCTGCTGGCGCGTCTCTGGACGGGACGGTTCCGGCCGCGGGCCCAGTCTCCCCCGGCAACGAACTGAACAGACCCGGAGAAGAACGAGCATGAGCGAGACCATGAAGAAGCTCCCCTCCGATCAGGACGCCTCCGGCCGCACGCTCGGCCGCGAGGAGATCGAGTGCGTCGCGCGCGCCATCGAGAGCGGGGTGCTTACCAGCACCAAGGGCTCCTT
>JACQZJ010000010.1:0-8811 GCA_016213895.1 Planctomycetota bacterium | reverse complement strand
CATCGAGAGCGGGGTGCTTACCAGCACCAAGGGCTCCTTCACCAAGAAGCTGGAAGAGGAGTTCGCCGAGCTGCTCGGCGTGAAGCACGCCTTCGCCTGCTCTTCCGGCACGGCCGCGATCCACTGCGCCGTGGCCGCGATCGACCCGGAGCCCGGGGACGAGATCATCACCACGCCCATCACCGACATGGGCGCGCTGGCCCCGATCCTCTACCAGGGCGCGATCCCGGTGTTCGCCGACGTCGACCCCAGGACGTACAACGTCACGCGCGCGACCATCGAGGCGCGGCTCAGCGCACGCACGCGCGCCATCATCGTCACCCACCTGTTCGGCAACCCCTGCCAGATGGACGAGATCATGGCGCTGGCCGCGGAGCGCGGGCTGCCGGTCATCGAGGACTGCGCGCAGTCGTATCTCGCCACGCACGCCGGCCAGCTCACGGGCACCTTCGGCGCGGCCGGCTGCTTCAGCCTGCAGCAGGGCAAGCACATCACCACCGGCGAGGGCGGCCTGGTGGTCAGCAACGACGCGGCCGTGGCGCGGCGCCTGTTCCTCTTCATCAACAAGGCCTGGGGCTATGGCGACAAGCAGCCGGACCACTACTTCCTGGCGCTCAACTACCGCATGAGCGAGCTGCAGGGCGCGGTGGCCGCGGCGCAGCTCGGCAAGCTCGCGGGCGTGGTGGCGGCGCGCGTGCGCCTGGCGGAGCGCATGACGCGGCGCCTGCAGGGGGTCCCGGGCATCGAGTGCCCGGCGGTTCTGCCCGGGAACGGCCACACCTACTGGAAGTACTGCCTGCGCGTGGACGGCGCGCGCGTCCCTGGCGGCTCGCCCGGCCTCGGCGCCGCGCTCAAGGAGTACGGCATCGCCTCGGCGCCGCGCTACATCCAGAAGCCGGCCTTCGAGTGCCAGGTGTTCCGCGACCAGGCCACGTTCGGCAAGAGCCGCTTCCCCTTCACCCTCGCCCGCCAGGAGGCGGTCGACTACGACCGCAAGCGCTTCCCGGGGAGCTACGAGGCGCTGGAGCGCGTGCTCGTCTTGCCGTGGAACGAGCGCTACACCGAGGAGGACGTCGACCACCTGGCCGACTCGATCGCGCGCGCGGTCGGGCGCCTGTAGGGAGCGGCCCATGCCCGAGACATTGAAGTTCGGCCTGATCGGCGCGGGCAGCATCGCCCACGCCTACAAGCCCGCGTTCGACAACCTGGCCCAGGGGCGGCTCGCGGCCGTGGCCGACGTCCGTCCCGAGGCGGCGCAGGCCTTCGCCGAGGGGCTAGGATGCCGGGGCTACGCCTCGCACCTCGATCTCGTCGAGCACGAGAAGATCGACGCCGCCGTGGTGTGCACCCCGCCCGCCTCGCACCCGGAGATCTGCGTGGCGCTGCTCGAGCGCGGCATCCACGTGCTCTGCGAGAAGCCGCTGGCCATCGACAGCCAGGGCGCGCAGAGGATGGCCGAGGCGGCGCGCCGCGGCAACGCGCTGCTCAGCATGGCCTCGAAGTTCCGCTTCGTCGACGACGTCGCCCTTGGCCACAGCATGGTGGCCTCGGGCGTGCTGGGCGAGATCTCGCTGTTCGAGAACGCCTTCACCGCGCGTGTCGACATGTCCGCCCGCTGGAACTCCGACCCGAAGGTGAGCGGCGGGGGCGTGCTGATCGACAACGGCACGCACTCGGTCGACATCCTGCGCTACTTCCTCGGACCGATCCAGGAGGTGCAGGTGGTGGAGGGCAAGCGCCTGCAGGGGCTCGCGGTGGAGGACACGGTGCGCGTCTTCGCCCGCTCCGCGTCGAACGTTCTCGCGACCATCGATCTCTCCTGGAGCATCAACAAGGAGCTGGAGAGCTTCATCGACATCTACGGCACCAAGGGCGCGGCGCGCATCGGCTGGGCCAAGTCGCGCTACCGGCGCAGCACGGACCGCGAGTGGGTGGTGTTCGGCAGCGGCTACGACAAGGTCGGCGCCTTCCGCAAGCAGATCGCCAACTTCTGCAACGCCATCCGCGGGGTGGAGCCCCTGCGCGTCACGGTCGAGGACGGCCTCGCCTCCGTGCGCGTGATCGAGGCCGCCTACCGCTCGCTCGCCGGCAACAACTGGGTGGCGGTGGACAACGGAGGCGCGCGATGAACGCGCCGCGCATCCACGCGACCGCGCTCATCGAGCAAGGCGTCGAGATCGGCGCGGGCAGCGCCATCTGGGACAACGTGCACGTGCGCGGGCCGGGCAGCGTCATCGGCCGGGAGTGCATCGTCGGCGAGAAGTCCTACATCGCCTACGGCGTGAAGATCGGCGACCGGGTGAAGATCAACGCGCAGGTCTACATCTGCGCCGGCATCACCGTCGAGGACGGCGTCATGCTGAGCGCGGGCGTGACCTTCACCAACGACCGCTTCCCGCGCGCCACCACCTCCGACCTGAAGCGGCTGCGCCCCTCCGAGCCGGACGAGCACACGCTCGAGACCCTGGTGCGCGCGGGCGCAACCGTGGGGGCGCGCGCCGTGATCGGGCCGGGGCTCACCGTGGGCCGCTTCGCCATGGTCGGCATGGGCGCGGTGGTGACGCGCACGGTCCCGGACTTCCACCTCGTGGTCGGCTCGCCGGCGCGCAGCGTGGCCTGCCTGTGCCGCTGCGGCGAGCCCGTGCTGCGCTTCGGCGCGGGCGGCGCGCCGGTCGGGCGGCGCGAGGTCGCCTGCGCGAGCTGCGGGCTGCGCTACCTCATCGAGGACGGCAAGGTGACGGAGCTGGCGCCGCCGTGACGGGCGCGGCGCCGGCCGGGGTGCGGATCGGCATCGTCGGCGCCGGCCTGCTCGGCCTGACGCTGGCCCTGCGCCTGGCGCGCGCCGGACATGCCGTGACGCTCCTCGAGGCCGCGGAGCGCATCGGCGGCCTGGCCGCGCCCTGGGAGATCGGCGGCCTGACCTGGGACCGCCACTACCACGTCATCCTGCCCTCGGACGGCGAGCTGCTCGCCCTGCTCGAGGAGCTCGGCCTGGCGCATGAAGTCGCGTGGCGCGAGACACGCACCGGCTGCTTCGCCGGCGGGAAGCTCCACTCGGTGTCGAGCACCATCGAGTTCCTGCGCTTCCCGCACCTCGCGCTCCTCGACAAGCTGCGCGTCGGCTTCGCCATGTGGCGCGCGGGGCGGCTCGCGGACCCTGCCGGCCTCGAGGACCTGTTCGTCGAGGACTGGCTGGTGCGGATGAGCGGCCGCCGCGCCTTCGAGTGCTTCTGGCTGCCGCTCCTGCGCTCGAAGCTCGGAGACAGCTACCGCACGACCTCCGCTGCCTTCATGTGGGCCACGATCCGGCGCCTGCAGGCGGCGCGCAAGGCCGGCACCAACCGCGAGCGCCTGGGCTGCGTGCGGGGCGGGTACGAGCGCATCCTCACCCGCTTCCGCGCCACGCTCGACGAGCTGGGGGTCGAGATCCGCACGGGCGCGCGCGTGCAGAGCGTGACGCGCGCGGCGCGCGGCCTGGCCGTCGCCCTGGCCGGGGAGGAGCGGTTCTTCGACCGCGTCGCCGTCACCGTCGCCGCGCCGCTCGCCGCGCGGCTCTGCCCCGGGCTCTCGGCCGCGGAGCGGGCGCGGCTCGCCGCGGCGCGCTATCAGGGCATCGTCTGCGCCTCGCTGCTCCTGCCGCGGCCGCTTTCGCCCTTCTACGTCACCAACCTGCTCGATCCGGGCTTTCCCTTCACCGGCATCATCGAGATGACGGCGCTCGTGGATCCGGCTGAGCTCGGCGGCCGGCATCTCGTCTACCTGCCGCGCTACGTGGCGCAGGACGACGCGCTTTTCGCGGCGCCGGACGCGGAGATCGAGCGGCTCTTCCTCGCGGGGCTGGCGCGCGTGCACCCGCACTTCCTGCCCGCGGACCTCATCGCCTTCCGCGTCTCGCGCGTGCCCTACGTCCATGCCTTGACCGCGCCCGCGAGCGACAGGACGCCCCTGCCGCTCGCGACCTCGCTTCCCGGGCTCTACCTCGCCAGCTCGGCCCACATCCAGTTCGGCACGCTGAACGTCAACGAGACCGTCAGGCTCGCGAACGGCGCGGCGCCCGCGGTCGCTGCGCAGCCGGGCTACTCGCCGTCCTTGGAGCCGGACGCGCCGCTGATCCCGCCGTGTCCCAGCGACTCGAGGTAGTCGACCACCTGGTCGCCGAGCCCGCCACCGTCCGCGTCGAGGTCGTCGTCGGCGAAGACGGCGCCCGCCTGGTTGCTCGAGAGGTCCTCGTTCCCGCCCAGGGGGGAGCCGCTCTCTTCTCCGGACACCCACTGCGCGACCTCGACCAGCCAGCCGAGGACCTCGGCGAGCGCGTGGTTGTGGTCCTGCCCCACGTCCGCCGCGGCCAGGAAGTGCCGCATGTCGATGAGCGTCCCGTCTTCCAGGCGCACGTAGCGCACCTCCTCTGGCCCGGGCCAGCCCTTGCGGCTCTCGTCTCCCAGGCGGTCGACGGTCTCGGAGGGGTCTTCATCTTCGGCGGCGGCGCCGTTCAGGTACTCCTTCAGGCCGCAGCGCCCGCACGTGCCGCTCCAGTCGCGGTTCAGACCGGCGCCTTCCTTGGTCAGCACGACCCACTTGCCGCACACGCGGCAGATGCCGTGCGTCTCGGCCAGGGAGATCGCGCCGGCGAGCGCGGCCGCGGCGAGCACGAGGAAGAGGCAGAGAGCGCGTTTCATGGTCAAGACTCCCGGTTCGAGAGGCGCGCGAGCGTCAGCCCGGCCAGCGGGCGGCTCGGGTCGTCGGTCATGCGGAGCAGGATCGTGTCCGCGTCGAGCCACTGGATGTCGAGCCTTCCGCCCGCGCCCTCGAGCTCCCAGCGGTCGCCGTCTGCCGACTTGAGCGACCACGCCCCTTCGAGGGTCCTCTCGCCCATGCTCAGGCGCACGCGATCCTCGCTGAAGTCGAGGGCGAAGGGGTCGAGCAGCAATGCGGACTCCGCGGGCGCGTCCCCTCCTCCCGCGATCTGGCTGCCGGCCAGGGTCCTCTCCAGGTCCAGCGTCCACGTGCCGCGCAGGTCGCGGCGCTCCTTGCCGCACCCTGAGAGCAGTACGACCGCCAGGACGACCCACAGGATGTTCCAATGCATGCGGCGAGCAGACATGGGCAGCTCCCTCGATCTGGTCGGTTCCGGCGCGGTGCGCAGCGTCCGCGCTATTTCTGTGTCGGCCATACGCAGCCCGGGCTTGATCGGGAAGACGCGGCGGCCCCCCTCTCCCCGCGGAGGCGGTGCCTCAGCCTCCGCTCGGGTGCGGCCTGAGGATCAGGTCCCGGCAGCCGTGCTCCGGGACCACGACCTGCGTGCGGTACCTGCGTGGTGCGCTCCTCCCGTACACCGCGATGTCCACCGTGTAGTCCCCGGGCAGCAGATCGAAAGCGCGGAAGGTCCGGTCGCGCTTGACCGCGAGTTTCACCTTCAGGCCTCTCCCGGAGAAGGTCATGGCCACGAACTCCTGCGGGCCGACGCCGTTGAGCTCGACTCTGCCGCTCACTTCGAGCGCGTCCAGCAGCTCGATGGTCAGGGGCGCCGGTTGTCCCTGGAACGGGACGCGCACCGGGCCGGCCTGCCGGGCAGCGCAGCCCTCGAGCCGCGCCGTGACGCGGTAGTCTCCGGCGGGCAGGACGTCGGCCTGGAAGCGCCCGTTCTCGTCGGCCCGGCAGGCGATGGACGTCTCCACCGTCTCGCCGGAGCTTCCTGGCGGGCCCGGCAGGCTCTCGATCTCCACCCGCGCGAACGCGGCGGCCCGCTGGTCACGGGCGCGCACGACGCGGCCGCTCAGCCCGCCGGTCTCGAGGTCGACGAGAACCTCTCGGTCCTCGCCGGGCCGCATCACGAGCGCCTGCGTGTAGATGTCCCCCTCCCAGCCGCTCGTCTCCTTTGGCGCCACGCACAGCGTCACGCGGCCCTCCTGCAAGAGAGGCACCTGGCCCAGGTCGAACGCGCCTGTCTCGCTGGTCAACGTGCTCTTGCGGCCACGCTCCGGTCCCTGCGGACGGCAGACGACGGCGGCACGCGCCATGGGCCGGCCGTTCAGCACGACTCGGCCTCGAAGGCGCGCGGCGGGATGTCCGCCGGCGGCGCCGCGCACGTCGATCTCGAGCTCGCGCTCTTCTCCCTCGGCGAGAGTGAGGCTGACCTCACGTTCCACTTCCAGGCGGGCAAGCGAGCCTGTTATCAGGCCGGCGATTCCCTGGTCGTGAGCGAAGCGGCGCAGAACCGCGACCTCGTAGGCGCCGCAGGCGAGCTGTGCGAAGCGGAAGCACCCCTCGCGATCCGTGACGGCGAAGCGCGGGAGGGCAAGGTCGCCCTCCGGCTTCAGGCCGACGCAGCGCGGTTCGTCCACGGGGAGCGCTCCCGCGACCACGCGGCCGGTGATGCTCGCTCCGCGCACCAGCACCACGGGCACTTCGTAAGGAGCAGCGGAGGGCGCGATCGTCTGCTGGCGGAGCGCAAAGCCGGGATGTTCGACCTGGACGAGCACTTCCCCGCCGTCCAGCCCCTCCAGGGTCGCGCGGCCCGCGGCATCCGTGCGCGCGCTGGAGCGCGGCACGAACCTGAGCAGACCGCCCTGCGCGGCGAAGGCCCGGACGCTCGCGTGGACCACGGGCGCAGCATCCTCCGCGGCGCTGACCCGCACGCTCAAAGGGCGCGCCGGCTGCATGACGACCTGGACCCTCGCCGGTCCGCCCGCGAGGTCCACGTCCACCGTGGCCGCGGCGTACCCGCTCTTCGTGACGAGCAACTGGTAGGTTTGGCTTCCAAGCCCGCTGATCGAGACCGAGCCGTCCTCCTCCCTCGAGATGCCGCCGCGCGGCGGCGAGGGGGCCGAAAGCACGGGGAGGAAGACTCCGGGCTCCGGGAAGACGGACACGAGGACGCCGGGGTGGGGAATCACGCGTCCGTCCGTTCCGACCGCCGTGACCAGCAGGTCGTGGGCAGGGGCCAGGCGGATGACGGCCTCGTCCGCGCCGGGCACGACCCCGCTCACGACCGTCCAGTCGTGGCTCCGCGGGGTCTGGACCGCCACATAGTGGTCGGCCTCCGCCAGCCCCCGCACCCGGAACCCGCCGGCCGCGTCGCTCACTCCTCCCGGCCAGATCACGGCGAACTCGTCGAACTCCAGCCTCGGGCCAACCATCACGCGCGCGCCGGGCACGGGTTCGCCGGCGCTGGTCTCGACGCGTCCGCTGAGTTCCCTCCCGCGGTCGAGGAGCAGCGTCCCGAGCGAGCGGCGGCCGCCGGCGCTGCCGGTCGGCACGGGGCCGTGGACGAGCGTGACGTGGTCCTGGAGGTCGACCAGCACGCTGACGATGCCTGCGGGCGCCCCCCCAAGCGCGAAGTCACCATCCTGGTCGCTGTACGTGGTCGGCAGCGGCAGCAGCTCGACGAGCCGCGAGACAGTGGGGGAGAACGGCGCCACGAGATGGCGTCCGGTCGCAGTGAGGAACTCCTCGGAAAGCACGCCCCCGCCCGGGCGCAGGTTGTGCGCGCCGAACTGGAAGAGCATGGCCGGCGCGTCCGTGGCGCGGATGCGGGCGCCCTCCACGGGCTCGCCGAAAGCGTCGACCACCCTGCCGACCAGGGTGACGTACGGCTCCAGCACGATGTCGCCCAGGTCCCGCAGCTCGCCGCAGTTGGGCAGCGAGTCGACGATGCGCAGCGCCGCGCGCGGGCCGCCGGAGTCGATGCCGAGAGCGTAGTAGCCGCGCGGATCAACCTTGGTGAAGAGGAAGCGGCCCTCCTCGCCGGTCACGGCGGTCGCCTTGACGGGCGGCGCTTCCACCGCCCGGCTGTCGGCCACGGAGGTCAAGTCCTGCAGAATCTCGTCGAAGCACGCGCCGATGAGCGCCACCGGCATGTCCGGCACGGGTGCGCCGTCGGGCTCGACCAGGCGTCCGGTCAGGCCTCCGAGAGCCTCGAGGTACGCCGCCGGCGGATCCGCGCAGGCGGCGACGACCGCGCCCGCGGAAACCGCGTCGCGCTCCGTCCCCTCGCCCGGCTGCATCGCGGCGCGCGCGGCCGGCGCCTCGCCCGGGGCCGCCCGGTCTCCCGCGGCGCTTTCGCCGGCGTGGACCGCCGCCGCGGGCCGGTGCTGGTCGAGGATGAGCAGCCACGCACCGGCAGCAAGGACCGCGAGACACGCGCCGAGCAGCACGATCTTCCGCACGCGCCGCCCCGTCGTCATGGAACCGCGCCTCCCCAGCTGTGCCCCTGCCCGGCGGCGGCGCGCCGTTCGGCCAGGGCGCGGGTCTCGTCCAGCAGCTCACCCAGGGTCGGGCAGTCCTCTCGCAGCCGCAGGTCACGATACCCGTACAGCGCGCGCTGCTGCGCCTGAGCCAGGAGACTGCGCGCGTGCAGCGCCGCGGGCGGGGCCTGACCGGCGCCGAGCAGGTCCGCCAGGGCGTGCACGTGCCCGTGCAGCTCGTGGACCAGCGAGAGCATCATGGTCGGGGTCAGGTTCTGCGCGCCGCCGGTGAAGAGCCGCAGGATCGACCAGGCGTCGCCGCCGTCCTTCTCGGCGGCCACGATCAGTTCATACGGATCGTAGCAGGCGGGCGGCTCCGGCGCCTGCCATTCGTCGAACCACAGGCCTTGCTCCTGCGCGGCGCGCGCCAGGGAGGCCTGGACTTCCAGCTCGTAATGCGCCCTGAGGCAGACGTTGCGCGCCGGCACGCAGTACTCGAAGGTCGCCAGCTTGCTCTGGAACACGCAGCGCGAGCAGTGCAGCGCCCGGCACGGCGCGCAGGGCAGGGAGTGGGGGCGCGCGCAGAGGCGGCGGTTCGGCAGACTGACTCCTTCCAGCACGTGGCCGC
>JACQZJ010000049.1 GCA_016213895.1 Planctomycetota bacterium | reverse complement strand
CCCCTGGCCGTGATCGACGCCTCGCTTCTCCCCGAGAACGTCGCGCGCCGGCCTGCGCCGGGCGGCGGCCCGGCGCGGCCTGGCGCGGCCCGCGTCACGAACCGCGGCGGCAGCCGCGAGGATGCCGCCTTGGTCCGCGACCAGCTGGTGCGTCGGGGCAACGAACTGGGGTTCCACGTCGAGTGCGACGCAGAGCCCGAGCTGCCGCGCCGCGTCTTCGCCGCGCGCCAGCGGGCGATCGGCGCCGGCAAGATCGCCGCGGACAGCGACTGCGCGGTGCATCTCGGCCTCGCCGGGCACGAGCTGGGAGAGGGCGCGCGGCGCGCGTGGACGCGCGCGGACCAGGCGTACACCGCCCAGCGGCTGGACGTGGTCTGGTCGGCCGCGGTCGCCGCCGACCTGAAAGGCGCGCATGACCTGTTCGCGGCCGCGGATCCGGACTTCGGCGCGCTCTGGCCCGATCCGCCCGCCGGCCCCCTTCTGCCCGTCGTCGCCTTCGAGATCGACACGCGCGTCGCCAAGCACGGCGGAGGGAGTCTCCTCCACCTCTCGCGCGGCGCGCGCCTTGGCGCCTTCGTGGTTCCGGACGAGTCGGTGGAGGACGCCGCGCAGCTCGCCGCCGCCTACCGTCTCGCGATGCCCCTCGGCCCGGTCGCGATCCTCGGCTTCGGCGAGGTGCTCGAGGCGTGACGGGCCACGGCCGCGACGGACAGCCCAGGCGGGCGGACGCGATGAGAGAACGTCAGGCCACGCTGCCCGACTTCACGATCACAACTCGCGGGGCTCGCCCGCCGGCGCTTCGCCGGAGAGCCGCTCGGCCGTGTAGGTGCGCAGCTCGTTCGCGGCCTTCAGGCGGATGACCTGTCCCTCGGCCGAGCGCTCGAAACGGAAGGTGGTCGAGCCGTCGAGGCCGGCGTGGAAGAAGACGTCCTTGGCCTCGGGCAGGATCTCGACGGGCTCTCCGTCGCGGAAACGGCACAGAAGACGGTCCCCCTCGCGGCTGATCGCGATGATCCAGCGGCCGGCGCTCGCCACCACCAGCTCGTAGCGGCCCACGTAGTCCTCGTAGGTCGCCGGATCGATGTCCTGCGCGCGCCGCGCGGCCACGGCCTTCTCGACCTCCTGCTGCTTTTGCATCTTGAACGCGGTGAAGGCCCAGGTCTCCGGGAAGAGCGAGGGCAGGTCCATTGCATGAGCCCCCTTCTTCAATTCTTCGGCGAGATCGATGACCACCTCGTTCTCGAAGTTGTGGAAGTGGTAGAGGCGCACGATCCCGTGGGTCAGGTCATAGATCATGGAGTACTGGGTCGGCGCGCCCCCCTCGGCATGGACCGCGGCGAGGATGCGGCGGCAGCGCTCGACCGACACGTCCTTGCTCTCCTTCAGCATGCGGTCGGCGAGCCTGTAGCGCGGACAGGTGTACTTGGATGGATCGCACTGCGACTGGTGGAAGTTGGTCACCACCTGGTAGCGCCCCTCCTTCCTCACGAAGCTGTCCCGCTCGACGATCACCGCGTCGCCGCTCTGGTCGCCGAACATCAGCATGGCGCTGTCGAGGAACCCGAGGTTGTAGCGCTCGAGCAGGGCGATCACCTCGGCGACCGTGGCGCACTCCGCGAGCGCTACGTCGATGAGGTTCCCCGGGTAAGGAGGCTTGTCGTTCGACCCGGACGCCTCGAGCGGCGCGGTGGCGAAGCCGTCGAAGAAGAGCCCCCGCTCGTTCAGGCCGCCCTGCGGAAAGCCGTTGCCGAAGCCGAAGCAGACCCGGCCGTACGTCTTCCCGTCGCCCGGCACGAACCACACCTTCGTGTCCGGGTCCCAGTAGTCCTCGTTGTTGCCGGCCAGGACCAGGCCGTCTCGCTGCACGAGGAAGGCCGAGCAGGCCCTGGCCGCGTCGCCGAGGAGGAAACAGAGCGCCAGCAGCAGGAGGAGACCGAACGACAACTTCATGACGCACCGTTTCGCAAGGGACTCTCTACCCAAGACCCAATAGGCCGCGGTCGCGAGCCCGGGAAGGAGTGCGGCGGCGCATACGCTCCCTTCACTCCTTCCGCATCGTCAAGATAGAGTGGCGGATCCCCCACTTCGAGATCTTCTCGCCGTCGTCGAAGTCGCGCATCGGCTCGCGGTCGATCCCGAAGCCGTCGTGGGCGGTGGCCAGCCAGTTGATGTGCTCTCCGCCCGCGTCCCAGCGGTAGGCGAAGATCGCCCCCTGCGGGCCGCTGGCGAAGCCGACGGGCACGCGGGAGCGCGTCCACACGTCATAGAGCATGCAGGTGAGCCAGCCTTCGTCGAGCGCCTTGTTGCCGACGCGCGAGGTACGGTAGGCGATCATCTGCCCCGTCGCGTCCGGGCCGCCCTGGTGGAAGATGTTGAGCTGACCGGCGGGATTGAACGCGACCACCGGCCGCGAGCAGCAGCCGTTTCCGGAGGCCTCGCCGCGCGTCCACAGCGTCTCCTGTTCCCACAAGCCGTCGCCGGCGACATTGATCCAGGTCACGCGCATGCAGAATGGGACGCCGCGCGAGTTGTTCATGGAGGTGACAAGCACGACCCGGCCGTCCGTGGGGTCGACGCAGAGCCCCGGCACGACCAGCGAACGCGTTTCCAGCAGGATGGGAGCCGAGACTGCCGGTTTCGAGCAGTCGCCGGCAGCGAAGGTGAGCCAGCGCGCCTCCAGCTCGTTCGTGTCGCCGCGCGAGACGAGAAGCACCCGCTCCCCCACGCGGCACGCGTTCAGCTCGAGCGCGGGCAGGTCAGAGATGGGCACGGGCTCGCCGAGGGATCCAGCGTCGCAGCGGGTGACCCGCCAACCGTAGAGGTGATGGTGGAACACGAGGCCGAAGTCCCTGCCGCCGACCAGCACCGGGTCGCGCTCGGTTCCCGAGTTCGGGAGTGCGCGCTTCTCCGACCACTTCTCGTCCCCGAGGTACGTCTTCAGCCACAGGTGATCCCTGGTCCGGTCCGCGGCCAGCAGCAAGCAGGCATCCCCCACGTAGGCGAGGCAAGGGGCCGAGCCGATCGCCTCGTGCTCGCGTCGGATGCCGCAGTAGGTCGAGCCGCCGTAGTTGACGTCGGCCTCGACCGTGCCCTCCGCGAACCAGCCATCATGGTTCCAGTCAATCTTCGTGGTGCCGTCCCCCGCATCCTCGAGGGGGAAGCGGAACGGCGCGTTCGCCAGGTAGCGCACCTGCTCGTAGGGGTACGGCAGACGCTCCACGAGCGCGCGCTCCTCCAGCGCCGTGTCCCGGAAGCGGCCGTCCGAGAAGTGGATCGCCGCGTGATCGCCGTCGAAGCCGTAGGAAAACGCGTAGGACATGAGCGAGGTGTAGAGCGGACACCAGGCTGGCGCCGAATCGCCGGTGTGCGACAGCGACAACTGATGGCCGAACTCGTGGGCGAAGACGTCGTGCGCGAAGCCGGCGCCGCCCATGTCGCCGGTTTCGCTGGACTGCCCCCCGCCCCACGGCGTGACCTGCATCCAGTGCAGCAGCCCGCGCTCCCGCGGCGCGAGCCGCTCGTTGCCGAGGTCCCCCCAGAAGCGGGTGTGATCCGCCTTGGGGATGGCGCAGGGGTCGATCCGAAAATGCACGGCGACGCCGCTCGAGCCGTCGGGATTCACCGCGTGAAGCTCCGCATAGAGCTGGCGAATCGCCGGGATCTCGGCGGCAAGGGCCGCCGGATCCACGCCCTCGAAGGGGCTGACCAGGACGATCACGTCCTGGCGCAGCGGAGAGAGCCGCGCGTCCGCGTCCGGCGCGCCCGACTGGAACAGGCCGATGCGCTCGCCGAGCGGGACACCGCGCGGCAGCCCCTTCACCTCCCAGCCGTCCAGGAGCCCGTCGCCATCGCTGTCCCGGTCGCGGGGATCCGTGCCAAACTCCGCCTCCTCGACGTCGGCCAGCCCGTCGCCGTCCCCGTCCGCCGCTCCCGCGGCCAGGCCCGGCGCGACGCGCACAACCCGGTGCGGATAGGGACGCGTGCACGTGTAGAGCGTCAGGGTGTCCGCGGCGCCGTCTCCCGAGACGTCCCCAAGGCAGCTGTCGAGGACCAGGGCCTCGGGCTCGTAGGCAGGCGGCGGGAGGGCGGGAGAAAGCGGCGGCTGCGTGCGAGCGAACGGCTCGCCGGAGGCGCCCTCGTCCAGCAACCGCACCCCGAGAAGCCGGCCGTCCCGGTAGTCGAAACGCACGTCGACGTGGTCCGGGTAGATGACCGCGACCTCGTCCCCGGGCGCCTCTGGGACGAAGTCCCCGCAGGCGAGCGCTTCCTCGCCCTCCGGCACCGCGGAGGCGAGCACCGCCCACGGCGCCGACTTCCAGCCGTGGACCGACGCCGCGAGGCACAGGTCGCGGTTGCCGTTCACCGTGACCACGTCGGCGCAGCCGTCGCCGTCCACGTCCCCGGCGGCGATCAGCCGGCAGTCCTCGCCCATCGTGATCCAGTCGTTGGCTCTGCCGAACTCGACCGGCAGCAGGAGGAGAGGAACAAGAAGGAGTTGGAGCATCGTGAGGCACCACCTCGTGCCCCCAGTCCATCCCGGAAGCACGCGGCGACCCGGAGTCCTGCAGCATTGGAGAGAGTTCCCAGCCCGCCGCAATGGCCGGGCGGGGATTCCATGCGCATGGACAGTACATCGCGGGCGCGACGCCCTGCGGGCCTCGCTTCCACCCACACGCGTTCCCGGCGCAGCAGGAAAAAAACTACACACGTAGTTGTTCGGCCTGGGCGAATGGGTAGAGTGATGCCGTCACGGTCGGATGGAGGCTGCGATGCCGCTCCTCTCGATCGATGCCCTCGGCCCGTTTTTGTGGCGCTCGACGCTGCTCCTCGCCGTCGCCTTGCTGCTTCGCGCGAGCCTCCTGCGCCGCTGTCCTGCTCACTGCCACGCCACGCTCCTGGCCTCGCTGCTCCTGCTTCCGTTCCTCTGGCTCACCGCGACGCTCCGCGTGCCCATCTCCTCATTGCCGCGACCCAGAGCCCCCGCCAGCTCCGTTGCCGCGCCGCACCGAGGCCTCGCGGTCGGGATCGCCGCCCTGAGCGAGAGCTGGAACGCTCCCGGCAAGTGGCTCGGCGAGCGGGTCGAACCCAAGGCCGACCGTGATCCCGCGCCGTTCCTCCTCGCTGCGTGGATCGCCGGCGTCTTCCTCTTCGCGCTTCGCGACCTGCGGCGGCGCCGCCGCCTCGCCCGAGTCCTCGCTGAGGCACGGCCGGCCGAGCGCGTTGACCTGCTCGCTCGCTTCCGCGAGCTGAGCCGAACGCTCGGGGTGCGGCGCGGGATCCGGCTGCTCTCCGCGAGCGACGTCCCCGGCCCCTTCGCCGCCGGCATCCTCCGTCCGCTCATCCTGGTGCCGGCCAACATCGAAGCCGGCGCCGAGGTCGAGGCGACCCTCGCCCACGAGATCCTCCACCATTGCCGCCACGACCTGCTGCTGCACTTCCTCGGCCGCGTCACGCGCACGGTGTTCTGGTTCCAGCCGCTCACCCACCTGGTCCTCCGCCAGGCCGCCTTCGAGCGCGAGAGGGCGGTGGACCTGGCGGTCGTGCGCGCCCTCGGCCGTCCCGAAGATTACGCCAGCGTGCTGGTCGCCGCGGCGCGGCGCGGCCTCCTGGCGGGCCATCGCCTGATTCGGTCAGTCGCGCCCCTGGGAGAAGGCGCCTCCATGCTGAAAAGGAGAATCGAGATGCTGCTTTCCCACGCCAGGTTCAAGACCTCGCGACATCCCTTTCTGTTCGCCGCCGGCGCGGGTGTGCTCCTCGCCGGCGCGGCCTCCCTGCTCCTCCTCGAGCGAGCGGCGGCGGCCGAACCGGCGGACGAGATCTCCACCTCTGCCGTCGAGACCGGGGAGCCGGGGCGCTTCCGCCTCTCCTTTGGGCTGACCAGCGTGTCCAGGGTCGAACTCGACGGGAAGGAGATCCCCTCCGCGGACTGGACCTACCACCCTGACGCGGAGATCCTCGAGGTCCGCGTGCCCATCGAGAACGCGCGGGCTCTTGAGGCTCACGGCGAACGCGCGGTTCCCTGGGTCTTCAACGTATCGCAGCTCTGCTCCAACCGGGTGCGGATCACCCTCGGGGACGAGGCGCTCGTCCTCGGCAAGGACTTCACCGTGGACGTGAAGACCCGGACCGTGCGCCTGCTGCGCTTCGACGAGGCCTGGACCGGCCGGCGCTTCACCCTGTCCTATGAGGACAGGCCGGGCATCTTCACGAGTTTCATGGGCTTCGCTGGCGAAGGACCGAAGAGGCCCAGACTCCCTCCGGAGCTGGCGAACCTCACCAGAGCGGCGCTCGTTGCCAGCGACCGGCCGGGCTTCTTCCGGCTGGGAGTCGGCCTCTCCACGGTGGAGGCCGTGACGATCGCCGACATGCCGAAGCCCGGGACAGCGGCCACGGAACCGCGCAGGCTCGACCTTAAGACCCACTTCGCCTATCACGCGGAGGACGGCCTGCTGGAGATGCGCGTGCCGGTCGACGCCGCGCAGGAGATTGTCACCGCGTACGGCCAGCGGGCGGTACCGTGGACCTGGACGATCGCCGGGCTCGTACCCGAGTCGGTCCAGGTGGTCATCGGCGAGAAGGTCGCCGAACGCGGCGTCGACTACGACGTGGACGCGGCGATTGGCACGATCTCGTTCAAGAGGTCCGAGGACTGCGGCCCGGACGCCCTCTACTTCCTGCGCTACCAGGTAGCCTCGGCGCATGGCGTGACGGTTTTCAGCCACGGCAGCAACCCGCGCGGTCCCGAGATCCTGGGCAATCCCGGGCCGCCGCTTCGCCGCCCCGTGCTCGGCCCCGGCGGCCAGCACCTCGAGTCCACGCCCCTCTGGTCCACCGGCGATCCGCGCGTCTTCGTGCCGCAGTCGCCAGTTCAGGGCAACGCCTGGAAGCTGACCGTGAAGCCTCGGCAGGGGGAGGGCGAGACCATCGAGTGGACGCGCGGTGAGGACTTCCTGTTCGACAACGAGACGCAGCGCGTCGTGCTAGTCGAGGGCCGAACGCTCGACCATGACAGGGACCTGGTCCAGCTCTGGGTCGACGGCGTCGCCCTGCAGACGTATCAGTTCCCGGCGCCGATCGATCGCAAGGCCCTGAAGGTGAGCGTGAATGGCGTGCGGCTCGTGGAGGGAGAGGGCTTCGTGATCCTGGAGGACGGGAGGAGCGTTCGTGTCGAGGCCAAGGCGCTCGGGTCGGGCACGCCCGGCGAATGGAGCATCGAGGTCGAGATGGGGCAGTGGAAGGCGACGAGCCAGGTGAGCGTCGGGTTCTTCTCGCGCGTCTCCGGAGATTGACCGCAATGCCCGTGCATGCCCCCGGCCGCTTGGAGCTGGCCCTGCTCGAGGTCCTGTGGCGGGACGGCCCCGCCACGGCGCAGCAGGCGCGGGAGCGCCTCCACGGCAGGAAGAAGCCGACCTCGAGCACAGTGCTCACGGTTCTGCGGCGCATGGAGGCGAAGGGGTGGCTTACCAGGGAGAAGGTCTCGCGCAGCCACGTCTATCTCGCCGCCGTGGATCGCGATTCCATCCGCCGCCGCACGCTCAAGGACCTGCTCGCGCGCCTGTTCGACGACTCGCCAGAGGAACTGGTCGCTCAGCTCGTTTCCGATCGCCGGCTCACGGCGAAAGAGCTGGAGAGGATCGAGGCTCTGCTCGCGACGAGGAGGGAAGCGCCGGCGAAGAACCGTTCCTGAGCGCGGCCCCGCCGGCCCGAAGCTACCGCTCCACGTCGTCCTCGATGAAGCGCCGCAGCATGTTGGCGAAGTCCGGGTCGTCCGGGCCGCTCTCGATCTGCAGGTTCCTGAGGGCCGCCTCCATGCACTCGCGCACGTTGGCGTTGGTCTCCGACTCCTTGGCCTTCTCCAGGATCGGAGCGGCCTCCTTCAGCTTGGAGCTGCCCAGCGCCCAGGTGGCCAGCCCGCGCGTGTTGCCCGAGCGGGCCTTCAGCTTGTCGGCGAGGATCTCGATCCCCTCCTCGTCGAGCTTGAGGGCGGCCATGGCGACGATGGCGCTCTCCTCGACCGCGCTGTCCTGGGACGCCTTCGCCGCCTTGTAGATGCTCTCCCTGACCTCGGGATCGTCCGGCGCGCAGCGTGCGATGGCGCGCGGGATCTCCTTGGCGATCGTCGACTTCGAGTTCTTCTTCCACAGCTTCATCAGGTCCGGCACGGCGATCGGCAGCTCGAGCTTCTCCAGGGCCACGATGGCGTGCTTGACGATCATGCTGCTCTTGTCCTTGAGGAGCGCGCTGAGCACGGGCAGAGCGTCGTAGTTGCCCTTCACCGCGAGGGCGTCGATGGCCTCCATCCGCGTGGCGTCCATGTTCTCTGCGTCCGTGAGCGAGAACAGCATCTCGTGCGCCTCGAGGTTCGACATGCGCCCGAGCTCGACGATGGCGGCGCCGCGCCGCTCGGAGTTGCGCTCGAGCGCCAGCTCCTTCAGCTCCCGCAGGCGCGCTGCCTCGACCTGGTCCTCATTGCCGGCCAGGCGGGCCAGCTCCTTCTCGGCCAGCGTCATCATCTTGAACAGGTCGTCCTTCGAGGCCTGGTAGGCCTTGCGCGCCAACAGGCGGCGCGAAGGGGTGATCAGCAGGTGCTGGGGGGCGATGACGGTGTCCCGGCCGATGAACTCCTCGCTGGCGCGGATCTCGACCTTCAGGTGCTCCTCGCAGGTCACCGAGCCGAAGCGGGCGCAGACCTGCCGCTCGGCACCGTCCACGGTTTCGGCGCGCGCCTCGTGCTTCGCGGAACTCGCGATGAGGCAGACGAAGTCGCGGCTGCGCTCCACGAACTCAGGATCCTGGTAGATGCTGCGCGCGGTGCTGTCGTTCGCCCCCTCGCCATCCATGTTGAACGCGAGGAAGACGGGAACGTTGCGCTCGACCGCCTTCTCGAAGGCGGCCTTGTAGTCGCGTTCCCAGGAAACGCCCTCTCCGGGCGCCAGGAGCAGTGAGAGCAGGATCAGGTGCAGCACGGTTCGATTCCCACGAGGAAAAAGGGTCTTCGCGTCGCCAGCCTATACGGCGGCCGGCACGGTTCATGGCGGCTTTTCTTCGGGGAGTCTCCCGGATCGCATCTGGCGCGGGCCTCCCCGGCGCCCGCACCTTCCGTGTACGATGCACCGGTTCGCGTCCGCTTCCATCCCGACTTGGCACGGAGGTCGCCCGCGCTCGCGCGCTCTCGCTCGCTCTCTTCGCCCTCGCCGCCGCGCCCGCCGCCGCCGCGGTCATTCACGTGCCAGGGGACCAGCCCACGATCCAGCCGGCGGTCAAGGCCGGCACCCACGGAATCGTCGTGTTCTCCAGTGACCTGGTCCGCCTGCTGAGGAACCGCTCCTCGCAGGCCGCACAGAACGGGATCTACTTCAGCTCGGCGGACGACGGTCTGCTCGCGGACAATCTCGCCACGAACTCCAAGTCGGATGGCATCGCCTTCTTCGCGAGCGAACGCTGCCACCTCATGGCAAACCGCGCCATGCACAGCAAGGGGGACGGGTTCGATTTCTCCAGCGGGCAGGATCATGTCCTGATGCGGAACACGGCCAAGAAGAGCAAGGGCCAGGGCCTGCGCATCTTCGCCGCCACCGGGATCTTGCTGGTGGACAACCACTTCGACGCCGGGCCGTAGCAGTCCGGTCTCTCCACCTCGATCTCGCACAGGTTGGTCAAGGAGAGGGGCGCTCGGCCGGCGGCCTGGACGAAGACGCTGTAGGGGCCGGGCGGCGAGCGCGGCAGGGTGGCCAGCAGAACGATCATCCCGGACGCCGGGATGGCCGGCAGGACCCAGGGTCCGAACAGGGGAGCGCCGAGATACCAGTCGCCGTAGCCGATGGAGAGGGGTGGCGTCACGATCGAGAAAGAGGCGAGGACGCCGATTGGCGCGGCACCCGGCGGGCCGAACTGCTTCACCTGGATCGAGCCGCCCGGGGTGGCGTCACCAGTGAGCGCGTCCTCGCGGTCACTCCGCTTCCGGAACGAGCATCTTCCTGATCGCCGCCATGATGAGGATGTCCTCGGCTCCGGTGACGGGGCTCTCCTCGATGGCGCCGTGCTCGCGCAGGAACTCGTGCTCCTCGTCCGAGCAGACATGTCCGAGCGCGCCGATTCGCTTGACGGAGTCGAGGTAGCCCAGCACTTCGTGGGGCTCGAAGATGTCCCCGATCTCCGCCACGAAGTTCGGAAGCTCAGCCGCGAACTCGGGCCGCGATGCGGCCGCGCGCACGAAGTTCACCAGCTTCTCGCCCAGCAGGTAGCCAAGCGCCTGCTGCACGCCGTACTGTTCCTTGATCGCGCGCGCCGCGTCGCACTGGTCCTTCCAGATGAGGTGGAACTCGATCGTCATCGTGGTGAAGAGGATACCATCCGCCTGGCCTGGAACCAATCAACCCGCGGCCGCGCGCGCAAGGCGTGCGTCCGCCCGGGCCTCGCGCACAGCACGGGAGGACAGGGAGATGCAGATCCAGAAGACGCTCGGCCGCACCACCCGAGGCCTCGCGGCGCTATCGGCCGCCCTCGCGCTTGTGGGCTCCGCGCAGGCGGCGATTTCTGTCGCCAAGGAGGGCGTCTGCCAGGAGAACGTCAACGTCCCGGCCGGCAGAGCGGGTTCACGATCGGGCCGTTCGGGAAGGTGACGATCGACGCCAGGCCTCCGGGCGGCGCGGGCGCCGGCCCGGGCATTCTGGTCGACTCCTACGACGTGACCATCCTGGGCGTCTTCATCAAGACCGCGCTGAACAACGGCGGCGCTCTCTTCGGCTACGGCATCCACGGCAAGCAGGCGGCCCTGACGGTGAAGGGGTGCGACTTCACGGCCAACGAGACCGCGGACGTCTACGCCGAGAACGCTCACAACGCGCTCATCGCCCAGTGCCGCTCGTGGGGCACCTTCGGCCGCTGCGTGGGCGTGGACGGAGACAGCGCCCTGATCACGCAGGTGACGGTCAAGCACTGCGGCAACGATGCCGTCCTGGTCACGGACAACGCGGCCCGCGTGCGGAAGTGCGCGTTCGACTTCGTGCACGACAGCGCGGTCGAGAACGACGGCACCGACGGAGCGATCGAGGACTGCAAGGCGACCCACGTCGGCAACTGGTGCTACCGCAACTGGGGCATCTACATCGAGGGCGACGGCGCCGACGTCCTGAACAACAAGGTCTCCAACAACAGCAACTGGGAAATCTACGTCGATGGCAGCAACGCCCTGGTGCGCGACAACGACCTGCGCTACATCAGCAACTACGGGATCTTCGTGTCGGGGAACTCGAGCGCGGTCGAGGACAACGACCTCCAGGACATCCTCAACTACGGCGTCAACATCGACGGAGACGACAACACGGTGCGCGATAACCGCATCCGCCGCGTCTCGGGCGACGCCATCCACTACGACGGCCTGCTGCCCCGCATCATCGACAACGTGTGCAACGAGGTGTTCGGCAACAGCGAGGGAATCTCCGTGGGTGGAACGGCGGTCGCCGGAGGCGTGCTCAGGAGGAACACCGTCAAGGGAGGCGGATCCCACGGCATCCTGGTCTCCTCCGACTGCTCGTTCTTTACGATCCAGGACAACGCCGTGGAGGGCTGCGGGGGCCAGAACCGGGACGGCCTGCGCATCGCGGGCAACAGCCACACGGTCTCCGGGAACGAGGCCAAAGGCTGCTCGGGCGACGGTTTTCAGCTTTCCGGCAGCAACATGATCATGAGCGGCAACACGGCCAAGAAGAGCCGCATCGACTTCGCGAACGACGGCACGACCTCCAGCTTCAGCGCCAACTCGAGCAGCGACGGCACGCACGTCGTGCCCGCCGTTCCGGAACTCGAGTGAGCCTCTCCGCAGGAGAGGCTCATCTGGAATTCACGGCTTTCAGGCGGATTGCTTGAGCTTGGAGGACTTCCCCTGAAGGAGCTGCAGCTCCGGGAGCCGAACCCCGCAGCAGAGGTGGGCGAGGGGTCGGGCTCCTGCGCGCAGGACGGCGGTCGGCGACGCGCCGAGCCGCGCCGAAGGTCTTGAGCGGCGGGACAGGTTCCGCGAACGCGGCTCGTCGCGGGCGCGCGTTCGGGGTACTCGGCCCAAGGCGAGCGGACGGGATCTTGCCTCTCACGGTTTGAGCGTCAAAGAGCCCCGGCGGCCGGGACCTCGCGCATGCTGATCAGGCCGCGCTTCCGCCAGCCGAGTTCCAGCAGCCAGGTTCTCGCTCGCGCCAGGGGACGGTCACCGTCCGTGTCGCTCAGGCCCCGGGGCAGCCGACCCGCGGTCTCCTTCCAGCCGACGAACCAGAATCCGCTCGCGAAGGGATCAAGGAGCGCCCTCCCCAGCCGCACCGCGTGCCGCCGCGCGTTGTTCAAGACGTAGCACAGCGCGCTTCTCACCTCGCGTGGCGTCCTCAGAATGCGGGCGTAGTAGCGGTCGGCGAACACCCGTCCGTGCCGCTCCCAGAGCCGGTTCAGCGCCTTGGCCACCCGGATCAACAGCCCCTGCATGCCCTTCGCCAGCGCCTCGCGGTCCTTTCCCTCGCAGATCAGGTGCACGTGGTTCGTCTGCACCGAGTAGTGCGCGAGCCGAAAGCCGAAGCGGTCGCACCCGGCCGCGAACGCGCCCTTCAGCACACAGTTGGTCTTCGCGTCGCGCAGCCGCGGCAGGCCCTGCTCGAACCGCACGGTCACGTGCACGGGGAAGCGCGCCGCGAGCGCCTCGCGCGTCTTGTGCGAGACCCCGGCCCGTTCCCCCTTGGGCTTGCGCCCGGCGCCGGGCCGCCGGCCGCCGCGCCGGGCGAAGGCGAACCGTTGCTGGGTCGGGATCGGTCGTCGCTTCCTGTTCATGTTATTGGGCACATATTAGCCGCGGGCGATTCGGAAGCCAAGCAGAACCCCACGATTCATGCGCGTTCCACGACGAGGGGGCGCCCCACCGCGGCGGGGGAATGCCGATCGCCGCGAAGAGACACGGTCCTGGGACTAGCTCAGCATTGCACGGGCGAAGCGCCCGTGGCCTCGCCAAGGCCTTGTCGGTCGCAGGACGGCGGGCGGCGCGCGGACATCTGCGCAAAGGACAGGGAACCCATCGTGGAGACCCACAGTTCCGCCCGCTCCCGGTCCCGGCGGGAAGCGGCCGGGCGGGCCGGCGCGAGCCGGTCTTCGTTTGACCGCGCGGGGCGTCGCAAGCGGCGCCGCTACTCCGCTGGCGGCGCGGCCTCGCGGATGACGGCGCCGTCCTCCTCGGAGAGGATGAGAATCGCGTAGCGCTCAGCGTCGCCCGCTCCCTCGCCCGAAAGCGAGGCGTAGTCGAAGAGGCCCCTGAGGTCGGTGTAGCCGTCCTTGTGGAAGCGCACCGCGCCGCCGTCCGTGCGGGCGAAGACCTTGACGTACACCTTGGAGAGCGGCGCCCCGCTCCCGGCGCGCGTGACCTTCAACTGGCCGTAGCCCTCGATCATCTGCACCACGAGCGAGTTGGCGAAGTACGCCTGGCGCCGCGTGATGCCGCCGGCGCGCGCCTCGACCAGGACGTTCTTGCTGCGGAAGTCCTCGGGAAGAGCGAAGGACGTCTCGCTCTGCCCCTCCGCGAGCGCCACGCGGTCCGTGCGATTGGGCCGGATGAAGGCGAATGAGCCCAGGCCCTGCTGCACGAAGGGGCTGGTGGAGAAGAGGAACTCGATGTCCATCTCGTAATAGCTGATCTCGCAGCTCGCGACGTTCCGGTGGGAAAGCGCGACGTTCTGCGCCTCGACCTTGAGCTCGAGCGAGGGCTCGCGCGCCGCGAGTTCGCCCTGGACCTGCGTGCGGTCCTCGACGTCGCTCGTGGCTGCCGACTTCCCGGCCGCCTCGTCGAGCTGGTTCAAGACGTCCTGGAACAGGGCCCGCCAGCGCTCCACCGGGTGCTTGGCGTACCTCTCGGCGATGCCGCGCGCGAGCGCGTGCCCGTCGCTGAAGAAGTCCAGGTAGGCGCGCAGGTAGTCGTACTGCAGCGCCGTGGGCAGCCCGGCGGCGTTCACCTTGGCGAAGCTCCGCTCCGCCTCCTCGACGCGGTCCTGCAGCAGCAGGTAGTAGGTGACGCTCATCCAGTCCGCGTCGTCGAGGCGCGGCCGGTAGGCGAGGATGTCGAGCAGCGCGAGGTACTGGCGCGCCAGGTCCGGGTTCAGGATCTCGCGCCGCTTGCCGAAGCGGTGGGCGCGCGGGTTGTAGAGCGGCTCATACTCGACGTGCTGGTAGGCCAGCCGCTCGATCGGGTCGATCGCGAGCAGCGGCGACTCCAGGCAGCGGCCGCAGCGCGCGACGAAGTGATCGGCGTGCCGCAGGAACTCGCGCGTCGCGGACGCCTCGGCGTGCTTGAGGCCGTACGACCAGAGCGTGTCGTGGTACACGTGCCGGCCCCGCAGGAGCGCCATCACCGCCTCGAAGAAGGAGCGCTCGCGCATGCGCCAGGCGATGCGCGCCAGATCGGTGCGCTCGAGGTTCTCGGCCTGCAGGTAGGCGAGCACCTGCTCGGACGCGCCGCTCTGCGAGACGTGCTCCCAGGACGTGGTGTCCACGCGGCTCAGCGCCAGCACCACGTTCATGCTGGCCGGCGCGGCGAAGGCGACCAGCTCGCCCTCCCGGCTGGCGTGCGCCGGGTAGTGGGGGAACTGGCCCGCCGTGGGGAAGTAGAAGGAGTACTCGAAGGTCGCCGTGCCGTAGGGTTCGATCTGCGCGGGCAGGCCGCGCGTCACGAAGCCGTTCTGCACCGGGATGGCGCCCTGCGGGATCTGCAGCAGGAGCTCGAGCTTCCGCGGCGACGAGGTCGGGTTGGTCAGCACCACCTGGCAGCCGTAGGCGACTCCGGCCAGGAACTCGTCCGTGACGAAGTTGTCGCGCCGTTCGCTGCCCTCGAAGCGGTAGCGGTCGTCCAGACGGAAGAAGTTCTGGCTGAGGAGGAGCGGGACCTTCTCCTCGGCAGGCTGGGCCTCCTCGATCTCCTTCCTGACCAGGAGCAGCGGGGTCGCGGCAGCGAGCGAGAGGCGGCTGCCGTCCGCCGTGATCGCGTGCTCGCCCGCGGTGAACGGCAGGTCGAGCACGGCAAGCGCGAGCATCATCTCGGCGAAGCTGCCCGCGGCCTCGGGGAAGCGCGTCGAAAGGAACGGCCTCTGGCCCTTGGCCTCGGCGTAGTCGCGCCAGAAGGCGTTGGCGCTGATCAGGCCACCGTCCTGCTGTGCGATCGGCAGGTGCCAGTAGTTGTGCTCCACGTAGCGGCGCGTCTTCAAGGGCGCGCGGTAGAGCCGGCGCACCTCGGAGCGCAGCTTCGCATCCTTGGCCTCCAGGCTCTTCTCCGCCTCGGGGCGAGCCGGGGCCTTGTCGGCCGCGACCTCATCCATCTCGAGCGAGTCCTCGGCGACCTCGGCCTCCTCGTCCTTGGCCTTGCGGCGCACGAACCCGCCGGGCGCCCCCGGACCGCTCGGAGCAGCGGCCGGCTCATCCGCCTTCTTGAGCAGCTCGCGGATGTCGGCGAGCTCCTTGCCGAGGCCCGGCTCCTGCTCGAGAGAGCGGCTCCTCAAGGCCGACGCGAAGCGGAAGAACTCCAGCTCCGGATTGGGCGGCACCAAGTCCAGGAGGTCGCGCACGTGGCGCGCCACGGCCTCGGCCTCGCCCTCGAGGCGCTGGCTGAGGAGGATGCGCTCCACCACGTTCAGCCGCGAGAAGGCCCACGGCTCGAGGTATGCCGAGAGGTCCTCGCCCAGGAGCCAGCGGTCGAGGAAGGTCTTTCGCGCCTTGTTCGCGAGATACGGCCGGATGACGGCGGCGAAGAACTCCGGGTCCTTCTGCTGGATGAAGAAGTGCAGCTCGTGGCAGGCGTGCTGCGAGTAGAGCTCGCGCTTCTCCTCGGGCGAGAGCTCCGGCCAGCGCAGCACGAAGGCGAAGCGCGCCAGGTCCTGGTTTCCGGAAAGCGTCAGGAAGAGCCGGTGCACCTTGGCCAGGGAGTCGTAGTTCTCCACGCTCGCGGTCGCGACGTCCTCGATCACCGCGCTCGCGCCCTTGTCCACGAAGTCGATGCTCCTCTGCTCCACCAGGTGCCGCGCCGGATCGAGGGCAACGGCCAGGCGCTGATCCGCGGGCTCGAGACTCTTCTCTGGCAGCGTGAGCGAAGTGCAGACCGTGCTCTCCTTGTCCACGGCGATGACGTGCACCTGCTGGCCCAGACCAAGGTCGGCGAGCGGCACGCGCACCACACCATCGGCGCCGGCCTTGAGGTTGACGAGCACCGCGGACGGCTGCGGCAGGAAGTCCAGGTTGGGGAAGACGCCCGCGGCCGCCGGCGCCGCGCCCGCGCGGCCCGCTCCGTCCGCGCGGCCCCGCCTCCTCGCGCCCGGCGCCCCGCCGAAGCCGCCGGTCGCGCCGCCGCCCTCGCCGATCGCGCCCTCGGTCTCCTCGAGCGCCCAGGGATTCAGCAAAAGCCCGGGCCCGGGCCGACGCAGCATGTTGCCGGGGAACTTCTTCGCGTAGCGGCGCTCGAGGATGTAGCGGTACTCGTCGCCGATCTCCCGGCCCGAGTGGTACGAGGAGTCCGCGTGCTCCACCCAGGCCTCCGCGGGCAGCGGCCGCGCCGGCGAGACCAGGCTGAAGAAGGGGTCGAAAGCCGGCAGGAAGCGCGTGGCGAACACGTGCACGCGGGCTTCCGCCGAGGCGTTGGCGAGGCGCACGAGCAGGCTCTCGCCATCCACCCGGGTCTCAGCGATGTGCAGCAGGTCCGAGCCTCCGGTCTCGAGCCGGCGGTCGCGGCCGAGCGCCCACCCGCCTTCCGTCCGGCCGGCGGTCACCTTCACCGCGATCGTCCGGTCCGCCTCCTTGAGCAGCAGGGAGTAGTCGCCCGGCGCCAGGTCGCGCAGTTCGAGGAAACCGTCCTGCAAGAAGAGATGGTCGAAGGCGTCGTGAGCGTAGGCGCCGCCGCGCACTTCCAGCAGGGACGCGACGGAGCGGCTCAGCGCCTGCGCCGCGCCCTGGTACGGCACGCGGAGCGTCTGGCCCGCCTCGCCCTGGACGCACGAGGGGTAGCTCCGCGCCGCGTTGCGCAGCGGCCAGCCGCTGCTCCCTTCCGGCAGTCCCGAGGCGTGAACCGCGGTGATGCCCTCGAGGCGACCGAGCACGATGCGGCCGCGCGCGTCGGTCTTCAGGGTCACGGTCACCGGATCGGCGTAGTCGCGGTGCGAGAAGCGGAGCTCCACGGCGTGGTCCGCGATCGGCTCGCCGTTCTTGCCGAGCACGTCGAGCACGTATCCCTCGGCAGTCAGGCCGAGGAGCGGGCACCCGATCTGGTCGGTCCTGTCAATGCCGTTCAGCGGGACCGCGCTCGGCCCAGAGTCGAGGTCCACGGTCTCTCCACGGCTCAGGTTCTTGACCTTGCCGCGCAGGGAGACAGAGAGCGTGGCGAGCCTCTCCGGCACCTGGATCTCGTGCACGAACTCGCTCGCGCGCGACAGCTTCAGGTCCCTGACCTCCGTGGTCGTGGACACGCCGTCCGAGTCCGAAGCCGTGATCGTCAGGATCGGCTCCTCGAGCAGATCGAGGCTGACCGCCTCGCCGTTGAGCAAGAGCGCCGGCCGCACCACGATGCGCGCGCCGCGGCGCGGCAAGAGCGACTCGCGCTCGACGAAGACCGCGGCATCGAGCCGGTACTCCTCCCCGAGGTGTTCGAACGGCTCCAGCGTGGCGAGGCGGCCGTGGCACAGGATGATCTGCCGCGTGCCCGGGTCGGTCGAGTAGGGCAGCAGGATCTCGCCGTCCTCGTCGGGCAGGTACTCGTGGCCGCCGAAGCGGATGGAGGCGTCCCGCAGGTGGTTGCCCGCCTCGTCGAGCACGCGCAGCGCCTGGCCGGCCGCGCTCTGCCGCTCCAGGTACTGCAGGCGTCCCTTGCGGATGACAGCGCGGCTCGACAGGCCGTTGCCGATGAACTCGACCACGTACACGCCCGGCTGGTCGAGGCCCGGGAAGTCGAACGTGCGGCGCACGCGCCTGAGCGGGTTCTCCTCGATGGCGTGGCTCTGCTCCTCGTTCGCGACCAGGCCGTCCAGGTTGATCGACGCGTCGACCTCCTTCCCCTCCTCGAGGTGGTAGTTGAGCGCGCTGATCTCGAAGACCTTGACGAGCAGCGTGCCCACGTTCTTCAGGTCGACCTCGAGCGAGACCGGCTCGCCGGCGACGAAGGCGGTCTTCTGCGTGGGCGGGAACTCGATCTCCACCCGGTCCCTGAGCGCCTCGTAGCGGGCCGGATCGCCGAGCAGCGAGTACCAGCGCTCCATGTCGCCGCTGCCGGCGAGGATCTTGGTCTCGGCGAAGAGCGGCGCCAGATAGTCCTCGCGCACGTACTCGGCGTAGGGCTCGTACGAGTCCTCGTTCTGGAAGAAGTGCGACAGGCAGGCACGCACCAGCGGCTCGTCGTCGCCGATGGGCAGAAGGTCCGTGGGGAAGCCCCGGCCGCAGTCCACCAGGTCGTCGGAGCGGCTGGTCCGCTTCAAGAAGTCCGGGTTCACGTAGCCGGCCTGGCGCGGCAGGCGCAGGTAGGCCAGGAAGCGTTGCTTGTCGAGCTGGCCCTGGCCAAGGTCGAGCACCAGGCGGTGGTAGAGCACGTGCGCCTTCAGCGAGTTGAAGGCCGGCGCGAGCCGCGCGACGAAGGTCTCGAGGCGCGCCAGGTAGGCCGCGCGCTCCTCCGGGGAGCGCTGCCACTGCACGTCGGCGCTCGGCAGCAGGCGGCGCAAGTACGTCTCGACGAACGCGCCCTCGCGCAGCAGGGAGGGCCGCAGGCGCAGGCACTCCTCGAGCTGTTCGAGCAAGAGCTTCTTGTGGATGTCGAGGGACCCGAAGCCCTCGCTCTTCTTGTCCGCGAGGTTCCGCGCGACCAGGGCCGGGAGGTTCGGCAGGTCCGGGCGCTCGAGGCGCCGGAGCAGGCTCATGAGCAAGGCGTCGTCCAGCTCGCTCCCTGCCAGGAACTCGAAGGCCGAGGCGTTGAAGCCGTCCAGGGAGCCAGGGTGCTTTGCCTGGGCGCGCGCCGTGAGCACCGCAGGCGACAGGAGGGCGGGGTCGAGCCGCGTGGGCAGGTCCGGCTTCTCGCCGCTCACCTGGCGCTGGTGGTCGAAGCGCAGGCCGAGGCGGCGGATGAGGAACTCGTACGTGGCCGCCGGATCCCGGGCGAAGTTGAGGAGCGCCTGGCGGTTCTCGATCTCCTCGACGCCGGCGGTCCGCCCGTGCCGCTCGATCCACAGGCCGAGCAGGTCCGGCACCTGGTCCAGCGCGCCCGTGTTCTGGCGGTGGAGGCAATTGTAGTAGTAGTACTCCTCGGTTCCCGGGATGAGGCGCTCGAGGGTCGCCGCCCGGTCTTCTGACAGGGCGAACTCCTCCTCGAAGCCGATCGGCACGCCCTGAGCGGCCGCCGTTGACGCGCAGGCGAGGGGCGCGAGGAAGACGATCCCGTGCACGAGTCGACGAGTTGAAGCGCGCATGCCGATGTCCTTGCGGGTTCTGAAGCCAGCCGGCGTCCGCCGTCCCGGGAGAGGCGGCCCTCTCCGGAAACGGCGCGCCGCCCGTGTGGATCACGAGATCATACGGGACCGGGCTCGATTCCGCCGGTTCCGAGAATGCCGCGCTCTTCTCGCCTTCGGCCGCGCCGCGCCTTGGCGACTCCGGTCCCTGGGCTATTCTCGAGTGGCGCGGTTCTCGGCCCGCCGCTCCCCTTCCCGTGCCAGGGCTGGCGTCTCGCGGATCCACCCATGAGCCGGTCGACCCCTCTCTCCTTCGTTCTTGCCGTGACGGCCGCGTCCGTGACCTGGACCGTCCCGTCCCGGTGCTGGTCGCAGGAAGAGGGGCGAGCGCCCTCGCGCCAGCAGGAGATCGAGGAGCTGATGGGGAAGAACAGCCCGCTCGACGACGACTGGGAAACGGAGATCCAGTACAAGCACGCCGACCATGAGCTGAAGGAGCTGGCCCGGGTCCTGGAGCGGCGCGACGCGGCCGCGCTCGCGGCCGCCGCGCGCTTCTTCGCTCCGGACTCCCTCCTGCCGCCCCTGCGCCGGCCAGGGGAAGAGCGGTTCGCCGCCGGCAGGTTCTCGGTCACGAGGTGGAGCGCGCCGCCGGCGGCTCGGGAGGAGCCGGCGCTCGACCCGGCGCAAGCCTTCGCGGACCTCCTCGCCCCCTTCCCGCCAGGAGCGCCCCTGGCGATCGCCTTCAAGATCTACCGGGTCGAGCGGGCCGGGGAGGGCCGCTTCCGCACCTTGGTCCTCTACCAGGCTTTCGGCGCCGCGCCCGGGCGGTCCCTGCAGCAGAACGGCCGCTGGTGGGTCGCGTGGGCCGAGACGGACGATCCCGACCATCCGCTCATCGCCGGGATCGCGCTGGTCGACTTCGACGAGATCGTGTCCCGGGGGCCGCAGTTCACGGAGTGCACCAGCGCCGTGTTCGCGGATGACGGCCTGTTCGCGGACCTGATGCTCCGGGGCGGGGAGTACTGGTTCGGACGCTCCGACGCTCTCGGCGAGTGGAACTACCTCGGGCACAACGGCCTGGCCGTCGGGGACGTGAACGGCGACGGCCTGGATGACCTGTATGTCGCCACCGGCACGGGGATCCCGAACCGGCTTTATGTGCAGAACCCGGACGCCACGGCGAGCGAGCGCGCGCTCGAGGCGGGAGTGGCGTGGCTCGACGACACCAAGGGTGTCCTGCTCTTCGACTATGACAACGACGGCGACCAGGACCTGGCCTGCGCCATGGGACCTCTGCTCGTGGTCTCCGCCAACGACGGGACCGGGACCTTCGCGCCGGCGCACGCGCTCCGGGCCGCGACCTCTCCCAGCTTCTACTCGCTCGCCGCGGCCGACTACGACCTGGACGGCGACCTGGACATCTACGCCTGCCGCTACGTCAAGACGCGCTACGGCGAGAGCCTGCCCGATCCCTTCCACGACGCGCAGAACGGGCCGCCGAAGCCGCGCTTCAAGGCTGGAGAAGAGGCCGCGCGCCGGGAGATCCAGCAGCACGCCCTCGGCAACACGCTGCTCCGGAACGACGGCGACGGGACGTTCGCGGACGTGAGCGACGCCGCCGGCATCCGCATGGGACGCTGGGCCTTTGGAGCGATCTTCGCGGACTTCGAGAACGACGGCTTCCCGGACATGGTCGTGCCGAACGGCTTCCTCACCAACGAGCTGAAGGACGACCTCTGAAGCTTCTTCTGGCGGCGCGTTGCGTCGCGCTCACCGGCAGACGAAGCGGAGCGCCGCGGCTACGAGAACGGCTGGGCGGCCCTCACGCGCTTGATGGACAGCGGCAACTCCTGGAGCGGCCGCGAGCGGAACTGCGCCTACTTGAACCTCGGCGACGGCCGCTTCGCCGACGTGTCGGCGATCTCCGGCCTGGACTTTCTGGACGACGGCCGGGCGGCGGCGCTCAGCGACTGGGACGGCGACGGCGACCTGGACCTCTTCCTCAAGAACCGCACCGGCCCGCTGCTGCGCTTCATGAGGAACGACGAGGACGGCGGCCAGCGCTTCCTTTCCTTGCGGCTGATCGGACAGCGGTGCAACCGTGACGCCGTCGGGGCAATGGTCGAGGTCTTCGCGGGCGGCCGGTGTCTCGTGCACCAGCTCGCTGCGGGCGAGGGCTACCTCGCACAGTCGAGCAAGACCCTGCACTTCGGACTGGGCCGGGCCGAGAAGATCGAGCGCGTGCGGGTCTGCTGGCCGGGAGGCGAGGCCGAGGAGTTCCAGGGTCTCGAGCCAAACCGAAGCTACGAGCTGACGCAGGGCGTTCCCGAGGCGCGGCTCGTGCCGGCGCGGAGCGCCGTGCTTCCGGTTGCGCCGAACACCGCGCCCCCATCCCCCGGCAGCGCACGAGTCGTCCTGAGAACGCCGCTGCCGCTGCCTCGGGTGATTGGAGGCCGGGCAGCGCCGGCGCTCATCAACCTCTGGTCTCGCACTTGCGCGCCATGCGTGGAGGAGCTCGGCGAGCTGGCGGCGCGCGACCAGGACCTGCGCGCGGCAGGGCTGGCCTGCGTGCCTCTCTGCCTGGACGGCAGCGCCGAGTGGCCGGAGGTCCAGGCGCTCTTCGCCAGCCGGATCGCGGCCGGACGAGGCGACCTGTCGTTCGCGCCGCGGCTCCCGCAAGCGGGCGAGATCGAGTTCCTGCGTGTCGTCCTCGAGCACGTGCTGGCACGGCCCGCTGACGTGGTGCCGGCGAGCTTCCTCGTCGATTGCGACTTGCGGCTGCAGATCGTCTACCTGGGCCCGGTCGCGCCGGACCAGCTTCTCGCGGACGCGGAGCGCTACGGCAAGAACCCGCCTCCCGGCGCGGAGCGGGGAGCCTTCCCCGGTCGCTGGTTCTCCGGAATGCCGCGCGATCTGCGCGGCCTGGCGGCCGCCTGCCAGGAACGCGGCCTGCAGGCGGAGGCCCGCTTTTACGAGGCGCTGGCCGCAGGCGGCGGAGCACTGCCGCCGCGGCGAGAGTGAGGATCGCTCCGGCATAGACCGCCAGGAATCCTCGGATTCGCACCTGGACGAGCCTGACCGCAGAGCTATTCACGCGCTGTCGTTCCCGCGGCGCTTGCAGAACAGCGGGCGGCCCGCCTTTCGAGGCGGGACCGAAGGCCACGCGGACGATCCCTCCCAGGAGGTGACGAATGGCGCGTCTCTCACTCCTTGCCCTTCCCTTGCTCCTCTGCATCTCCGCGAGCGCTTCGGCAACGGACCTGAACCTGAGCGTCCGGAGCAACGGACTGAACTCGATCGTGGTCGGACCCGGCGACGTGGTCACGTATCAGGTCGTGGGCGAGTTGAGCGACTCCCTGAGCGACGGCATGGCCATGTTCGTCTTCGACCTCGCCTTCGACGGCGGGAGCCTGCAGGCGGCCGCCGCGCCCATGATGCCGCCGATGACGAACTTCGCCAGGCCCGCGGGCATCGACAACCCCGCCGGCTTCGGCGGCACGCCCGTCCAGGACCTGCTCGCGCAGGTGGGCGGGGCGCAGAACACGATCAAGAACCAGTTCGCGCCCTTTCCCACGGGCAGCGTCATCACGCAGGTGGCGCAGCAGGGCGCGCCCGCGGTGCTCGTGACCGGGACGCTGACCGCGCCCCTGCAGTACGGCACCTACACCCTCTCGGTCGTGGAGCCCTTCGCCAACGTCATCCGCCAGGGACAGACCGGAAGCCCCTTCTGGGCGGTGGATGCGGCCAATGCGGGCGCCGTCACCAACCTGGTGATCGAGGTCATCTCGCTTTCCGAGGACGTGGCCGCGGTCTCCGTGGCCACGGGCGGAACGGTGACGCTCTCGTTGAACGCCGGAGCGGCGAACGCCGGCCGGCCCTACTGGCTGCTCGGTTCGCTGAGCGGCGCAAGCCCTGGGCTCGCCATCGGCGGCGGCCTGGTCCTGCCTCTCAATGTCGACGCCTGGCTCCTCTACACCATCCAGATTCCGAACAACGCGACGCCCTACACCCAGAACCGCTCGTCCCTGGACGGTCTGGGACACGCGACCGCGACTCTCACGGTGCCCTCCGGCCTCGGGTCGGGCCTCGTCGGACTGACCATCTCCCATGCCTACGTGCTGGAGGCGCCGATCGACTTCACCAGCAACGCCGTCACGGTGACCTTGACGCCGTGAGGACGCAGAGGAAGAGAAAGACCCTTCCCATGACAACTCGCAATCATCGGCAGAACGCCACTCCCCTCTCCCGGGGCGCGCCGCGCAGTTCTCGCTTCGCAGCGTTCGCCCTGTCTCTCGCGGCCCTCCAGGGCGCCGCCCTCGCCCAGTTCAACAACCAGTGGGTGGAGTTCGTCAAGGACAACAGCCACCTCGGACCGAGCCCGACGGCCATCTCCAACATGACCACGTCGCTGCCCGGAGACACGGCCGGGAGCGAGTTCCTTGGCATCGAGACGGACTTCGCCGTAGGCGACCTGAACCAGGACGGCTGGGACGACCTGGTCGTGGTGCGCAAGCAGCCCTTCACCAGCACCGGCCGGCGCACCAACATGCTCCTCATGAACGAGAAGGGCATTCTGGTCGATCGCACCGCCCAGTACGCGTCATCCTCCGACATCCCCGGCGACCAGGGCTTCCTCGCGCTCACGAACGACCGCGACGCGGTGATCGTCGACGTCGACCTGGACGGGTGGCTGGACGTGGTGACGGCCACGACCTTGAGCGACGGGTTGCCCAAGTCCATCGGCCATCCTCGCGTCTACATGAACCGCGGCAAGGACCTGAGCGGCAACTGGCTGGGCCTCTTCCACCAGGACGCCCGCATTCCGCAGCTCTACCAGTACATCACCGGCAACCCGGAGAACCCGCGCTTCTGCGCCGTGGCCGCGGGCGACGTCACGGGAGACGGCTATCCGGACCTCTACTTCGGGGACTACGACAGCGGCGGGGCCGGCGGCCCGGCGGAGCCCACTGACAAGGACCTCAACGATCGCCTCCTCATCAACAGGGGTGCGATCCAGCCGGGGTACTTCGTGGACGAGAGCCAGCTGCGCATGACCGCGACCATGCTGGCCTCCGCTTTCAGCATGGCGGCAGAGATCGTCGACCTGAACCTCGACGGCACCCTGGACATCGTCAAGGACACGGCCCTGCAGTCGCCCCAGTACGTGGCCGTGGCGTACAACAACCCGGCCAACGAGGGCTTCTTCAACATCTTCGACGACACGGACAACGGCAGCAGCTCGCCCTACCACATCGCCGTGGGCGACCTGAACAACGACGGCCGCCCGGACATCATCACCAGCGACGACGGCCTGGACCGCTACCGCTTCAACCTCGCAACCGATCCCCTCGGCCGCGTGCAGTTCAGCGGCGGCAGCGGCGGCAACACCTACGAGTTTCTCACCGGTGGCGACGACGGCTTCGCCAGCGAGAACTTCATCGCCGACCTCGACGGTGACGGCTGGAAGGACACGCTCCATTGCGACGTGGACGTGGACATCCCCGGCTACAGCCGGCGCCTGCACATCTACCACAACCTCGGCGGCGCGCCGGGCAGCCAGATCACGCTGCGTCACGAGCGCCAGACGTCCGGCAGCGGCGGCTGGCTGGGCGCCAAGGGTCTCTACGAGGGCGACCTCACGGGCACGCACGATCTGGGCATCCTCGACCTCGACAATGACAACGACCTGGACCTGCTCATCAGCCGCGGGGCGGGAACGAACGTCTGGATCAACCAGACCGATCCGGTGACGTGCGCTCAGGACCTGGGCTACCAGGGCCCGGGCAGCGCGACGCTGTCCGTTTGCGGCCAGCCGCTCTGGACCGGCAACAGCGCCACCTTCCTGCTGCAGAACGCGAAACCGAGCGCGCCAGCCTGGATCTTCGTGTCGCTCTTCGCCAACCCGGCCCCGTTCGTGGGCGGCATGCTCGTGCCGCTGCCCCTCGTGATACCGCCCGTGGTCCTGTTCACCGATCCCGCCGGGCAGATGGTCTTCCCGGTGGCCGGCGGTTCCGGGCCCATCGACGTCGTCCTCCAGATCGCCGTGGTGGACGCCAGCCAGCCCCAGGGCGCCGCGCTCTCCAACGCGGTCAAGATCTCGTTCTATCCGTGATGCAGTGCGCCAGGAACCGCTGAGGCCGGGAGGGCCGTGATGGCAACGAAAAGAGCGACGATCCAACGGCTGTGGATGGGCGGCGTTCTGCTGGTCCTGGCGGGCGGGGCCCGCGGTCAGGTCCAGATCCAGCCGAGGATGGGAGAGCCGCTCCCTGGCCTGACCCCGTCCGAGCGGGCGCGCTTTTTCGCCGGGCAAGCCATGTTCAACACTCCTCTGTCCACGGCGGACGGCCTCGGTCCGATCTTCAACGACAAGAGCTGCGCGGCCTGCCACGGCTCCCCGACCATCGGCGGCGCCAGCACCAGGACCGTGACCATGTTCGCCAGGACGACGCCGGTCTTCGACGACCTCGCCGCTCTCGGCGGCCCGCTGCTGCAATCCCAGGCGCTCAGCGAGCCCTGCCGGGAGTTCGTGCCGCCGGAGGCCGACCTCGTCTTTCTGCGGACCACGCCGATCTGCTTCGGGGTGGGCCTGGTCGAGGCCATCGACGAGCAGGACCTGTTCTACCTCGAACAGTTCCCCCCGCCCGGGGTGAGCGGCATCGCCAGGTTGGTGCAGGCGATCGAGAACCCCTCCGGCCCGCCCATGGTCGGCAAGTACGGCTGGAAGGCGGATCTGCCCACGGTGATGAGCTGGTCGGCGGGCCCGTCGCGGAACGAGGTAGGGTTGACCAACCGCTTCCTCACCCAGGACAGCGCACCGAACGGCAACACCTCGCTCCTGAGCCTGTGCGACACGGTCGCGGACCCGGAGGACGGGCCCGACGCCTTCGGCTTCGACCGCATCGACCGCTTCGCCGACTTCATGAGCTTCCTGGCGCCGCCGCCCCAGACGCCGCGGTCGGGCATGACGGGCGAGGCGCTCTTCAACGCCGTCGGCTGCGCCTCCTGCCACGTCCCGTCCTTCACCACCGGCGCCGCGGCCTCGGCCGCTCTTGCCAATCAGGCGATCAAGCCCTACGGGGACTACCTGCTGCACGACATGGGGACGCTCGGCGACCAGTTCGGCAACGCGTCGCTGGCGCCTGAGATGATGACCCGGGCCCTCTGGGGGATGTCGCAGCGCGAGGCGTTTCTCCACGACGGTCGGGCCACCGGCGGGACGTTCGCCCAGGACGTCGACTCCGCGATCCAGCATCACGACGGCGAGGCGGCCCTCGCGCGCGCGGGCTACAACGCTTTCAGCGCCACGGACAAGGGCCTCCTGGTCGGCTTCCTCGCGTCGCTCGGCCGCGCCGAGTTCGACTTCGAGAACGACAACGACGTGGACGAGTTCGACTGGTTCTTCCTCAACTACTACGGGTGGTTCAACGGACCCGCCGAGGCGCCGGGAGCGCCGGCCTTGACTCCCGATCAGGACGGCGCGGTCGCGGACATCGACCAGGACGGCGACTTCGACCTGCGCGACTGGGGCTACTACCAACGCGCGTTCACCGGCCAGTAGCGGCCGCAGCGCGTTGTCGCGCCGCTGAAACGGACGGCGCGAGGTCCGGACGACCGAAAGCACGCGATGGTTACACGCCGCCCGGTTGTGGCTAGGATTCTCTTGCTGCCTGATCCCCCCACCGCAGGCAGGCGCCGAGTTTCCTCCCACCGGCTGCCCGCTGGCTAACCTCCCCACCTTGCCAGCCGGGAACGGCACGATCTCCGAGGAACGGCTTCTCCGGAGGCAACGACATGTCGGTCACGCGACGCGACTTCCTGAAGTACTGCACCGCTTCGGCCGCCGCCCTCGGCATCTCGGCCGCCGAGGTCAGGGCGCTGGCCAAGGCGCTCCTGAACGGCGGCGGACCCACGGTCTTGTGGCTGCAGGGATCGAGCTGCTCCGGTTGCTCGGTGTCCTTCCTGAACCACGTGGCGAGCACCACACCGCATGACGCGGCCGACGTGCTCATCAACGTCATCAACCTCGCCTACCACCCGACGCTCATGGCGGCCGCGGGGGACACCGCGGTCGCCGCCGCGGCGGCCGCCTCCCTGGCGCCCGGGCACATCCTGGTGGTGGAAGGCGGCATACCCACCGCGTTTGCTGGCAACGCCTGCTGGGCCTGGAGCGAGAACGGCGCCGACGTCACGTTCCAGCAGGCCGTGACCACGCACGCGCAGGCCGCGGCCGCCATCGTCTGCGTCGGGCAATGCAGCGCCTACGGCGGCATTCCAGCGGCGCCGCCCAATCCCACGGCGGTGCAGAGCGTCAAGCAGCTCACTGGCCTACCGACCATCAACGTGGCGGGCTGCCCGCCGCACCCCGACTGGATGGTGTGGACCATCGCCAAGCTGGTCGCGGGCGCGCAGATCCCGCTCGATTCCTTCGGCCGGCCTACGGAGCTCTATGCCAAACGCGTGCACGACCAGTGCCCGCGCAAGGAGAAAGACGAGGAGGCCGAGAGTTTCGGCGAGCACGGCGGCTGCCTGGAGGAGCTGGGCTGTCGCGGCCCCTGGTCTCAGACCAAGGGCAACTGTCCGAAGGTGAAATTCAACGACAAGGCCAACTGGTGCATCGGCGCGGACGCCCCCTGCCAGGGGTGCACCAATCCGGGATTCCCCGGAACCGAGCCCTTCTTCCATGAAGAAGGGGAGGACGGGGACGACTAGTCCCGGACCCGGAGGCATCGAACATGAGCGCTTCGTCCAGCACCTACACGTTCGCTCCGTCCGTCATCACCCTCGATCCGGTCACGCGCATCGAGGGGCACCTGAAAATCCAGGTCCAGGTCGACGACGTCGGCGGCACGCTGCAAGTCGTCGACGCCTGGTCGACCGGCACCCTGTTTCGCGGCTTCGAGAAGATCCTCGAGAACCGCCACCCCTGGGACGCGGTGCCGCTGACGCAGCGCATCTGCGGCGTGTGTCCGGTCTCCCACGGACTGGCCGCGGTCAAGGCGCTCGATGCGGCCTCGAGCGTCACGCCGCCGGCGAACGGCCGCATCATGCGCAACTTCGTGCTCGGCGCCAACTTCATCGCCAGCCACGTGCTGCACTTCTACCACTTGGCGCTGCTCGACTACGTCGCGGGTCCGGGCCTGCCCCCCTGGGAGCCGAGCTGGAAGACGGACCTGCGGCTCGGCGCCTCCAAGACGCAAACGCTGGTCCAGCATTACCTGGCCGCCCTCGAGATGCGGCGCGTCGCGCATGAGGCGGGCGCCATCTTCGGCGGGCGGCTGCCCATGCCGCCCGCCTACGTTCCCGGCGGCTTCACGCACCACCCGAACTCGGGCGACATCAAGCAAGCGAAAACCCGCCTGAAGGACCTCATCGCCTTCATCCAGGACGTCTGGATCCCCGACGTCGTGCTGCTCGGCGATCACTATGGCGACTACTTCTCCGTCGGCCGGGGCCCGGGCAACCTGCTGGCCTACGGCGTCTTCGACCTCGACGCCAAGGGCCAGGAGCTGCTCTTGAAGCGCGGCCGCATCGAGAACGGCAGCGACGCCGTCCTGCCCGTGGACATTGGCGCAATCACGGAGGACGTCACCTGCTCCTGGTACGACCAAGGCGCCAATGGACTGAACCCCGCTTCGGGGAAGACCGACGCGCAGTATCCGAAGAGCGGAGCCTACTCCTGGTTGAAGGCGCCGCGTTACGACGGGCTGCCGTACGAGGTGGGACCGCTCGCGCGCATGACGGTGAACGGAGACTACCACAACGGCATCTCGGTGCTGGACCGCCACATGGCGCGCGCGCTCGAGGCGCTGAAGGTCGCTCAGGCCATGAAGACCTGGCTCAAGAAGCTCGACCCGGATCAGCCAGTCTTCAAGAAGCACGCCTTGCCGCAATCCGCCCAGGCCTTCGGCCTCACCGAGGCGCCGCGCGGCGCCCTCGGGCACTGGGTCAAGATCCAGAACAAGAAGATCGCGCATTATCAGGTGGTCACGCCGACCTGCTGGAACGCGTCTCCCAGGGATACGGGCGGCCTGCGCGGGCCGATCGAGCAGGCGCTCTTGGGAACGACCGTGCAGTCGGTCACCGAGCCCATCGAGCTGCTGCGCGTGGTGCACTCCTTCGATCCGTGTCTGGCCTGCGCGGTCCACGTCATGCGGCCGGGCGGCGGCGATTGCCTCGCGGTCTCCTGACGCCGCGCCGGCGCCTGCTGATCGCGGGCCTCGGCAACGTCCTCTTGCGCGACGACGGCGTGGGAGTCCACGCCGCGCGCGCCCTCCTCTGCGAGGACATCCCGGGCGTCGTGGTCGTGGAGATCGGCACCGCGGTCCTGGATGCGCTGCATCTTCTGGAAAGCGCCGCCGTGGTCCTGGCGCTCGACGCCGTCCAGGCGGGAGGGCCTCCCGGCACGGTGTACCAGGTGCTGCCGGACGGCTCTGCCGGCCGAGCGCCCCTGGACTCCGTGCATGACCTGGATCTACGCCGGGCCGTGACCCTGCTCCCGGCGGAGAGGCGTCCCCGGATCGTCGTGCTCGGCGTCGAACCGGCCGCGATCGAGCCGGGCCTGGAGCTTTCTCCCGCGGTCCGCTCCGCCCTGCCGCGCCTCCTGGCTGCCGTGCGCCGCGCGGCCGCGGCGCTCGCCGCCGGCGAGGGAGAGCCGCTGCCGCCTGGCGAAGCAGGCGAACAGCAGCACGCCTAGCAGACCGTTGAAAAAGTCATCCTGCCTGCGGCGGTGCCTCTCGGCCGCGATACGCTCGCCTCGGCGACAGAGCACTTCTTCAGCGGCCTGCTAACCGTTCGCGGCCGGGAAAGCCGTGGAATGAGGCCGTCGCGGCCCGGCGGGCAATGACCGCCACGCACCTCCGCACGCCCGGCCGGCTGGAGCTGGCGCTGCTCGACGTGCTGTGGCGGGATGCCCCCGCCACCTCCCACGCGGCGCGCGAGCGCCTCCCGCGCGAGAAGCGGCCCACGAACAACACGGCGCTGGCCGTGCTCCGCCGCATGGAGGCGAGGGGATGGCTGGCCCGCGAGAGAGTCTCTCGCAGTTACGCCTATCGCGATGTGGTCGATCCGGCTGCCACCCGCCGCCGCACGCTCCAAGACCTCCTCGCGCGCCTGTTCGAGGACTCGCCGGAGGGCCGCGCGTCTATCCGCCGCGGACTTCCCGCCCTCCACACGCCGGCGCAGGCCCACGTGCCCGGCCGGCCAGCAAGTCGCGGCGGCCGCCGCGGCCGGTCCCCGGTACGATACACTTGATTTCGTCGCCTTGTGTGGGCCTGACGCACGGAGGTCGCCCATGTTCGCCCGCGCCGCCCTCATCTCGCTCGCTGTATTCGCCATCGTCGCCACGCCGGCCGCGGCCGCGATCATCCACGTGCCACAGGACCAGCCCACGATCCAGGCGGCCGTCAACGCGGCCGGAGCGGGGGACGAGATCGTGGTGGCAAAGGGCCACTGGGACAGCGTCTTGATCAACGGCAAGAGCGGCCTCGTGCTCCGGGGAAAGCCCGGGTGCGTGATCATCCCATCCGCGGCCGGCAACGGCATCGAGCTGCAGAACTGCACCGGCATCATCCTGGAGCGTCTTGCCGTCCGGAACGCGCCCTCCTTCGGCATCCTCATCTCCAGCTCTCAGGATGTCCTGGTGAGCAGGTGCTCGGTCATCGATCCCGGGCTTGCGGGCATCGCGACCTCGACCGGCTCGGCCATCCGCATCGAGAAGAACTCGGTGCGCGGCGCGGCGGGCGACGGCATCGCGCTCCCGTCGAGCCGCAGCTTGGTGCAAGGGAATGACGTTTCTGACTGCCAGAGCGACGGGATCAGCGTGGCCGGCGCCTTCAACGTGCTGAGGAACAACCGCGTGCAGGAGTGCATTCGCGGGATCGCGCTCTCCGCAGGATCCGACAACCTGGTCCTCGAAAACAGGGTGGAGAGGGCGCAAAGCGACGGGATCGTCGTGTCCACTGCGTCTCGCAACCACGTGCAAGGGAACCGCATCTCGAGGCCGGGCCGATACGGAATCGAGGTTTCCAACGCCGCCAACACCCTGCTCGTCGACAACGTCATCCTCGAGGCCGGCGCCTACGGGATCCTCGTGACCAGCAGCGACTACGCTCGCCTGCTGCGGAACCGCTCGTCGCGGGCGGACTGGTGTGGGTTTGCCCTGTCCTCGTCCCACGACGGCCTGGTGATGGACAACCTCGCCGCCAAGTCGAAGCAGGAAGGACTCATCCTCCTGTCGAGCAACCGTTGCCACGTGATGGAGAACCGCGCCGTGCGGAGCAAGAGAAACGGCTTCTACCTCACCAACGCGGAGGACGCCGTCCTGGTGCGGAACACGGCGCGGAAGTGCAAGAACCTGAGCCTGGTGGTCTCGGGCGGCAGTGGCCTCGTCCTGGTCGACAATCGTTTCTGAGCGGGGCCGTGGCCGGGCGCGGCCCGCGGGCTCGTGCGACGGCCTGCTCGGCGCTGTCGCCGCCCGCGCTACTGCGCCGGCGGCGCGGCCTCGCGAATCACCGCGCCGTCCTGCTCGGAGAGGACGAGCAGGGCGTAGCGCGCGGCGTCGCCCGCGCCCTCGCCCGAGAGCGAGGCGTAATCGAAACGCCCCCTGAGGTCGGTGTAGCCGTCCTTGTGGAAGCGCACCACGCCGTTCTCGCCGCGCGCGTAGACCTTGACGTAGACCTTGGAGAGCGGCGCGCCGCTCCCGGCGCGCGTGACCTTGAGCTGGCCGTAGGCCTCGATCATCTGCACCGCCAGCGAATTGGCGAAGTAGGCCTGCCGCCGCGTGATGCCGCCGGCCCGCGCCTCGACCAGCACGTTCTGGTTCTGGAGTTCCGCCGGCAGGCCGAGGCTCGTCTCGCTCTCTCCGGCGGCGAGCGCCACGCGGTCCGTGCGGTTCGGCCGGATGTAGGCGAACGAGCCCAGACCCTGCTGCACAAAGGGGCTGGTGGAGAAGAGGAACTCGATGTCCATCGCGTAGTAGTTGATCTCGCAGCTCGCGACGTTCTGGTGCGAGAGGCTGACCCTCTGCCCCTCGACCTTCAGCTCGAGCGCGGGCTCGCGCGCCGCCAGCCCGTCCTGCGCGCCCTCGCGCTCTTCCGCCTCGCCCGCCGCGGCCGGCTGGCCCTTCGCCTCGTCGAGCTGGTTCAGCACGTCCTGGAACATGTTCCGCCAGCGCTCCACCGGGTAGTCCGCGTACCTCTCGGCGATATCGCGCGCCAGCGCGTGCTCGTCGCTGAAGAAGTCCAGGTAAGCGCGCAGGTAGTCGTGCTGCAGCGCCATCGGCAGGCGCGCCGCGTCCACGCGGGCGCAGGTCGCGAGCGCCTCCTCCACCCTATCCTGCAGCAGCAGGTAGTAGGTGACGCTCAGCCAATCCGCGTCGTCCAGGCGCGTCCGGCAGGCCAGGATGTCGAGCAGCTCCCGGTACTGGCCCGCCAGGTCCGGGTTCAGGATCTCGCGGCGCTTGCCGAAGCGGTGCGCGCGCGGGTTGAAGAGCGGCTCGTACTCGACGTGCTGATAGGCCAGCCGCTCGATCGGGTCGATGGTGACCAGCGGCGAGTCCAGGCAGCGGCCGCAGCGCGCCAGGAACGCCTCCGCGTGGCGCAGGTACTCGCGCCCCGCGGACTCGTCGCCGTGCTTCAGGCCGTAGGACCAGAGCGTGTCCTGGTACACGTGCCGGCGCCGCAAGAGCGCCAGCACCGCGTCGAACACGGCGCGCTCGCGCATGCGCCAGGCCACGCGCGTCAGGTCGAGCCGCTCCAGGTTCTGCGCCTCCAAGTAGGCCAGCACCTGCTCCGGCGTGCCGCTCTGGGAGACGTGCTCCCAGGATGTGGCGTCCACGCGGCTCGGCACCAGCACCACGTGCATGGCCGCCGGCTCGGCGCACGCCACCAGCTCGCCGTCAAGGCTCGCGTGCGCCGGGAAGTGGCGGTAGTCGCCCGCCGCCGGGAAGTAGAAGGCGTACTCGAAGGTCGCCGTGCCGTAGGGCTCGATCCGCGCGGGCACGCCGCGCGTCACGAAGCCGTTTCGCACCGGCAAGGCGCCCCGCGGGATCTGCAGCAAGAGCTCCAGCTTGCGCGGCGACGAGGTCGGGTTGGTCAAGACCACCTGGCAGCCGTAGGCCACGCCCGCCAGGAACTCGTCCGTCACGAACTTTTCGCGCCGCTCGCTGCCCGCGAACTCGTAGCGATCGTCCAGCCGGAAGAAGTTCTGGCTGAGCAGGATCGGCGGCTTCTCCGCGGCAGGCTGGGCCTCCTCGATCTCCTGGCGCACGAGCAGCAGCGGGCTCGCGGCCGCGAGCGACAGGCGGCCGCCTGCGGACGCGACCGCGTGCTCGCCCGCCTGGAACGGCAGGTCGAGCACGGCGAGCGCGAACATCATCTCGGCGAAACTCCCCGCGGCCTCGGGGAAGCGCGTCGAGCAGAAGGGCCGGCGGCCCTTGGCCTCGGCGAAATCGCGCCAGAAGGCGTTGGCCGCGATCAGGCCGGCGTCCTGCTGCTCGAGGCGCAGGCGCCAGTAGTTGTGCTCCACGTAGCGGCGCGTCTTCGCCGGCGCGCGGTAGAGCCGGCGCGCGTCGGCGCGCAGCTCCGCGTCCTTGTCTTGTTTGCTCTTCGCCGGCTCCTTGCGGTCCGCGCCGTCCGCCTCCGCCTTCTCCGGTTCGAGCGCGGCCAAGGCGTCCTCGAGACCGCCCTTGGCCGCCTGGTTACGGCGCAGGACGGCGGTCTCCGCCGGGGCGTCCTCGCGAGGAGCGGGCGCGGCCGGTTTCTCCAGCACCGCGCGCGCCTCCTCGAGCTTCTTGCCGAGACTCTCTTCCTGCTCCGGTGCGAGCGCGAGGCTCTTGAGCGCCGTGGCGAAGCGGAGCGCCTCTTGCTCCGGGTCGGCAGGCACGAGATCCACCAGGTCGCGCACGTGCCGCGCCACGGCCTCGGCCTCGCCCTCCAGGCGCCGGCTGAGGAGGATCTGCTCGACCACGTTCAGGCGGGAGAAGGCCCAGGGATCGAGGAAGCAAGACAGATCCTCGCCGAGGAGCCAGCGATCCAGGAAGGTCTTGTGCGCCTTATTGGCGAGATAGGGCTTCACCACCTCGGCGAAGAACTGCGGGTCCTTCTGCTGGATGAAGAAGTGCAGCTCGTGGCAGGCGTGCTGCGAGTAGAGCGCTCGCTTCTCCTCGGGAGTGAGCTCCGGCCAGCGCAGCACGAAAGCGAAACGCAGCAGCTCCTGGTTGCCGGAGAGCGCCAGGAAGAGCCGGTGCACCGCCGCCAGCGAGTCGTAGGTCTCGACGCTCGCGTTCGCCGCGTCTTCGATCACCGCGGTCGCGCCCGCGTCCACGAAGTCGATGCTGCGGCGCTCCGCGAGATGCGCCGCGGGATCGAGGGAGAGCGCCAGCCGCCGGTCCGCGGCCGCGAGCGCCTTCTCGGGCAGCGCCAGCGAGGCGTACACCGTGCTCTCGCCGTCCGCGGCCACGGCGTGCACCTGCTGGCCGTCGCCCAGCTTCGCGAGCGGCACGCGCAGCACGCCGCCGGCGTCGGTCCTGAGATTCGCCAGCACGGCGCAGGGCTCGGACAGGAAGTCCAGGTTGGGGAAGCTGCCGGCGCTCACTCGCCGGCGACCAGCAATGCCGTACTTCCCTCTCCCGTGCCCGCCCGCTCCACCTCCCACGCCCACCACAGAGCCGCCAGAATCACCGCCCTCGCCGATCGCTCCATCGGTTTCTTCAAGCGCCCAGGGATTGAGCAGCAGCCCCGGCCGGCGCAGCATGTTGCCGGGAAACTTCTTCGCGTGGCGGCGCTCGAGGATGTAGCGGTACTCGTCGCCGATCTCGCGGCCCGAGTGATACGACGACTCGGCGTGCGCCACGGGAACCTGATCGGGCAGCGGCTGCTGCGGCGCGCGCAGGCGGGCGAAGGGGTCGTAGGCCGGCACGTAGCGCGTGGTGAACACGTGCACGCGCGCCTCCGCCGAGGCGTTCCTCAGGCGCAGCAGCAGATCCTCGCCCTCGACCCGCACCTCGACGATGTGCAGGGGATCGGAGCCTCCGGCCTCGAGCAGGTGGTCGCGGCCGAGAGCCCACCCGCCTTCCGTGCGGCCGGCCGTGACCTTCACCTCGATCAGCCGCTCCGCCTCCTTCAGCCAGAGCGAGTAGTCGCCCGGCGCCAGGTCGCGCAGCTCCAGGAAGCCGTCCGCGAGGAACAGGTGGCTCGAGGCGTCGTGCGCCGGTGCACCGGCGCAGAGCTCCAGCAGGGCAGCTCCACGGCATGATCCGCGATCGGCTCGCCGTTCTTGCCGAGCACGTCGAGCACGTACCCCTCGGCCGTGCTGCCGAGCAGCGGGCAGGCGATCTGGTCAGTCTGGTCGATGCCGTTCAACTGGAACGTGCGCGGCCCGGAGTCGAGGTCCACGCTCTCGCCGCGGCTCAGGCTCTTGACCTTGCCCCGCAGCGAGACGGAGAGCGTGGCCAGCCGCTCCGGCACCTGGATCTCGTGCACGAACTCACTCGCGCGCGAGAGCTTCAGGTCGCGGACCTCGGCGGTCGAGGCCACCCCGTCCGCGTCCGTGGCCTCGATCGCGAGCAGCGGCTCCTCGAGCAGCTCGAGGCTGATGGCCTCGCCGTTCAAGAGCAGCGTGGGCCGCACCAGCACGCGCGCGGTGCGGCGCGGGAGCAGCGACTCGCGCTCGACGAAGGTCGCGGCCTCGAGCCGGTACTCCTCGGCCTGGTGGGCGAGCGTTTCCAGGGTGGCCAGGCGGCCGTGGCAAAGGACGATCTGCCGCGTGCCTGGATCGGTCGAGTACGGCAGCCGGATCTCGCCGTCTGCGTCCGGCAGGTACTCGCGGCCGCCGCAGCGGATGGTCGCGTCCGGCAGGAAGCGGCCCGCCTCGTCGAGCACGCAGAGCGCCTGGCCGGCCGCGCCCAGGCGCTCCACGTACTGCAGGCGCCCCTTGCGGATCACGGCGCGGCTGGAGAGGCCGTTGCCGATGAACTCGACCACGTACACGCCCGGCTGCGCGAGCGAAGGGAAGGCGAAGGTGCGGCGCACGCGGCGGAACGGGTTCTCCTCGGTGACGTGCGTGCTCTCCTCGTTCGCGACCAGGCCGTCCAGGCTGATCGACGCGTCCACCTCCTTCTTCTCCTCGAGGTAGTAGTTGAGCGCGTTGATCTCGAACACCTTGACCAGCAGCGTGCCCACGTTCTTCAGGTCGACCTCGAGGGACACGGGCTCGTCCGCGGCGAAGGCGGTCTTCTGCGCCGGCGGGAACGCGACCTCCACGCGGTCGCGCAGCGCCTCGTAGCGGGCGGGATCGCCCAGCAGGGAGTACCAGCGCTCCATGTCGCCGCTGCCGGCCAGGATCTTGGTCTCGGCGAAGAGCGGCGCCAGGTAGTCCGCGCGCACGAACTCGGCGTACGGCTCGTACGAGTCCTCGCTCTGGAAGTAATGCGACAAGCAGGCGCGCACCAGCGGCTCGTCATTGCCGATGGGCGGAAAGTCCGTGGGGAAGCCCCGCCCGCAGTCCACCAGGTCGCCGGACTCTCTCGTACGCTTCAGCAAGTCCGGGTTCACGTAGCCGGTCTCGCGCGGCAGGCGCAGGTAGGCGAGGAAGCGCTCCCGATCGAGCTTCCCCTGGCCGAGGTCGTGCGCCAGGCGGTGGTAGAGCACGTGCGCCTTGAGCGAGTTCATGGCCGGGGCGAGGCGCGCGGCGAAGGCCTCCAGGCGCGTCAAGTAGGCCTCGCGCTCCTCGGCTGACCGTTGCCACTGGACGTCGGCGCTCGGCCGCAGGCGGAGCAGGTACGTCTCGACGAACGCGCTCTCGCGCAAGAGCGCCGGCCGGAGCCGCGCGCATTCCTCGAGCTGCTCCAGGAGCAGGTTCTTGTGGATTTCGAGGGAGCCGAAGCCCTCGCTCTTCTTGTCGCCGAGATTCCGCACCACCAGGGCCGGGAGGTTCGGCAGGTCCGGCCGCCGCACGCGCTTGAGCAGGCTCATGAGCAGGGCGTCGTCCAGGGCGCTCCCCGCCAGGGACTCGAAGGCCGAGTCGCGGAAGCCGTCCACCGTGCCCGGGTGCTGGGCCAGGGCGCGCGCGGCGAACGCGGCGGAAGAGACGAGCTGCGGGTCGAGCCGCGTGGGCAGGTCGGGCTTCTCGCCGCTCGCCTGGCGCTGGTGCTCGAAGCGCAGTCCGAGGCGTCGGATCAGGAACTCGCAGGCGGCCGCCGGATCGCGCGCGAAGCCGAGCAGGGCCTGGCGGTTCTCGATCTCCTCGACGCGCGCGCCCCGCCCGTGCCGCTGGATCCACAGGTCGAGCAGCGGAGGAACCTGGTCCAGCGCGCCCGTGTTCTGCCGGTGCAGGCAGTTGTAGTAGTAGTACTCCTCGGTCCCGGGGATGAGCTGCTCGAGGACCGCGGCGCGGTCCGGGGACAGGGCGAACTCCTCCTCGAAGCCGATCGGGACGCCCTGGGCGGAGGCCGCGGCAGGCCAGGCGAGGAGGGCGACGAGAGCGAACCGAAGCACGATTCGACGAGATGAGGCGTGCATGCCGATGTCCTCGCGGGTTCCTTTGTGCCGGCCGGCGCCGCCGGCCGGAGGCGATGCCCTCCGGAAACGGCGCGCCGCCCCGGCGGATCACCAAATCATAGGAGACCAGAGCGGGACGCGCCGGTTCCGCGAACGTCGTGCTCGGGGCGCGCCGCGCGCACCACCCGGTGCAGCGGAGACCGCGAGGAGGACGGCCAGACGCCCACTGGCGCGGTCGCTCGCGGTCCTTTCCCGGAGAATCGGGCCTCGCGGCGGCGAGCCGGACCTGACTCCCCCTGCTTCCCGGGTACGATGGGCGAGGATCCCTTTCCTTGCGACCCGCTTCAGTCCGGAGGCCGCTCATGCACCCCCGCATTCCGCTGCTGTCGTTCGCCCTGCTGCCGCTCCTCGCACCTCAGGGCCTCGCCGCGGTCATCCGCGTGCCGCAGGATCAACCGACCATCCAGGCCGCGGTCGACGCGGCCGGTGCCGGGGACGAGATCGTGGTGGCGAAGGGCCACTGGGACGCGGTCCTGATCGCCGGCAAGACCAGCCTGGTGCTGCGCGGCAAGCCCGGGTGCGAGATCGTCCCGTCCGGGCCCGGGAACGGCATCGACGTGCAGAGCTGTACGGGCGTCATCCTCGAGCGGCTGGAGGTGAGGAACGCCGCCTCCTCCGGCATCGTCATCACCGACTCCCAGGACGTCCTGGTGAGCAAGTGCTCCATCGTCAACCCCGGCACCGCGTGCATCGCGGCGTCGACCGGCTCGGCGGTGCGCATTGAGAGGAACTCGCTGCGCGGGGCGGCCGCTCAGGGCGTCTCTCTCGCGACCAGCCGCAGCGTCGTGGAAAAGAACGACATCTCCGACTGCCAGAACGACGGCGTCACCGTCGGCGGCACGTTCAACGTGGTGAGGAACAACCGCGTGAAAGGCTGCAACCGCGGGATCGCGATTTCCGGAGGGCCCGACAACCTCCTCATCGAGAACAAGGTCGAGGACAGCCTGGGGGACGGGATCTCCGTGTTCGGCGCCTCGCGCAACCACGTCCAAGGGAACCGCATCACGCGGCCGGGCCAGGCCGGAATCACGGTTTCGTCCGCCGACTACACGCTGGTGCTGGGAAACGTGGTTCTCATGGCCGGGGCCAACGGGATCGTGGTCTTCAACAGCGACTTCGCCCGCCTGCTCGAGAACCGCTCCTCCCAGGCCAAGCAGAGCGGCGTGCTCTTCTCCTCGGCCGACGACGGCCTGGCCATGGACAACCTGGCCACCAGCTCGAAGGGGGACGGGTTCTCCACCTTCGGCTGCGACCGCTGCCACCTGATGCAGAACCGCGCGGTGCAGAGCAAGGGAAACGGCTTCGACCTCAGCAGCGGGCAGGACTTCTTCCTGGTCCGCAACGTCGCCAAGAAGAACAAGGGCCAGAGCCTGGACCTCCTCACCGTTTCCGGAGTGGTCCAGGTCGACAACCGCTTCTGACGCGGACGGCGCGCGCGGCTCGACTACGGCCTTCTCACACTGCGCCGCCCGCCGCCGAGACGCGGGCGACGACCAGGGCCTTCACCTGCGCGTACGAATCCGCGTCCGCGCAGTGCAGGCGGAACACCGTGCGCCAGGAGTTCCTGAGCGAGATGACGCGCGGGCCGTCGTAGACCCGGATCTTGCGGATCTCCTGCCAGCGGAGGGCGTGCGCCTGGCCCGCGGCCGCAAGCAGACCCGCGCCGGCCGCGGCCGGCGAGCGGGTCAGAACGCCCAGCGCGACGGCCATCTTGCCGGCCGCGGAACCGAGGCTGGCGGTGTCGTGCACCAGCGCGCAGCAGACGCCCTTCTCGTCCAGCAGGTAGCGCACGAAGTAGCGGTTTCGGAACACGATGAGCGCGATGAGGAAGCACGCGCCCAGGACGCCGGCGAGGATGATCCACACGTGCGCGAGCAGGAAGGGGAGAGTCTCGGCTCTGCCCACGGCGACGAAGACGACGGCCAGCAGGACCGTCACCGCCAGGCCGGTGAGGAACGCCCAGCGCAGCATGTCCCAGAAGAAGAACCGGTCCCCCACGAGCCGCACGCGCATGGTCCAATCGAGAACATCGCCAGGGGTCTGGTCCGCAACGTTCGGCATCGGACGTATCTCCGTTCTTGACCTGTCGGCCGGACGACTAGCCGCCCTGGAGCGCGCGAAGCAGCGCCTCCAGATCGTCCGCGGCGCGGCGGATCCGTGCGGCCGCATCCGTGGTGAAGGCGTTCATGCCCTCGGGATACTGCACGCGCAGGGGCCCGGTGACGCAGACGCTCAGGTAGAGGGTCGCATCGCCGATGCGGAGCAGACGCCGCGCCCCGAGCTCGCCGCTGCCGTCCAGCTTCGGCTCGTTCACGTACAGGTCCTCGGCCGGCGCGTAGCTGAGCCCGGCGTAGTCGGTCAGGCCGGGAGCAAACTCGGTCGGGTCCTTGCCCCAGCGCTTCCAGGAGGCAGGGTCGAGCTGGCAGAGGGTCACTATTGCTTGGCAGCCGTGCGGAAGGACCGCAGGAGTGCGCTTCGCCGCGGCCGGATCGCCCGCCGTCCCGAACGGATTGCTGCTGGTGAGATGGAAGCTCCCGGCGACGTCGACCTCCCGCTCCAGGACCTGCATGGTGTATTTCCAGCCGAGACCGGGAATGGCCTGGGCCTCGGCCACGCGCTTCACTTCGCGGTAGCCGAGGGGGAAAGGCTCATCCAGGAGACTCACGCCCAGCGGGAACAGGTCGCTCTCGCGGCCGTCGCCCGCGCGCAGGAAAAGCGCGCCGCCCTGCATCCAGGAAGGCCTCTCGAAGACCGCCTCGGACTCCGATTCGATCCGCCAGGGGACCTCGCGCTCCGCCTGGGCAGGACCGCGCCAGAAGAGCGTCACGGGCGCGGCGGCGCCCTCGGCAGCGGAGTAGCCGCCGTACGCGAACCCCGCTCCCGTGAGGCGCACCGCGCCCTCCCCTCCGCCCGACTCACTTTTCAGCGCGTCGATGCGGAACGGCCTGAGCGTCAGCGGCAGCTCGTACCGGTCGATCTCCTGGTTTCCCTCGTGGAGCGACAACCGGAGCACGCAGGCGCACGGTCCCGGTCCTTCCTCCCGCAGGAACGGCGCCAGGGGGATGCCCTGCGGCAGCGACACTCTTGCCGTGCGCCCGGAGCCGGCGGAGAAGTAGCTCTTGGTGCCAAACACGGGCTCGCCCGGAACCACCGCTTCCATGACGGTGACCGGGCGCGGCGCATCCTGACCGCCGACGAGCAGCGATATGCGGATGGTTCCGCGAAACTCCCCGTTGCTCGGGTTCGCGACCGCGAGGTTGCTCGCGTGCAGGAGCGTCCGGCCCGAGACCGCGAGCTCGTGCACCTCGATCTTCCGGCCGCCGCCGGTCACCAGGCGGACGCCGCCCGGCGCCTTGCCCGTCCACTGGAAGCCGCATGCTTCCGTCTCGGGATCGCGCCCGCTCTGCCCCGGAGAGGTGAAGTAGCAGCCGCTCTGGTTGTACTTGCCCGCTTCCTCGCAGGTCGGCGCGTTGAGCGTCGCGCGCGGCAGAGCGCCCTGGACCGGCTTGCTGAACACGACCGTATAGACCGCGGTCGCGGTTTGGAGGTTGCCCTTGATCAGCCCGAAAAAGGCGCTCCATCCCACGCGGCCCTTGCCGATGCCCTCGACCCGCGGGTCCTGGATCAGGAACCCCTCTCGGTCGTACCCGACGACCACGACGTCGTGGGTCTGCGAGCCGATGCTGAGCTGGACGGGCCGCCGCTCTTCGAGCCGCCGGAACACGTAGCGAATCAAGTTGGGGTAGAAGGCCCAACGCTGGACCTCGACCTCGGCTCCCGCGGCCTCGGCCACGCCGGGCCACGGTTCGCAAAGGGGCGCAGCCCAGTAGCGCGGCGCTCCCAGGCCGTCGTCGGGCTCGGCCTTGACGAGCGCGGCGATGGCCTGCGGCTTGAACGGCCTCTCCAGGGCCGTGGTTGGATCGCGCGTCGCGTTGACGAGCATCGCCAGGGAAGCCGCCCAGCAGAGCAGGGTGTTGCCCTGGTCGTAGCGCGGCACGTGCAGGTTCACTCCTTCGCGCGAGACGCCTTCGGGCAGCTCCCGGTCCGGACGCAGCATCTGGTCCACGGCTTCCTGGAGGCGCGCGTCGGAGTTGAGCATCTGCGTCCCGGTCTCGAGGACCGCGCCGGCCCCCGCGACCACCTTCGGCAGAAACCAGAGCACGGCCAGGCAGAGGTGATCGACCCGCGCCCGGACCGTTCTGTCGCCAGGCTGCCAGGAGGTATCGAGCAGCGTTCCCGGATCGTCCATGTCCCGCATGTAGAGGACGAGCACGCCGCCCGGCTCGTCCGCGCCCCCGGGCACGGGAAGCTCCAGCTCCGCCTGGCCGGTGAGCGCGTCCTGCGGAGCGTGAATGTGGTAGAGGACGTGGTCGGCGCCGGATTCCAGCCGGCGCAGCGTAACGAGTCCCTCTGCGGGCACCACGCCCGCGGGCCAGGAGAGCTGGGCGCCGTCCGCGAGGCGCACGCTGCCGGCGTTCCCATCGAGCAGGGCCGACATCTCCTCCTGCGCCGGCGGCAGGTCGGCCTCGAGGAACCCTCCGCGCGGAGCGCCGTCCGCCGCCTGCTGCTCGAGGAGTGAGCGCGCGTGTTCCAGGTCGCGGCGCGCGGCGGGAGAGTCCTTCAAAGCGAGGGAGGCCTCGAGATCGGCGATGGCCGGCCGCGGGGCGCCGAGGCGCAGATGCGCGTAGGCGCGGGCGTGCAGGCCCTCCGCCGACGTCGGAGCGAGCGCCGCCTGCTGCTCCGCGAGCCGCCGGATGGTCAGGCCGTCACTCTGGTCCAGGGCCGCGACGCGCCGGTGGAGCGTGAGGATCTGGAGGTCGTCGTCTCCTTGCCCGAAGTGGTGGAGCCGCACGCCGCCGACCATGCCGCGCCGCGCTCCGCCGGCTGGGTCGAGGTCCGCGTCTCCCGGGAAGTCGCCGAGGTAGATCTGCTGGTCAGGCCAGACCTCGGGCGCGGAGAGCTTGCCCTGGTACTCGCGGTCGACGTAGAGCTGCGCCGCCGGACCCAGGAACACCGTGACCCGGCGCGGCTCCTCCTTCGCCAGCCGCGCCGCTGAACGCATGCGGCACCACCCTGACGCTTCCGCGCCTGCCGCATCCGGCAGGAACACGGACAGCTCGAGAGCGCCATCTTGCAGGATGCCGAGCGTCACGCTGCCGTGGGCCGCGCGGGCAATGCCGACCGTGTCGAGAAGCGATCCGGGCTCGCGCCACGCCACCGTCAGGTCGATGACGACGCCCTGCGCCAGATGAGGCCCGAGCAGCTTGCAGTCCGCCGACGTCTCGAGCTGGATCTCCGGCGGCTCGAGCCCCGCGCGGGCTTCGCGGGCGAGAGAGAGCCAGATGCCATACCCGAGCACCAGCACGCCGCCGAACCGAATCCAGGCGCTCTTCATGTCCACATCCAGTCGCTGGCCTGGCCGTGCGCAAGAGACGGCAGGAGAAGAGAGGAGAACAGTAGAACGAGCATCGCCGGGCGCCACCTCGTGCCCCCGATCCGTCCCAAGAAGCGCGCAGCCGCCCGGAGTCCCGCTCAATTGGAACGACTTCCCCGCCGGCTGCAACGGCGAGGCGGCGGTTCTTCGTGGCTGGCCGCGGCCGCCAGAACTATCGCTGCACGTCGTCGTCGATGAAGCGCCGCAGCATGTCGGCGAAGGCGGGATCAGCGGCCCCGCGTGTTGTCGGAGGGGGCCAGCAGCTTGCAGGCGAGGAGCGCGACCTCCTCGTCGGTGAGCGAGCAGAGCAGCTCGCGCGCCGCGACCGCGATTCCGAGCCCCTCGCACGCGCCGCTCGACCATCAGCTCGGTCGCATGCTGGCGAGGAACTCCTGCGCCTCGGCCAAGTACCGGGCGCGTACCGACTTCTCGAACGCCTCGGCGTCGAGGCTCCCAGGCGCCACCGCAGGATGACCCCCGTCGTGCCCGGCCGAATGGAGTGACAACTTCTCGGCCCGGACGCCCGAGGTCCTAGAAGTCGTTCTCGCACCGATGCCGATGAGAATGGAACAACCTTGAATATACCCGATCGGGTATGACTTCTGCAGCATTCGTCGTCGGTGGTTCCACGATGTCGGTGTACACCTCACAAAAATACCCGAAAGGGTACTGTGAACGTTGACATCAAGGCTACCTACGCCGATGATGCCGGCGTGCCATGAGTAAATGTACCCGAACGGGGCTATCGCCGTGGGAATCGGAACAGAGATTGCCAGGATTCGCAAGGTCGCTGGGCTGACCCAGCCTGAACTGGCTGCGCGCGCCGGCGTGGGTCTGCGTTTCGTTCGCGAACTGGAGCAGGGCAAGCCGACCGTTCGCCTGGACAAGGTGAAGCAGGTGCTCGACCTGCTGGGTCACGAACTGCAAGTGAGGCCGAAGCCATGAGCCGTCAGGCCCGCGTCTACTGCCGAGACCGCCTGGCAGGAACAGTGACCGAACTGGATCACGGCGGCTACAGGTTCGTCTACGACCGTGCCTATCTCGATGGAGGACAGGCGATCTCGCTGACGCTGCCGCTCCAGACCGAACCGTTCGAGTCGCCCGTGCTCTTTTCCTTCTTCGCCGGGCTCGTGCCCGAGGGCTGGTATCTGCGGATCGTCGCCCCGACCATCAAGGTCGATGAGAAGGACGTGTTCGGTCTGCTGCTGCGCACCTGTGAGGACTGCGTCGGCGCAGTGAGTCTTCGGGAGGTGACCGATGCCCCCGATTGAGGTCGACTCCAAGGCGCTCCGCACGATGTTCGGCAAACCGATACGCCCCACCATTGCCATCTCATCCAGCGAGATCGCCCTCGAAGCACAGAAGATGGCCGGGAAGCTCAGCATCTCCGGCGTTCAGCCAAAGCTGTCGTTGCGGCTCGAAGGCGACCGACTCATTCCCGTCGCGCGTGAGGGCCAGTTCATCTTGAAGCCCCAGACGCGAGACTTCGCCGAGTTGCCGCAGAACGAGTATCTATGCATGACGATGGGCCGGCGCTTTGGTCTGCGCACGGCGCCGCACCTGCTGATCGACCTCGCCGATGGCGCGCCCGCGTATCTGGTGAAGCGCTTCGATCGGCTCAAGAAGGGTCGACGCGTCGAGAAGCTCGCCTGCGAGGACATGCACCAGATCCTCGGCGGGCCCGACAAATACTCCGGCAGCCACGAGCAGATCGCGCAGACCATCCGCGAACACTGCTCCTTCGCGCCACTCGACCTCCAGCGGCTGTTCGAAGTGACCATCTTCAACTTCGCGATCGGCAACGGCGACGCCCATCGCAAGAACTTCTCGCTCTTGACCAGCGAAGACGGCACGATCGCGCTCAGCCCCGCCTACGACCTGGTGTCGTCTCGACTGGCAATCCCGGGGGAGCGAGATGAGTTGGCACTGACGATCATCGGCAAGCGCAACCACCTGCGACGCACCGACTTCGTCGCCTTCGCCGATCACCTGGGCATCGCCCGGACCTATAGCGAACGAAAGATCGCCGACCTGCTCGCACTGCGAGAAGTGTTCATGGAGATGATCGCCGCCTCACAGTTGAGCGGCAGCCCGCGCGCTGCTCTGACTCAGATCATCATCGAGCGGCTCGATCGCCTGCGATAGCCGCATCGATGGAACGTATCCGCCGCCGGACTCTCCGTCTCACGGATTCGCCGTCGCGAGGGGCCAGAGAAGGCCAAAGGGAGGCCGGGCACGAAGCGCGACCTCCCTTTGGTTTGTTTGGTAGCGGGGGTAGGATTCGAACCTACGACCTCCGGGTTATGAGCCCGACGAGCTGCCAGCTGCTCCACCCCGCGGTGTGTGCTGTCTGTCCGAGCGGGTGATTCTAGACACCGGCGCAACAGGCTTCAACGGGCAGGCGGAGAAAGTCCGGCGGAAAGAGGGATGGCGCGGCGCCGGTTCCAAGAGGTAGACCGCCCGGCGGCACGGGAGGATCCGAGCGCTTCGAGGCAGCGGTCGATGCCGTGATCTCGGGCGACCTGGAGGCGCTGCGCTGGCTGCTCGCCGCGGACCCGGCGCTGGTTCACGCGCGCTCGCGGAAGAGCCACGGCGCCACCCTCCTCCACTACGTGGCAGGCAACGGGATCGAGCCCGAACGCGAGACCGTCCCGGAGAACGCCGTCGAGGTGGCGCGGCTGCCGCCGAGACGCTTCTCGACCACGGCGCGCTCGGCTTCGGCCACACCGCGGTCGCGGAGCTGCTCGCCCGGCGCGGCGCGCGCGTGGACAACCTGATCGCGGCCGCGGCCCTCGGACGGCTCGACCTGGTGGAGCGCGAGTTCGACGCCCGAGGCCGCCTGCGCCCGGACGCGCAGCCGCACACCGACGTGTTCGGCCACAGCTTCGCCGATCCCGACGAGATGCTGGAATGCGCCTTCTTCCTGGCCTGCCGCCACGGCCGCCTCGCGATCGCGAAGTTCCTGCTGCGGCGCGGCGTGCACGTGCGCGAGCTGCTCGAGCGCATCCGCGACGAGTGCTGAGCGCGCCGCGCGGCGCCTCACCAGCCCAGGTGCTCGAGCACGGCGAGGCAGACCACGGCGTGCCCCTTCAAGCTCGGATGCGGCACGTCATCCATCCAGCCCTGACCGGGAAAGCGCGTGATCATGCGGTAGAGGCGCTCGAAGGTGTCGAGGAGCCCGCAGCCGTACTCGACTGCGAGTTCGCGCAGCACGGCGCAGCGCTCGCGCATGAGGTCGTGCGACGGCGAGCGCGGGTCTTCCTCGAGGGGAGTGGGCTCCATGAGCACGATGCGCGCGCTGGTCGCGGCGCGCGTGCGCGCCAGCAGCCGCCGGTAGGCCGCGCGATACTCGGCCAGGTCCACGGCGCGCTCGCGCAGGCCCGGCAAATGGGCGTAGAGCACGTCGTTCACCCCGATCATGATGAACAGCCAGTCGGGTCGCGCGGCAAGGACGTCCCGTTCCCAGCGGCGCTCCAGGTCGCGGATGGTCTCGCCGCCCACGCCGCGGTTCTCGAAGGCGAGGCGCAGCTCGGGATGGCGCGCGGCGAAGAGGCAGCTCACCATCTGCACGTAGCCGCCGCCGAGCGGCGGCGCGACCTGCTCGTGCACGCAGTCGGTGATGCTGTCGCCGATGAAGAGCAGGCGCTCACCCTCCTGGACGCGCGGCATGCCGCTCCTTCCGCCGCAACAGGCGGCCGTACATCTCCTCGAGGCGCGCCACGGTCTCCTCGTGGAGGGCGCGCGCCCGGCGCGCGGCCGCTGCGCCCATGCGCAGGCGCCGCGCCCCGTCCCGGCACAGCTCGATCAGCGCGGCGGCGCACGCCTCCGGGGTCGCGGCCACCAGACCGTGCACGCCGTGCTCGAGCTGCTCGCGCATGGCGCCGTGAGCGGCGACCACCGCCGGCAGCCCGTGGCCCATGGCCTCGGTCACGGTGCGGCACCAGGTCTCCTCGAGCAGCGGATGGGGAAAGGCCCAGAACAGGTCGGCGCCCCGGTATTCCGCCTCGAGGTCGGAAGCCGGCGCCGGGATCACGCTCACGCGCTCGTCGAGCGGCAGCAGGACCTCCTCGGGCTGGCCGATGAAGCGAAATGCGGCGTCCTTGCAGGCGGCGAGGACCGCGCGGCAGATGTCGCCCGTCGCCGGATGGAACTTGGCGTCCTCGTTCCGCGACACCCAGAGGATGACGGCGCGGCCCCTGGCGGGCCTCTCGGCCCTGGGCGCCGCCGGCAGCTCGACCAGGCTGCCGCAGATGGTCGCACGCTCGGGCGGGATGCGCGCGGCGAAGCGCCGGTAAAGGCCCTCGGTGTGAAACACGTAGTGCAGGTCCTCGAGCACCGGCACGTTGACCGCGGCGTGCACGGTGAAGACCGCGGGAAGCGCGGGCAAGCGGCGCAGCTCGAGCACCGAGTCGAGCCCGCGCGGAGAGGGCTCGATGATGAAGGGGAACTGGATGTGCAGCAGGTCGGGCGGAGCGCGGCGCAGCTCCTCCTCCACGTCCGCGACCGCGTCCACGTCGACTTCGGGCGGAAAGCGCTCGCGGATGCTCTGCCCGAGCCCGGCGCAGCGCCGCGGAAAGACCACGCGCTGGCGGAAGCGGCGGAAGGTCCGCGTGATGGCCAGCGTCTCCAGCTCCGATCCACCGATGATCGGAGCGCGCATGAGGTGCGCGATCAGGCCTTCCATGGGGTGAGCCAGGAGAAGGGGGACGCCTGGCCGGGCGCGCGGCGCAGGGCCCGCGCCAGACGCGCGAGGCCGCGCCGCGTCCTGGCCTCGCCGCAGCGCCGCGCCGTGCGCCTTGCGGCCGCGAGCATGGCGGCCCAGGCCGCGCGCGGCATGGTCTCGAGCGCCAGCACGCGGCGCGCCGCGGCCTCCCAGTCCCCGTCCGCGACGAGGAAGCAGTTCTTGCCGCCCCGCATGAACTCGAGCCCGCCCAGGCCGGCGAAGCCCACGACCAGGCAGCCGGCGCCGAAGGCCTCGAGCACCGAGACCGGGAAGCCTTCCGGGTAGCCGAGGTGCACGTAGACGTCGTGATGGCGGAAGAGCTGCACGAACGCGTCGCGCGGCATGCGCGGCCGCACGTAGGTCACGGCCAGCCGCTCGTGGCGCAGCAGTTCCGCGTACACGCGCTCCGGCTCGCCCTGGTGCTTGTCCAGGCGGTCGATGACGAGCACGCGCAGGCGGCCCGCCGGCGGCGCGCGCGACGGGAAGATCCACTCCTCCTCGAGCATGCCGGGAACGAGATGGACCGGACCGCCTGGACGTCCTCGCTCCCGCACCCACGCGGCCAGCGGCCGGCTGCTGGCGATCAGCCCCTCGTAGCGCAAGTCATCCAGGGCGCCCGTGACGAGCTTCGTGTTCTGCACCAAGACGAGCTGGCGGCAGCGCGCGCCCGCAAGCTCGCGGTCCCGCATGCAGAACTCGGGCAGGACGACGACGTCCTCGGGCAGCAAGCGGCGCAGCAGGTCGGAGCAGCCCGGCACGTCCCGCGGATCGTGCGCGAACCAACCGGCGCGCTCGAACGCGCCGTAGGAGGCCAGGTGCGCCGCGACCCCGAGCGTGCGCAGCAGGCGCACGTGGTCGTACAGGACCTTGATGCCCCCGCTTTCGCCCGTCCAGCAGCAGAGATAGTAGACGGCCGGCACCCGCGACATCTCCTGCCGGGTCGGCGCCCCGGCGCAGGGCATGGTAACCGATGGACCGTCTTGTCATTGCCACGCCTTTTCCCTGATGTCGGCCGGCAGGTCCGGCCGCAAGTTCACGCGCAGCGCGTCCGGTTCGAGCGCCACCTCCCCCAGCCGCACGCCGTCCTCGCACACGTGGACCGCTCCCCGCGGATCGCGCTCGAGCTTCACGTCCCCGCGGAAGGCCCAATCCGCCGTCAGCTCGCGGAGCGCGTCCCCGCGCCGGCACGCGTCGCAGGTCGACTCGATCACCGTGGCGGGACAGCAGCCCTCTTCAGTCGAAGAGCACCGCGCCGTTCCTCACCACGAGCCAGACCGAGCGGATGTTCTCGATGCGCTCGAGGGGGTCCCGGTCGAGGATGACGACGTCCGCGGCCTTTCCGCGCTCCAGGGACCCGCAGCGCTCGTCGAGGCCCAGCCACGCCGCGGGGTAGCTGGTCGCCCCGCGCAGGATCTCGACCGGGCTCACTCCGGCCTGCGCGAGCAGCTCCATTTCCAGCAGGGTCCCTTCCGGATCCGCGCCGTCCTGGCCGACGAGGATCCGGACGCCGCTGGCGGCCAGCTCGCGCGTGAGCCGCACCCCCACATCGCGCATGCCGCGCGTGCCACGCTCCCACTCCTCGGAAGACGCGCCGCCGGCAGGAGGGAACAGCGGCTGGCGCAGCCAGGACTCCGCCACCACCAGGGTCGGACAGAAGCAGGCGCCGCGGTGCGCCCAGTCGCCGGCAAGGGCCGCGACCCGTTCCGGCGACAGCGATTCCTCGCCCAGCGACATGATGCGCAGCATCAGCGCTTCCCCTGAACCTGCTGCGTCGCCCGCGGCCAGAAACGCGTCATGCTCCCGCTTCAGGTCGTCTCGCAGCACCACCGGCCAGGCCGCCTTGGCGTGTTCGATGCTCGGGACGCCGAGGGCCAGGGCGAGGTCGACCGGAATCCGGTGGAAGAGCGGCGCGCCCGGATCGAGGACGACGCGCAGCGAGCGCGCCTCGGCCGCGTCGAGGTAGTAGCGGAAGAGCGCCGGATCCCAGCGGCCGATCGCCTTCGTCAGCGTCGCCCCCTGCTCGGCGAGGCGGTCGAGCATGGCGTCCACGTCGGCGACCGACTCCACGGTCGCAGCGGACCCCGGCAGCATCTCGTTCACGTTCTTGAGCATGTCGAGCAGAGGAGGCTGGCTGAGCAGCGGCCCGCTGAAGTGGATCGTTGGCCCGGCGATCTCGCCCCTCGCGACGCGCTGGCTCAGCGAGGCGATCACTTCCAGAGGGCCGCCGACGTCGCGAACGCAGGTGATGCCGTTGCCGAGGAAGGCCTCGAGGACCGAGGCGACGGCGGCATCGGACTGCAGGGTCAGGAAGGAGAAGTGGACGTGGCTGTCCCAGAGCCCGGCGATCGCGTAGCGGCCGCCCGCGTCCCGGCGCTCCGCGCCTTCCGGCGGCGGCTCGAGGTCCCCCAGCGCCTCGATCCTCCCCTCCCGGATCAGGATGTCGAGCGGCTCGCCGAAGGCGCCGCTTGTCGGAGCGAAGACGCGCACGTTCTCGAGCAGCAGGAGGTCTTCCCGCCCGCCCGCGCCGCAGTCGGGCGCGAATACCGCAAAGCCGGCAAACGGGAAGACGAGGCGCAGCATCCGGCACAGGCGCCGCTTCATCAGAGCCTCCTGGTCATTGACGCAGGGCACCCTTGCGGTCGCCGGCTGCCGGCACCCCGTCACTTGTCCCCGTCAGACTGATGGAAGTCCACGATCAAGGGGAAGTGATCGGACCCCACGTCGGACCCGATCCGCCGATCCTCCTCCGCGATGCCTTCAGAGTAAAGGCAGTGATCAATGGGAATCCGGAGCAGGGGCAGGGTCGCCGGCCAGGTCGCCTGCACTCCCGTTCCCCGCGCCGTGTCCCGCTGGCCGGCCGCCTCCAGCAGCCTGGAGAAGCGGCAGGGCCAGGTACGGCACCCGGGAATGGGCCGGATGGTCGAAGCGCCACCAGAGGTTCCCCAGGAAACCGCAGGCCGTGGCCAAGCAGCCGAGGAATCCCGCGGCGACGACCAGCCCGATGACGACGCGCAGCCGACCGGCGGGCTGCGGGACGCCCCCTCACCTGCGATGGATGAAGACATCCTGGGCCGAGTCTTCGTCGTTGCCGAGATTCGTGGCCTCTGAGTCGAACACCGCGTACTTGCCGCTCGCGCAGAGCGCGCCAGCGAAGGCCGTGTCGTTCGCCTGCTGGCCCTGGGAGTTGACCGAGCAGAGCTCGATCGTCTCCTGCTCGCGGTCGATAAGATGCATGCGCCACATGGCGTTGACGAGGCAGGCGAAGGGGAGGACCTCCGCCGACTTGGCCAGCACGAAGCGGCCGTTCGCCGAGATGCCCTGGACCTCCGCGTCCCGCTTCTCGCCTCCGGCCTTGATCACCCACTGCCGCATCTTCTCCTTCTTGCGGTCGAAGACGAACACGTCCTCGGTGGCCGGCCCCTTGTCCTCCGCGGTCAGATTGCCCGCCGTGGAGCTGAACGCCACGAAACGGCCATTCCCCGAGATCCAGGGGTAATGGCTGCCGCTCTCCGGCGCCGCGCCGGCATGGCCTTGCGAGATCAGCTCGGTCTTGTCGGCCTTGCGGTTGCGCACCCACACCTGGGTGCCGCTCGCCGCGCCGAGGTTGGATGCGTTGGAGTGGAACGCGACCAGCTTGCCGTCCGCGGAGATCGAGGCGTACGTGGAGTTGCCGTTGCCCAGCACGCTGCCCGAACCCGCGGAGACCAGCTCGGTGCTGCCGAGCTTCATGTCGCGCACGTAGATCTGCGTGAAGCCGTTGCCGCCGGCCGGGGTGAGGTTCGAGGCCGTGGACTCGAAGGCGATGTAGCGGCCGTTCTCCGAGACGCTTGGGCGGATACAGCCGGCATTCGGCTCCTTCTCGTCGTGCGTCAGGCTGGCGCGGAGCGCCTTTCCGGTCTTGCGGTCGTGCCGGAAGACGTCGTGGTGGCCCAGCGTATCCCCAACCGTCAGGTTCGAGGCAGCGGAGTAGAAAACGACGTGCCGGCCGTCCGCCGCCATCCTGGGCGCGTAGCAGTCCTGGTTCGCCTGTGTGCCGAGAGTGCTCACGGACGCCAGGCTGTAGTTGCCCGTCTCGCGGTCGAGGAGCACGACCTGCACGTTGCCGTTCCCCGCCGGATTGGTCAGGTTCGGGCGGTCGCACAGGAAGACGACCCGGCGGCCGCTACCGCAAACCGAGGGCCGGGTGCTTCCGCCCACGGCCGGCACGCTCTTCTTGAAGCTCAGGACCTTGGTGTCGCCGGGATCGAGCGAGTCGGACCAGGCGAGGGGGGAGAGGACGCACCAGACGGCGGCGGCGAGGGCAGGGCGCATGGCGAACTCCTGTGCAAAACCCCCGGCCCAGAGTCTAGCACCAGGCCCACACCCGCCGCGACGCCCTCTTCCGCCCCGCGCGCCGCCCGGCCGGGAGACCTGGCCGCCCAGGAAAGCCCCGCAACTTCTCTTGGCGGGCCGGGTTGAAGTACGATGGAATCAGTAGACCCGAGAGGGGCGCGGGCGTCCCGCCGAGCCGTGCCGGCCGCGGCCGCGGGTTCCGCGCGTCAAGACCTGATCCGTGGCGTCCGGCCGGGCGAGTCGAGGTCGATCGTGAAGCTCGAGCAGCTCCTCCTCCTCTCCTCCTGCGCGTTCCTCTTCTCGCCGGCGGCGCTCGCGGTTCCGGCAGACGCGCGCGCCACGCCGCAGAGGACGCGCGAGATCGAAACCGCCGAGCGCGTGCGCCAGCACTACGCCACGATCCAGGCCGCCGTCGCCGTCGACCGCCTGGCGCTCGACGCGGAGCAGGCGCGCTCCCTGCTCGCCATCGCCGCCGAGGCGCAGAAGGTGCGTGCCGACCACGAGCAGGAGCTGGCGGCGGTCATCGAGCGCCAGTGGACCGCCTTCAGCACCTTCCTCAAGGAGGGAGAGGCGGACCGCGGATTCAGCCCGCAGGTGGAGCAGGAGACGGCGCAGGCGAACGAAGCCGAGAAGAACCTGCGCCTGCGCTTCTTCGAGCAGCTCAACGTGCTCGCGGCGCGCGCCCACGAGGTGCTCAGCGCGCAGCAGGACTTTCTGATCGAGCAGACGCCGCGGCCGGAGTCCTGGCTCAGGGAGGAGCTCGCGGCCGAGCCCCGGCCGACCGGCGAGACCAAGAAGTTCGTCAAGCGCCTCGGCCAGCTCTCCGACCGCGACATCGACGAGTCCTTGCCCGAACTGATCGGCGACCTGCGCGACCTCGGCCTCACCGGCGGGCGCCGCGTGCTCTCCCCCGAGGAGCGCGAGGTGGTGCGCTCCTACCTCGGCGACCTGCGCCGCCTGCCGCGCGCCGAGGCGGCGGAGCGGCTCGCCGAGCTGAAGAGCGGCCTCGGCAGCCGCAAGGGTGAATGCGACGCGCGCTCCGAGCTGCACGAGATCGCGCGCCAGAAGCACGGCGGCACGGACGCGCTCGGGCTCTTGCTCGCCGAGCCGGCCTTCGCCGGAGTCCTGGCGCGGCGCGCGGGCGAGCGGCCGCCCAAGTGCTCTGGCCAGGCGGTCGACCCGGTGGTGGCAGCGCTCGTCCAGGACGTGCGCCGCGACATCAACCTGGTCAACCTGATGAACGGCATGCACTTCGACCAGGAGCAGATCGCCGCCTTGCTCGAGGTCGCGCCGGACGGCGCGCGCGGCCGCCAGGACGAGATGGAGTGCGCCGAGGCGCTCGCGGACCTCGAGGGCGCGCTCGCGGCCGTGGCCCAGGACCTGTGCGCCGGCCGCGAGCCCGCGCGCGCCGCCCTGCGCCACTGCGTGGACGCGGCGCAGGACGCACGCATGAAGGAGACGGCCAGGAAGGGCGCGGGCAGGCACGCTCGCAAGAAGGCGCGCGGCCAGGAGCTGACGCCGGCGCAGGAAGCGGCCGCGCTCCTCACCGACTCCCAACGCCAGGTGCTCATCGACTACAAGGCGTGCCTCATCCCGCCGCAGAACCTCAAGGACCCGGTGCGCGCCGGCCAGGCGAACACGCACGAGCCGCAGGCGCGCGCCCTCAAGGAGCTGCGCAAGATCCCGGTGCGCGTCTTCCTGCAGCAGGCGCCGGAGATCGCTAACGCGCTGCTCGAGCGCATCGAGCAGCACCACGGCCGCTTCCCCGGGGACGAACGCGAGGAGGCGCTGCGCAAGACGCTCGAGCTGGCGCTGCGCGCGCGCTGCATGGACGACGCGACCTTCGCCATCGAGCAGGAGGAGCTGGCCACGGCGCTGGCCGAGCTGAACCGCGAGGAGGCGCTGATCGAGGAGCTCCAGGACGAGCGCGGCGGGGACGAGGTCGTGCTCTGCGACAAGACGCGCGACTTCCTGCTCGATCCCGCCATGCGCCCGCTGCTCGAGGCGCGCTTCGAGCAGCTCGAGAACTTCCGGCCCGAGCCGACCACCGACCTCGACGCGACCGAGGGGGCGCCGAGCTGCAAGGACGGCAAGTGCGCCATCGACGGGTGAGCCCGCGGCCATGAGCCGGCGCGCGCGCCAGCTGCCCGATCCGGGACGCCGCGGCCTGCTCGGCCTCGGCCTCTCCTCGGCGGCCCTCGCCCTGCTCGGCCCGGCCGGGCGCGCGCTCGCCGCCCTCGAGGGCCGCGCCGCCGGGCCGATCGAGGTCGATCCGCGCTTCTGGAAGAAGCTCCCGGGCGAGAAGACGCAGTGCTTCATCTGCCCGCTGGACTGCGTGCTCGAGGCGGGGCAGACCTGCTTCTGCCGCACGCGCACCAACCACGAGGGCGAGCTCTTCTGCCACGCCTACAGCAACCCGTGCACCCTCTCGGTCGACGCGGTCGAGAAGCTGCCGCTCAACCACTTCCTGCCGGGCGAGCAGACCCTGTCCATCGCCTTCGGCGGCTGCAACCTGCGCTGCCTCTACTGCCAGAACTGGGCGCAGTCGCAGTCCAAGCCGGACGACCTCAAGACGTACGATTACCCGCCGGAGCGCGCGCTCGAGGCGGTAGTGAAGAAGGACATCCGCGCCATCGCCTACACCTACACCGAGCCGGTGGTCTTCTTCGAGTACGTGCGCGACGTCTCCGCCCTGGCGCGCCAGCGGGGCGTGAAGAACGTGTGCGCGACCGCGGCCTTCATCGAGGTGGAGCCAGTCAAGGAGCTGTGCCGCACCATCGACGCCTTCTGCGTGGCCTTGAAGGGCTTCAGCGACAAGTTCTACGACAAGGTGTGCGGCAGCCAGCTCAAGCCCATCCTGCGCGCCATCGAGGCGATCCGCGCCGCCGGGCCGTGGCTGGAGATCGTGAACCTGGTGCTGCCCTCGTACAACGACTCGCAGGCCGAGATCAAGAAATTGTGCCACTGGATCCGCCTCGAGCTGGGCGTGAAGACGCCCCTGCACTTCGCGCGCTTCACGCCCGAGTACCGCATGCGCGACCTGCCGCCCACGCCGGTCAAGACCCTCGAGCAGTGCCGCGAGATCGCGCGCGACGAGGGCCTCGAGCACGTGTACATCCTGAACGTCTCGCCGCACGACGCCAACCAGACCTACTGCCCGCGCTGCGGCAAGGTGCTGATCAAGCGGCTCGGCTTCGACGTGCTCGAGAACCAGCTGAAGAACGGCGCGTGCCCCTACTGCTCGAGCGCGCTGCCGGGAGTCTGGGCGTAGGGATGCCGGAGGCGCGCGGGCGGGGCCTGGCGGCGCTCGGCATCTCTCTCGGCGCCGCCTCCCAGGTGGCGCAGCTCCTGCTCATGCGCGAGCTGCTCGCCGTGTTCGGCGCGAACGAGCTGGCGATCGCGTGCGCCCTCGGCGCCTGGCTCCTGGGCACGGCTCTGGGAGCGGCCGCGGGCGCCCGCCTGCGGCAGGGCCTCCTGGCGCGCGCGGCGGAAGGGGCCCTGGCCGTCGCCTGCGGCGTGCTCCTGCCGGCCGCCCTCGCTCTCCTCCGCGTCCTGCGCGAGGCGGGGACGGCGCAAGGCGGGCCGAGCGACCTGCTCGTCGCGGCGCTCTTCTTCGCCGCGCCGCTCGCGGCGCTCTTCGGCGCGCGCTTCGCGCTGCTCGCGGCCGCCGGCGCCGATCCGCCGCGCCTCTTCGCGCTCGAGGCCGCCGGGTTCGCGCTCGCCGGCCTGCTGCTCGCGCCCGGCCTGCTCCTCGCCTGCGAGCCCTTCGCGCTCGCCTGCGGCGCGGCCGCGCTCGACCTCGCCCTGCACGCCTGGGCGGCGCGGCCCGGGGAGAGGAGCTGGCCCGCCCTCGGCGCCGGCCTCTTCGTCCTCGGCGTGCTCTTCGCCTCGCGCCTGGAGCGCCTCTCTGAGGAGCGCTACTACGCCGCGGTCGCTCCCGGCACGCGCCCGGTCGCGCACGGCCTCTCGGCCTTCGGCGCGCTCAGCGCGCGCGAGCGCGGCGGGGAGACCTCCATCTACCGCGGCGGGCGCCTGCTGGTGAGCCTGGGCACGGACGAGGCGGAGCGCGCCCTCGCGGCCTGCACCTTCCTGCGCGCGGCGCGCGCGGCGCGCGTCTTCGTCGCCGGCGCGATCGGGCCGGCGGCCGTCGACGAATGGCTGCGCCTCGGCGCCGAGCAGGTCGTCTTGGCGCCGGACGACGCGCGCACCTTTGCCTTCCTCTGCGAGCGGCTGGACGAGAAGGGGCGCGCGTTGTTTCGCGACGCGCGCGTGCACGTCATTCCGGGCGACGCGCGCGACCTGCTCCGCCGCGCGCGCGAGCCCTTCGACGTCATCGTCGTGCACGCCGGCGAGCCGGACACGCTCGCGGCCGGCCGCTCCTACACGGTCGAATTCTTCGCCATGGCCAAGCAAGCCCTGGCCGAGGGCGGCGTGATCGCGGTCGGGCCGCTCTACGCGAGCGGCGCCGGCTCGATCGCCGAGCTGATCGCGCGCAACCGGCTGCTCGCCGCGGCCGCGCTCGAGGCGCTCGACGACGTTGCCTTCACCGCCTCCCCCTGCTACCTGGTGGCCGCGCGCGGCGCGGCGCCCGCCGTCCCGGCGCAGCGCGAGGTGCGGGCGAGCGCACGCGCCCGCGCGCTCGACATCGACTCCATCGACCTCTCGGCCCTGCTCGACCCGCAGGTCGTCGAGCGCCTGCGCGGCGAGGCCTTGAGCGGCGCGCCGTACGATCCCCTGGCCGCGGAGCCGCAAGAGCGCGACCTGCCGCCGCCCGCGAGCGACGCGCGGCCCTCCGCGGTCTTCGCTTCGCTCGCGCTCGAGGGGCGGCTGGTGGACGATCCGCTCGCGGCCGCGCTGTCGCGCCTGCTGCGGGCCGACGCGCGCGCCGTGTTCCTCGCCGCGCTCTTCGCGCTCGGTTCGCTCCTGCTCGCCTGCGGTGCGAGCGCCCGCGGCCGCGCCCTGGCCCTGCCCTTTGCCGCAGGGCTGTTCGGCGCCTCGGCCCAGGTGCTCCTCCTCCTGGCCTTCCAGCTGCGCTCCGGCCGGTTGATCCCCAACCTCGGCCTGCTCACCGTCGGCACGTTCATGATGATCGCCGCG
>JACQZJ010000013.1 GCA_016213895.1 Planctomycetota bacterium | reverse complement strand
CTCTATGCGGAACGCCACCGTGCAGCCGATCGAGGCGACCGCGGTGCCCCCCGGCGGCTGGAAGCTCACGTACGCGACGGGCCAAACCACGTTCGGACCGCCGGTGGGCCCGCCCGTGAACACGGTGTTTCCGCTGGTGATCGTGTCCGTGCCGTCGTTCGTGGCCGTGATCTGCACCTGCTTCAGGCTCTGGTTGAACTTGGCGAAGGAGTTGCTCCCCGAGCCGATGTTGAACGTGAAGCTGAACGTGCGGCCCGCCGCGCTCGTTCCGCTGGTGATCCCGTTTCCCGACGTCGTGAAGATCTGCTTGTCCGAGCCCGACGTGCCCGCCTTGCTCCAGCCCGTTGGCGTGGACGAGGCGCTGTCGTTCTGAGCCTTCAGGTTCTTGTGCTTCGGATCCAGGACCTCCCAGTGGAGGTCCTTGACCGTCTTCCCGGGGTCTACGTTGACGACGTAGGTCATCGTCGCCGTGCCGTCGTTGTTGTTGGTGGCGGAGACCTCCACTCCGTCCGCGAACGCGTAGTTCTGCAGGAGCAACAGGGCAGCCCAGAGCACGTGCTTCTTCATGGAAACCCTTTCCATACCCCCTTGGCATCCCTCGGCCTCCCCTCGGGGGGGGGGGGGCCGGCCTTCCAGGTTTCGCGGCACCCGCGCCGGCGATTCCCCGGTCGGCGTTTCCACATTACCCGCTGGCTGGCGCCTGTCAAGCCCACAACGGCCGCGCCGCCACCGGCGCATTCAACGCCCGGCCGGCTCGGCGCAGAGGCGGTCGATCTCCTCGAGGACACGAACCGTGCGCCACACCGAGAAGCCGCTGCCGGTCAGCTCGACGGAGTTGCTGGCCGCGTTCGCCTGCAGGCGCTCGACGAACAACTCCATGAACGGCGAACGCATCATCTCCGCCACATCGGCCGCGTCGGCTTTCTGCAACACGAGGGACACGCGGATCGGGTGCCAGCGGTCTTGCTCGGCGGCCAGGTCCGCACGCTCGACGGGGACAACGAGAGCCGTCCCCTCGTCGCGCGCGACAGGGAGGCTTCGCCGGAGCGTGAGACCATCCTCGGACTCGATCACGATCACGTTGTGGACGGCGAGCACGGCCTCGAGGAAGCCGCGGAAGTCGCCAAGCTCCAGCTCGAACGCGCCGAGGAAGCGCAGACGCATGTCCTCGAGGCCCGAGTCGACGTGCACGGGCTGATGCAGCACTTCCGTCGCGAGCGCCGCGAAGTCCGCCAGAGGACTCCCCTCCACCTCATCGAACTGAACGCACAGCCTGCCTGAGTTGGCCGCCTGCCGCTCGGGTTCGTCGCCCGCCCCTGCCACGCCGGTCGCCCTTGGCCCGGCGATCTCCTCCACGGTGGAGCGCACGACTTCCGCCGGGCCAACGAGCCAGAGGATGGGTTGTCCCGGCACGGCGCAGATCCAGCCGCTCGCGGGATCGAAGCGGTCGGCGAAGCGCGTGACCTCGGCATCCGCTGCGCCTGGCGCCTTCAGCACCGTGGTGATGACGATCTCGAGGCCCCGGTAGCGTTCCAGCTCCTCGGGAGGCACGAAGGCCGCGGTGTCGAGAGTGCGGCTCGACCACGCCGGCGCGGGCTTGCGGCGGCCGCGGCAGCATCTTGTCCCGGAATACAAGGACGAAGTGGAACGGGATCCCGAGCTGGGCCTCGGCGTACGAGATCACCCCCGCCAGGGGCCACTGCTCCGCGCTCGGATCGAACGAGAGGTCCTCGACGTGGACAGGGACGTCGGCCGGCTCCTGGAGGACAGGCGAAGCCAGCGCCAGTTGCAGCAGGAGACCCAGAGTATCCATGCGGCACCCCTCTTGTTGCGTGTGGCCGCGGAAACCGAAGCTGCCACGACGATAACGGTTTGGTCCCTGCCCGGCAACACGGGCGGCGCTGTCTGCCGCAGAGCACCCGCCCGGCGGGCGCTTCGTCCGTTGCGTCGCCACCCGAGCACGGTGGACGGATTTGCGGTATCTTGATGCGCGGTTCTTCTCAGCAAAATGGCGCGTTCATAGTCTTGGAGCAATGCGCAGGCCTCTGATTCTCGTCGTCGATGACGAACCCGACCTGGTGGAGCTGGTCCGGCACCACCTCGTGCGCGAGCATTGTCTGGTCGAGACCGCCGGCGACGGCGAGACCGCCCTGGCCAAGGCGTGGGCCAAGATCCCCGACCTGATCATCCTCGACCTCATGCTCCCGGGCATCGACGGACTCGAGGTGTGCCGCCGCCTGCGCGCCGACCCGAAGACGGAATGCGTGCCCATCATCATGCTCACGGCCAAGGCGGAGGAGACGGACGCAGTCATCGGCCTGGCGCAGGGGGCCGACGACTACATCCGCAAGCCGTTCGGCGTGCGCGAGCTCGTGGCCCGCGTCGCGGCGCGCCTGCGCGGCGCCGAGGCGCGCCGCGCCAACGCCGGAAAGAAGGTGGTCCAGGCCGGGGAGCTGACCATCGACACGGTGCGCCACGAGGTCACGCTGCGCGGGGAGCCGATCCAGCTCACCATGACGGAGTTTCGGCTCCTGCACCATCTCGTCGCCGGCGCCGGCCGCGCCTACTCGCGCAACGACATCGGGACAACCCGCGGCCTCGGCTACAAGTTCAAGGAACTCCCCGCCGAGACGGAATGAGACGTGACACCGAAGACCCTCTCGGGCCGCATCTTCCTCGCTTGCGCCGCCATCATCGCGGTGCTCCTCCTCCTGGTCTCGCTCCTCGGCGAGCGGCGCCTGCTCGCCTTCCATGAAAGCGAGGTGAAGCGCCGCCTGCAGACGGCCGCGACTCTCTTCTCGGACGCGGCCGCCCGCCTGCTCAGCGAGCGCGCGGGCGCCTCTGCGCTCACGCCCGACCTGGAGCTGGCCCGTGCCGAGGGGCTGCGGCTCACCGTTCTGACCCTCGACGGCGCGGTGCTCGCCGACAGCGACGCGCCACCGCCTCTCGCCGACCACTCCGGCCGCCCGGAACTCGTGGCCGCCGAGCGGGACGGCGAGGGCACGGCCACCCGCAAGAGCGCCACCACGGGCCTCAGCACCTTCTACCTGGCGCGCCGCCTGGACGCGGGCGGCAAGCCGATCGGCTTCGTGCGCGTGGCCGCCGGGCTCGGGCCCATGAAGGAGAGCATCAACGACCTGCGCGACGCCCTCCTCCTTTCGGGCATGGCCGCGCTCGTCCTGGGCCTCGCCGCCGCCGCCGTGGTGGCCCGCTGGCTCGGGAAGCCGCTCAAGGAAATCCAGCGAACCGCGAGCCAGATCGCCGCGGGCAGCCTGAACCAGCGGATCCGCGTCTCCGGGCCGGCCGAAGCGCGCGGGCTCGCCTCCTGCCTGAACGACCTCGCCGAGCAAATCCGGCGCTGGATCGAGACCCTGGAGCGCCGCAAACGCGAGACCGAGGCGATCCACGCCTCGATGAGCGAGGGAGTGATCGCCGTGGACCCGCGCGAGCGCATCCTGCTCATGAACGACGCCGCGGCGCGCATCCTCGGGCTGCCGCGTCCATTGCCCGCGGGCGCGCAGCTCTGGCAGGAGGTGCGCTTCCCCGATCTGGAGCGAGCGCTTCGGGCCGCGCTCACCGCGGGCGCGCGCTGGCGCGGGGACGCCCCCCGCCCGGGCAGAGACGAGCGCATCCTGGCGCTCTCGGTGACGCGCGTCGATCCCGGCATCGGCGCGGTCGCGCTCCTCTCCGACGTCACGGAAATCCGGCGCCTGGACAAGGTGCGCGGGGACTTCGTGGCCAATGTCTCACACGAGATGCGCACGCCCCTCACGGCGGTGCTGGGCGCGCTCGAGACCCTGGCCATGCCCGCTCAGAGCGCGGAGGACCAGGCGCGTTTCCTCGACATCGCGCGCCGCAACGCCCTGCGCATGCAGGCGATCGTGGCGGACCTCCTCGAGCTGTCCCGGATCGAGGTCGAGGGAGACCGCATGCCCATGGCGCCGCTCTCCCTGGATGAGCCGGTGCACAATGCCGTCAGCGCCCTGAGCATGACGGCCGAGGCCAAGGGCATCGAGCTGAGCCTGCACGTGCCGCCAGCCACTTCCCTGTGGGTGAACGGCAACGAGAAGCGGCTGGAGCAGGTCTTCACCAACCTGATCGACAATGCCATCAAGTACACGCCCGCGGGCGGCCGGGTCGAGGTGCGGCTCGCGCGCGGCGAGACCACGGCCTCCGTCAGCGTGGCGGACACGGGCATCGGCATGCCGGCCTCCGCCCTGCCGCGCATCTTCGAGCGCTTCTACCGCGTGGACAAGTCGCGCTCCCGGGACATGGGCGGGACGGGGCTCGGCCTGGCGATCGTCAAGCACTGCGTCAAGGCGCACGGCGCAGAGGTGCGCGTCGAGAGCACGGAGGGGGCGGGCTCCACGTTCACCGTGTCCCTGGCCGCGATCGAACGCCCCGCCGGGGCGCCGGCCGCGTCCTGAGCCGGGTTTTGCCTCGCCCGAACCGCGTCTTGACCTTCCCTTGAAGTCCCGGGTCGAGAATCACCACGCATGTGGTTCCCGACGAGCACCAGGACGCGCGCGACGACAACGCCCCGCGCCTCTTCCCCTGAAGACGCGGCGGCCGAGGCAGCGGGCGCGGAGGAGCCGCGCGCGGAGAAGATTCGCATCGCGGGACTGAGCCTCTGGTACGGAGAAGCCCGCGCCCTCGCCGGCGTCGACCTCTCGATCAGGGAGCGCTCGGTCACCGCCCTCATTGGGCCGTCGGGCTGCGGCAAGTCCACGCTCCTCCGGACCATCAACCGCATGAACGACCTGGTCAGCGGCGTGCGCATCGAAGGACGCGTCGCCCTGGACGGCCAGGACATCTACGCCCCGGGCGTGGAGGTCGAGATCCTGCGCCGCCGCGTGGGCATGGTCTTCCAGAAGTCGAACCCCTTCCCCAAGTCGGTCTTCGAGAACGTGGCCTACGGCCCGCGCATCCAGGGGGTGCGAGACCGCGCCCTGCTCGAGGAAATCGTCGAGACGAGCCTCACGCGGGCGGCGCTCTGGGAGGAGGCCAAGGACCGGCTCAAGGAGTCGGCCCTGGCGCTCTCCGGCGGCCAGCAGCAGCGCCTGTGCATCGCGCGCGCCCTGGCCACGAACCCGGAAGTCATCCTCATGGACGAGCCGGCCTCGGCGCTCGACCCGCTCTCCACGTCGCGCATCGAGGACCTCATTCACGACCTCAAGGAGCGCTACACCATCGTCATCGTCACGCACAACATGCAGCAGGCGGCGCGCGTCTCGGGCCGCACCGCCTTCCTCCTCAACGGCGACCTGATCGAGGAGGGCCCCACCGACAGGATCTTCACCAATCCCACCCGGAAGCAGACCGAGGACTACATCACCGGCCGCTTCGGTTGACCCGGACGAGAAGCCAAGCAGGAAAGGAGTCGGCAAATGAAGTTGACATGTGGACGCGCGGCCTGCGCCGCCGTGCTGTTCAGCGGTGGTCTGGCCCAGGGGGCCGCTCTGGAGCAGGTCGACGGCGAGCGCGGCGAGCTGCCGAAGTACGAGAAGGTCGAAGGGCTGGAGCTGAAGGGCACGCTGGACTCGGTCGGCTCCGACACCATGATCAACCTGATGACGTATTGGGCGGAGGGGTTCGCCAGGTACTACCCGGGCGTGAAGCTGCAGGTGGAAGGCAAGGGATCAAGCACCGCCCCGCCAGCGCTCATCGAGGGCACGGCCCACTTCGGGCCCATGTCGCGCGCGATGAAGGCCACGGAGATCGACGAGTTCGAGAAGGCGCTCGGCTACAAGCCGACGTGCCTGCGCACCTGCCTCGACGCACTGGCCGTGTTCGTCAACAAGGACAACCCGATCGAGAGCCTCTCCCTCGAGGAAGTGGACGCCGTCTTCTCCAAGACCCGCAACCGGGGCTTCGCCGAGGAGGTCACTACCTGGGGCCAACTCGGCCTCGCCGGCGAATGGGCCAACCAGCCGATCAGCGCCTTCGGCCGCAACTCGGCCTCCGGCACCTACGGCTACTTCAAGGAGACCGTGCTCGAGAAGGGCGATTACAAGGACACCGTGAAGGAGCAGCCCGGGTCGTCCGCCGTGGTCCAGGGCGTGGCGGAAAGCCGCGGCGGAATCGGCTACTCCGGCATCGGCTACGCGACTTCGGACGTGCGCGCCGTCCCCCTGTCCGCCAGAAAGGGCAAGGAGGCCTTCGCGGCCAACATCGAGAACGTGCTCAACGAGGACTACCCGCTCGGCCGCTACCTCTTCCTCTACGTCAACCGCGCGCCCGGCAAGGCGCTCGACCCCATGGTGCGCGAGTTCCTGAAGTTCGTCTACTCGCGCGAGGGACAGCAGGTGGTGGAGAAGGCCGGCTACCTGCCGCTCTCGGCGGACGTGTGCCGGGCCGAGCGCGAGCTGCTCGATTGACGGCGCCGGCCGCCAGGCTCCAGGATCTGCTCGGCGACACGCCGCGCGCGCGCGCCCGCATCCGGCGCCTGCGCGTCCTGGACCGGATCATCGCCGGCGCCATCACGCTGGGCGGGATCTCCATCATCCTGGCGGTCTGCGGCATCTTCTTCTTCGTGGCCGGCGAGGCAGCGCCGCTGCTCTTCCCTGCCAGGGCGCGCGCGCAGCCCGCGTTCCCCGCCGCCACGGGGCCGGGCCGGGCCCTGGCCGTGGGCGAGGACGAGTACCGCGAGAAGGGCTGGCTGCTCACGGACGCGGGATGCATCCGCCTGCTCGACTTCGCCGCCGGAGCGTTGCTGCGCGAGGAGCCGCTCGCGGGCCTCGGCGCGGCGCGCGTGCTGTGCGGCGCGCGCGCCGCGGCGCGCGACGTGATCGCCGCCGGGACGGACGACGGCCGCGTCCTGGTCGCGGGCATCGTCTTCACGCCGGTGTTCCAGAACCAGCGGCGCGTGGCGCAGGAGATCGCCGTGGCCTGGCAGTTCGAGCTCACGCTGCGCCCGGACCACGGCCCCGTCGAGCTGGTCTGCGTCACGGCGGACGATGAGCGCGTCGCGGTGGCCGCGGCAGCGCCGGGCTTCCTCGGCCTCGCCAGCCGCAAGATCGAGGGCAAGCGCGTGCGCTCGGCCGACGCCTCGGCGGCGCTCGGCGGCCTGCTTCCTACGGCCCTCGCCCTCGACGAGAACGCGCAGAGCCTGGCCGTTGGCTTCGAGAACGGCCAGGTCTACCGCTTCGCGATCGATGGCGAGGAAGCGGCGCTCGCCGAGAACCTGCACGCCGGCGGCGAGGCCGTGAGCGCGCTCGCCTACGCGTTCGGCTCGAAGACGCTGCTCGTCGGCGACGCCGGCGGCGCGGTCGCGGGATGGCAGGGCATCCGCAGCAGCGAGACGTCGGTGCGCACCATGAGCCGCGTGCGCGAGTTCGAGAGGATGCCGGCCCCGGTCACGGCCTTTGCCCCGTCGCGGCGCAACAAGTCCTTCCTGGTCATCGACCGGCGCGGAAACGTACGCCTCGAGCACGTGACCACGGCTCGCACCCTGCTCGATCTCGAGAGCCCGGCCGGCGGCGGGCCGCTCTCGCTCGCCCCGCGCTCGGACGGCGTGCTCGCCGCCGGCGCAGGAGGAGACCTGCAGCGCGCCGAGCTCGACGCTCCCCATCCCGAGGCGACCCTGCGGGCGCTCTTCCTGCCGCAGCTCTACGAGGGCTACGACCGGCCCGAGTTCGTCTGGCAGACGTCGGGCGGCACGGACGACAACGAGCCCAAGTTCTCCCTCGTGCCGCTGATCTTCGGATCGCTGAAGGGCGTGCTCTACGCCATGCTCTTCTCCGCGCCGCTGGCGCTGCTCGCGGCCCTCTACACCAGCCTGTTCGCCCGGCGGCGCATGCGCGGCCTGGTCAAGCCCGCGGTCGAGCTGATGGGCGCGCTGCCTTCCGTGGTCATCGGCTTCCTCGCCGGCCTCTGGCTCTCGCCGCTCGTCGACCGAAACCTCGCGGCCTGCGGCGGCGTGCTCATCTCCATCCCCCTCGGTCTCGCCCTGGCCGCCCTGGTGTTCCGCTCGAGCCGCATCCGCCGGCGCCTCGCCACGGGCCGCGAGCTGCTCTACATCCTGCCGTTCCTCGCCGCGGCGTGCATTGGAGCGAGCTTCGCGGCCGCGCCCCTCCAGGACCTCCTCTTCGGCGGCGACCTGCGCGCGTGGCTGGTCGACGTCCTGGGCCTAGCCTACGACCGCCAGAACTGCCTGGTCGTGGGGATGGCGCTCGGCTTCGCGGTCATGCCGATCATCTTCACCGTGTCGGAGGACGCGATGTCGAACGTGCCGCGCAGCCTGCGCGCGGCGAGCGACGCGCTCGGCGCCAGCCGCTGGCAGACCGCGTGGCGCCTGGTGCTGCCGGCGGCCAGCCCGGGCATCTTCGCGGCCCTCATGCTGGGATTCGGCCGGGCCATCGGCGAGACAATGATCGTGGTGATGGCCACGGGCAACACGCCCATTCTCGACCTGTCGCCCTTGAACGGCATGCGCACCATCTCGGCGTGCATCGCCACCGAGATCCCCGAGGCGCCTCTCGGCGGCTCGCTCTACCGCATCCTCTTCCTGGCCGGCGGGCTGCTGTTCGCCTTCTCCTTCCTGGCCAACACCGCGGCCGAAGTGGTCGGCGAACGGCTGCGCCGGAGGTTCGCGCGATGGTAGCGCGCCTCACGTCCGCCCGCGCCGCCAGGACGCGCAAGGGCGAGCCCTGGGTGTACGTCACAAGCGGCGCCCTCGCCCTCATGCTCGCCCTCCTCTTGGGCGTGATCCTGCTGCTGCTCGTCAAGGGGCTCGGCTTCTTCTGGCCTGGGGAGCTGGTCCAGGTGGTGACGCGGGACGGCCGCACCATCCTTGGCCAGGAATGGCACGCCGAGGACGTGCCGGCGAGCGCCGGCGCGGCCGGCGAACCGCGCACGCGCACCCAGTACCGCGTGGGCAATCGGCGCGAGTTCGGCGCCGATTTCGTCTGGGTGGACGATGACGCCATCGTTTCCCGGGAGACCCCGCGCGACGCACTGTTCGTGGAGCGTCTCACCGACACGCCGACCATCGGCACGCTCAAGGAGACGCGGCGCGACGGCGCGCTCGTGGCCGCGGGCGCTGCGGGCGCGGCGTACGAGGTCTACCTGCGGCTCGCGGACGAGGCGCGGCACGAGCGCAGCGGCGCCGGCGCGCCGCTGCTCGACGAGGCGTCCTGCACCGTGGTCTTCACCCTCAGCGACGGGCAGGAGGTGGAGATCCCGCTGGCCGCGGTGGTGAGGACGGTGCGGCCGAACGACATCGGCCTCTTCGACAAGACCCGCGTCTACGCGGCCCGCCTCTGGGAGTTCCTGGCGGCGCCGCCCAGGGAGTCGAACACCGCCGGCGGCATCCTCCCTGCGCTCCTCGGCACGGTCCTCATGGTGCTGCTCATGACGCTCGCCGTGGTTCCCTTGGGCGTCGTGGGTGCGCTCTACCTCAACGAGTACGCGCGCCAGGGGCCGCTGGTGCGCCTGGTGCGCCTCGCGGTCAGCAACCTCGCGGGCGTGCCGAGCATCGTCTTCGGCATGTTCGGCCTGGCGTTCTTCATCCACGTGGTGGGCGACGGCATCGACCGCGTCTTCTTCCCCGGACGCGAGGCGGCGACCTTCGGCACCGGCGGCCTGCTCTGGGCCGCGCTGACGCTCGCCCTGCTCACCGTGCCGGTGGTCATCGTCTCGACCGAGGAGGCGCTGCGCGCCACGCCCCGCGCCCAGCGCGAGGGCTCGCTCGCGCTGGGCAGCACGCGCTGGCAGATGCTCCGGAGCATCGTCCTGCCGTCCGCGCTGCCCGGCATCCTGACGGGCATGATCCTCGCCGTCGCCCGCGGCGCGGGCGAGGTCGCGCCGCTGATGCTCACCGGCGTGATGAAGCTGGCGCCGAGCCCGCTGATCGACGGGACTCCCCCCTTCTTCCACCTCGAGCGCAAGTTCATGCACCTCGGCTTCCACATCTACGACGTGGGCTTCCAGTCTCCGAACGTGGAGGCTTCCAAGCCGATGGTCTACGCCACGGCGCTGCTGCTCCTGGTGCTGGTAGTGATCCTCAACCTGAGCGCGATCCTGTACCGTAACCGCGTGCGGCGCAGGCTGCAGGGCGCGCTCTTCTAAGGCAAGCTGCGGCGTGCGCGGAGGACGATAGCCGGATGGGAAAGCAGATCGCGGAAGACCTGGACCGGATCTTCAAGCAAATCCTGCATATCGGCGGCCTGGTCGAGGAAGCCGTCGATGGATCGCTGGCTGCGCTGCTCGATGGCGACGTCGACGCGGCGCGCGCCGTGATCGAGGGAGACACGGCCATCGACGACCTGGAGCTGCAGGTCGAGCAATCGTGCCTCGACGTCCTCGCGCTGCGCCAGCCGGTGGCGATCGACCTGCGCCTGGTGACGGCGATCATGAAGATCAACTCCGACCTCGAGAGGATCGGGGACCTCGCGGTCAACATCGCCGAGCGCTCCGAGGTGCTGGCTGCGGTCGAATCGCTGCCGTTTCGGCCCGACGTGTCGCGCATGGCAGCCGTGACCAAGCAGATGGTGCGCAAGGGCCTCGACGCCCTGGTGCGCCGCGACACAGCGCTCGCGCTGCGCGTCTGGCAGATGGACGTCGAGCCGGACAGCCTCTACCGCGAGGTCATTGGCGAGGCCGCGGCGTTCATGCAGCAGAATCCCTCGCGCATCGGCGACACCCTGCATCTCCTGGGAGCGCTGCGCATGCTCGAGAGGATCGCGGACCACGCCACGAACATCGCCGAGGACGTGATCTTCATGGTCGAGGGGAAGATCGTTCGCCACCGGCTGGCGGGAATGGCGCACGGTCAGGAGCCCGAGGGCGGCGAGAAGCCGCCCGGCGCCGGCGACTGACCCGCGCTCGACAGGGCAGCGCCGCAGCTCGCGGATTGCCGCTCTTCTCGCGTCCTCTCCACCGGATCTTGACCTTGCGCGCCTACGCTCGCGCCGAAACAAGACCCGAGGAGAGATCCATGAGCCACGTGTTGATCATCGAAGACGACCCGGACGTGATTGCGCTGCTCAGCCACCACCTGCGCAATCGGGGCCACGAGGTCTCCATCGCCTACGACGGCAGCGAGGGCTACCTGACGGCGCTGCGCGAGCGCCCGGACCTCGTGCTGCTCGACCTGCTCTTGCCCGCGTTCACGGGACACCAGGTCCTGCACCTCCTGCGCACCAACCCCGACGTGCGCCGCGTGCCGGTCGTCGTCATCAGCGCCCTCGACCAGAGCGAGCAGCACAACCCGTACTCGCGCTCCCGCCCGGACGCCTACGTCGCCAAGCCGTTCCGACTGGAACCGCTGATGAGGGAAATCGACCGCCTGCTGGCGGCGTGACGAGACCGCATCGCTTCAGACAAGCAGCCGGCCGCTCAGGCCGCGCGACACGACTCTGCCCGGCAGGACCGTTGATCTGACGGAGCCCTGCGAGGCAGAATCGGGGCATGCGGCGCTTCGTGCTCGCGCTCCTGCTCCTCCTTCCGTCCTGTTCGCGCGGAGAGAGGCTCGATATCTCCATCGGCACCGGCGGCACCGGAGGGGTCTACTACCCCTTCGGCGGCGGCCTCGCCGAGATCTGGAACCGGCACGTGCCCGGCATCCGGGCCGTGGCCGAGGTGACCGGCGCCTCGGTCGAGAACGTGCGCCTCGCCCACCGCGGCGAGACGGTCATCGGCGAGATGATGTGCGACGTGGCCTACCAGGCGTTTCACGGCCAGGGCCGCTTCGCGGGCAAGCCGCAGCAGATCCTCGCCCTGGCCGCCATGTACCCGAGCATCCTCCAGGTCGTGGCGCTCGAGGGCTCGGGCATCGACAGCCTCGGCCAGCTCGCCGGCCGCGCCTTCAGCGCCGGAGCGCCCGGGAGCGGCACGGCCTACATGTGCGAGCTGGTCCTGCCCACCCTCGGCATCGACCTGGAAGCGCTCGACGCCTACCGCCTCTCCTTCGTGGAGAACGCCAACGCCCTGCGCGACCACAACATCGACGCCGGAGCCTGGGTGGTCGCGCCTCCGTCCAGCTCGATCATGGACCTGGCCGCGACGCACGGCATCCGCGTCGTTCCCTTCACGCGTGAGGAGCAGGAGCGGATCACCCAGCTCTACCCCTTCTACTTCGCCGGCGAGCTGCCGGCCGGCGTCTATCGGGGAGTGGACCAGCCGATCCCGACGCTTGGCGTCTGGAACGTGATCATCTGCTCCGCCGGCCTGCCTGAGGACCTGGTCTATCAGCTCGCCAGGGTCCTCTTCGAGCAGAACGAGTACATGCGGAAGATCCACCCCTCGGCTCGCTTCACCACGCCGGAGAACACGGTCGAGCACTCGCCCATACCGCTGCACCCCGGGGCGGCGCGCTACCTCAAGGAGATCGGCCTGACCGTGCCCGCGCGCCTGGAGGCGAGATGAGGGACGAAGGCGGCGACCTTGGCACCGGCGATCTGCTCGCGCCCCTCTTGGTGCGGGCCGCCGCGTGCCTTGCGATCCTGCTGAGCGTGTTCCAGCTCTGGACCGCCGGGTTCGGCGTGCTGACCGCCCTGGTGCAGCGCTCGGTGCATCTCGCGCTCATCCTGGCGCTCGCCTTCCTGCTGCGGCCGCCGTTCAAGGGGGCGCGCCGCGACCGGCTCACGCCCTGGCTCGTCCTCGACGTGGTCCTCGTGCTCGCGTCGTTCGGCTGCTGCGCCTACGTGGTCGTCTTCCTCGATGAGATCTACGAGCGGCAGGGAGAGTGGCTGGCGCGCGACGTGCTCGCCGCCGCGCTCGGGGTCCTGCTGGTGCTGGAGGCGTGCCGCCGCGTCATCGGCTGGTTCATGGCGAGCTGCGTTGCCCTGTTCCTCGCCTACGCCTTCCTCGGCGCCTGGATGCCCGACCTGTTCGCGCACAAGGGCTACGGTCTGACGCGCATTGCCACGACGCTGTTTCTCACCACGGAGGGCGTATTCGGCGTGCCGCTCGGCGTGGCGGCCACCTTCGTCTTCATCTTCGTGCTGTTCGGCGCCTTCCTCGAGGCGAGCGGCGGCGGCAGCTTCTTCATCGACCTGGCCCAGGCCTTGACCGGCCGCTTCAGCGGCGGGCCGGCGAAGACGGCGGTGATTGCCTCGGGCCTGATGGGATCGGTCTCCGGCTCGGCCGTGGCCAACGTCGTGACCACCGGCGCCTTCACCATCCCGATGATGAAGAAGGTCGGCTACCGGCCGCACGTGGCGGGCGCCATCGAGGCCGCGGCGAGCACCGGCGGCCAGATCATGCCGCCGGTCATGGGCGCGGGCGCCTTCCTCATGGCGGAGTTCACCAACACCAGCTACCTGACGATCGTCAAGATCTCGATCGTGCCAGCGCTGCTCTACTACATGACCGTCCTGCTCTTCGTGCACTTCGAGGCCAAGAAGCAGGGACTGGCCGGGCAGCCCAGGGAGAGCCTGCCGAAGGCGCTGCGCGTGCTGTCCGGCGGCCTGCACTTCATCATTCCGCTGGTCGCCCTGGTTGTCGCCTTGGTGATGAACGTCTCGCCGACCATGGCGGGCTTCGTGGCCGTGGCGAGCACCTTCCTCGCCAGCGCTCTCAGGAAGGCGAGCCGCATGGGGCCGCGGCTCCTGCTCCAGGCCCTGGAGAAGGGGGCGAAGAACGCCGTCACGGTCTCGGTCGCCTGCGCCGCGGCCGGGATCATCGTGGGTGTGATCGGTCTCACCGGCCAGGGGCTGAACCTCTCCAGCCTGGTGCTCGCTCTCTCACTGGACATCAAGCTCCTCGCCATCCTGCTGATCGGCACGGCGTCGCTCGTGCTCGGCATGGGCCTGCCCGTGACCGCGAGCTACATCGTGCTCGTCACGCTCGCCGGTCCCGCTCTTCTCGACCTGGGCGTGCCGCTGCTCGTGGGCCACATGGTCGTCTTCTGGTACTCGCAGCTCTCGAACGTGACGCCGCCCGTGAGCCTCGCCGCCTTCGCCGGCGCCGGCCTGGCTGGCGCCCACCCCATGCGCACTGCATTGGTCGCGTGCAATCTGGCCAAGGGGCTGTTCATCATCCCGCTGGTGATGGCCTACCGGCCGCTGCTCGGCAACGGTCCGGCTGGCGAGGTGGCCGTGACCATGATCGCGAGCGCGGCAGGGCTTCTCGCCGTGGCCGCGGGCATGGAGCGCTTCCTCGTGCGGCGCGCCACGGCCCTGGAAACGGCCCTGTTCCTCCTCGCCGGGCTCTGCCTCCTGTGGCCGGACGTCCTGGTTGCGGGGCTGCATATCCCGGCGCGCGCCAGCGACGCCGCCGGACTCGCGCTCCTGGTCGGCGCCGGCTTGCTGCAGCTGCTTCACCGTCCGGACGTGACGTAGGGACCGAAGGCGCGGTCGTCGCGCCGGATGTGCGTGAGCAGCCATTCCCTCAGGAAGGTCAGCACCTTGAGCGGCAGGCCCAGGTCGCCCGCAGCGAGCGCGCTCTGGAAGTCGCCGAGGCGCGCCGCGAACTGCTGGTGCTGCTCGCAGTGCTCGACGAGGCGCGGATAGTCGTGCGCGGCCATCAGCTTCTCCTCCTCGGAGAAACCGTACCTGGTGTAGTCCACCAGCTCGTCCAGCATCCACGGGATGTCCGACTTGCTCGTCCCGATCTTCATCGCCGAGTGCAGCCGGTTGATCAGGCCGATGAGACGGGCGTGATGCTCGTCGATCATGGGCACGCCGGTGCTCAGACCGGTCGACCAGGAAACAAGCGACATGTGATTGCGCCTCCGCTCCGAGACCAGGTTTGCGCACCCCTTCGCCGAGAGGCGCTTCCACGCGTCGAACATCGGCGTTCCCGCGCCGGAACCTGAGAGGCGTCCGCTACGACCCGCCCCCGTCCGCCGGGCCTCCGGCCTCCTGGTACTGGAAGACGTCCTCGAGCGTGGCGCCGAAGGTCCGGGCGACGCGGAAGGCGAGGGCAAGAGAAGGAGCGTACCTCCCCTTCTCGAGCAGGATGATCGTCTGCCGCGTGCAGCCCACGCGCGCCGCCAACTCCTGCTGCGTCATCTCGCCGTGCTCGAAGCGCAGCCGGCGGATCTGGTTCCGGATCTCAGCCTTCGCCATGGGTCCTGTACCACCAGCTGGCGAAGAGGACGCCGGCCGACTGCGCCACGACCGCCACGATCACGCTGGACAAAGCAATGAGGTAGGGAAAGACGATCGGGATCGCCTGCTCCTCCCAGTACGCCTCGGTCAGGGCGATGGCCCAGGCGGTCACGGTGACGATCACCGCCACGAGCTGCACGTGCGGCGCGAGGCGGAGAACCAGGCGGTCGCGCTCGTCGAGGGGGACCACGTCGCCGCCGCGCGGCCGGCGCGTCAGGACGAGCAGCGCGCCGTAGAGCGCCATTCCGCCGAGGAAGACGGCGATCGCCAGGCGCCGCGTCGCCTCGTCGCCGAAGTCGGTGCCTGCCCGAAGGAACACGGCGAGCAGGGCCGCGATCGTCGCGCCGCCGATCAGCAGGCCCCACCAGGCGCGCTTCTCGAGCGGCGTCAGCGGCAGGCGGTCCGTCCCGTCCTGCTCGTCGAACTCGAGCGGCGGCAGGCGGCGCCGGCCGCGAAGCAGGCGCCACGCCGCGAGCGCGAGGAGCAGGAGCACCACGAACCCGAGCGCGATCCAGAGCCACGCGCGGTCCATGTCCATCGCCGCCTCCCTACTCGTCTTCCTCGGCGCCCGGGATCGCGAAAGCGCCGGCGTCCAGTTGCAGATGCGTCTCCACGGTCTCGAACTGCGTGATGATCGTGCCGATGAGCGGGTGCGCGGCCTTGGAAGTCCAGCGGAACGGCACCGTGACCCCCTCGACGTCGCGATAGTCCCCGAAGGTCATGAGCACTCCGATCTGTCCCGCGCCCGGCACGAGCGAGATCCGGTCCTCGGCCAGCAAGAGGCCGCTGTCCACGCTCACGTACTTGGTCGACCCCGGCCCGACGAAGGGCACGGTGCGCACCACCCAGCAGTCCTCGCCGAACACGTCGAGACGGTAGAGGACCCGCACCTCGCGGTAGTCCGCGCACCAGTCCCCAAGAAGCGCGGGCAGGCTCCCGAGCCGCGCCTGCTCGGCCGCGGCGCCCTGGAGCGGCGCGGGCGGCTGCGCGGATCCACCGCTGATCACCTGCTCGCCGTCGATCACGACGTGCTGCTCGATCTTCCCCGGCAGGACGGTCACGAGATGGCGGCGCGCGCCGTCATAGAGATCGCTCGCCTCGCCCTTCAGCTGGCGCGCCGCGATGTCCACCGTTCCCCGCAGGCGGAAGGCGCCAAGCGCCGGCAGGTTCGCGGAGCCGTGCGCCTCGCGGCGCTGCCTCATCAGGTCGTCGAGCGCCGGCACGACCGCGTCTTGCTCGAGGCGCGGCAGGCGCTCGTTCGTCATGGGCCCCGCGGTGCGGAAGGCCTGGACCTCGCCGGACGCGGAGCGCTCGAACTCCACGCTCTGCTCCGGGACCAGCTCCACCGTCCAGCCGTGCAAGGCGGCGCGGTACAGGCCGAGAAAGGGCAGAAGCTCCTGCGGCGGGATCCGGGAGACGAGCGCCCTTGCCTTCTCGGGATCAGGCCGGCGGATGAGCGCGTCCACTGCGCGCTCGAAAGTCTGGAGCGTCTCCTGGCCGCGCGACTGCGTGAAGCACAGGACCATCAGGTCGCTCTCGGGGAAGGCAATGGCATAGGTCCCGTCCGATCCGCTGTGGCCGAAGGCCTCCACGCGGCCGGTTTCCTTGGCGACGTACACGATCCACAGCCGCCCGTAGCGCACCTCGAGCCCGGAGTAGCCGGTGGGAGCGCCGAACGGCGACACCGGCTGGAGGCCGCGCGTGACCGCCTCCTCGGACAGAATGCGCTCGCCACAGGCTTCACCTCCGTCCATCCACAGGGCGAGGAAGCGCGCGTACTCGACCGGCGTGCAGTAGACGCTCTGCGATCCCAGCGCGAAGGGGTAGAGCGGCGCGTCGCCCGGCTTCCAGTAGCGGCGCCACGTCCCCTTCACCCCAGTGTGGTTGCTGCTCGTGCGCGCGAGGCGCGGGTCGTCCGCCGCGATCGCCGTGTACGCGTCCTCCATCCCGAGCGGCGCGAAGATGCGGCGCTGGAGCAGCTCGCCGAACGGTGCGCCGGCGACAGCCTCGATGAGCGCGCCGAGCGAGTCGGCGCCCGCGTCGCTGTACTGGAAGCGGCTGCCCGGCGGGAACTGCGGGCCGGTCGCCGCGGCCTCTCGAGCGATGGCCGCGAGGTCCGGGTACTCGGCGAGCGGCTTCGTCAGGCACGTGAGAGGCAAGCCGCTCCGGTGAGTGAGCAGGTGCTCGACCTGGATCGCGGCCGCATCGCCCTGCGCGAAGAAGTCGAGGTGCTCTGCCACCCGATCGCTCGGCTGGATGCGGCCCTCGTCGATCAGCATCTGCGCCAGCGTGCCCGTCAGCGCCTTGGACATGGAGCGGATGTTGAAGATGGTGCCGGGCTCGAGCGGGACCTTGTCCTCCACGTCCTTCCAGCCGACCGCCCGGTGCAGCACGGTCCTGCGGTTCTTCACCACGAGCAGCTCCGCGCCCGTGATGTCGCCCTCGCGGAAGAGTCCTTCCACGGTCGCGGCCAAGCTGGACAGGGCCTCGGCGTCGAGCCCCTGGGTTTCGGGTACGGCCGGCGGGAAGGGATCGCCCTCACCGCAGAAGCCCGCCGGGCAGGCAAGGAGCAACACAGACAGGGCGGCAAGGAGAACGCTGTGCGAAAGCATGCGCTGGTCTCCTGGTACGAAGGGATGTGCTCTCTTCGAGAAAAGAATATCGGACATTTGGTAATATATCAATTACCAAATGTCCGATATTCTTTACTTAGACCTGGAGCTGGCTGGCTTCAGGAAGGCCGGGAAGCCGGCGTTCCTGGCCCGGCAAGGCACGCTCGCTCTACGGCACGTTGACGTAGATCAGGTGATCGGTGGGCCGGATGCTGCCCAGCATGGGGAAGATGTAGGGCCCGCCCACGGTCGCGGACCAGTTGTCGGCCATGTCGGTGAAGTTCTGAGTCAGCACGCCCCCCGAGGTCGTCGGGAACACGGGCCAGCCCTGTGACGTGGACGCGCCGTAGAACACCTCGAAGTAGTCCTTGGCCGTGCAGGCGTCGTGGTAGCTGAAGAGCCCCTCGTCGACCCACGCTATCTCGTTGCCCGGATACACACCGGGAAGGGTCCAGGTGCCGATGCTCGTGGTCACGAGGTAGGGCCAGGGAATGGTGGGGAAGGAGATGAGCAAGGACGTCCAGGAGGCATTCAGTCCCGTGGAGTCCACGCAGGTCCCGCGGCCCGTGAAATAGCGGATCGTCGCCTGGGTCGGCGCCACGGCGAAGGGGCAGAGGCAGCCGTTGGCGAGCGGCGCCAGCAGCCCGCTTTGGACTGTGTCCTCCGCGATGCACAGGCCCCCGCCCACGACGTTGTTGACGTTGCGCACGGCCTCGGCGACAAGCGGGCCGCCGGGCGCCGGGAAGTTCGCGGGCAGGAAGGGCTGCGCCGCGTGGTGCGGCGCCACGATCCCGTACGACCTCATGGGATGGAAGACTCCCGGGAAGTCAGAGAGCCCGGGCTTGTGCATGAAGAAGTCGCAGCCGTGGAAGAGCACGAGCGCGTTCTCGAACAGGATCGTGCCGCAGAGAGAGGAGTAGTCCACGTAGCCGTAGAAGAAAGCCGTGGGGTGCGGTCCGAACGGCGGCAGGCAGCTCGGAACAGGACAGGGCGGCACGGCCGGAGACGGCACCCAGGAGAGATCGGCCTTGGCCACGAAGCGCCACACCTGAACCGGGGCGCCCGACAGGTCGACCTCCATCCAGGTGCGCGTGTAGTCGAGGACGAGCGGCCCGGTGAGCAGGAGCAGACCCGATCCGGCGTCGCTCACGGTCAACGTCGAGACGTACTGCCCGCACGTGACCAATGTAGGCACGGTCCAGTCCACCTTCAGGGGGTTCTGGCCGGTCACGGCGCAGTTGTCCCAGCAGATGCCGAGACCGGGCAGCGCCACTTGCGGGAATGTCGGCACATTTGCGCTGAGCGGCTGACAGCACGCGCCCAGCTCGAGGCCGTCCGTTCCGACGCACTGGCCGGAAGCGGGAACCGTCCAGGCCAACACGCCTAAGACGAACAGCGCGCCCACGATGCGGGTGCGCGGAAACACGGTCATGCGATTGGTCATCGCCATCCTCTTTTTTTCTTGCGGGTGGAGCGCGAGGGAGACCCTCGCCGTCCTTGAACAACCCGGCCCGATAGCGCTGGGGCAGCCGCGTGGGGATGCAAAAGAGAAACGTTCTCGCGGGCCGATGCTCGTCTATTTGTTGGACAGCTCTCCGGGGATTCAGTCTTCCGGCCGCTCCCCGGCGGGCGCCATGCGCACCAGGCGCGGGAGGAAGCGCGCCAGGCGCTCGACCAGGTCGGTCTGGGCCGCCATCACCTGTTCGATGTCCTTGTAGGCCATCGGCGCCTCGTCGAGGCCGGCGGACATGAGCGTGACGCGCCGCTCCTTCAGGATGCGCTTCGCTTCCGCCCAGTCGAACTGGGCCTTGGCCTTCTTGCGGCTCATGCGACGGCCGGCGCCGTGGGCGGCAGAATGCAGCGAATCGGCCGAACCAAGGCCGCGCACCACGTAGCCCGGCGCGGCCATGGACCCGGGGATGATGCCGATCGTCCCGGCGCTCGCGGGCGTGGCGCCCTTCCTGTGCACGACCACGTCCTCGCCGAAGTGGCGCTCCTTCCAGGCGAAGTTGTGGTGGTTCTCGATGTCGAGGAGCGAGGCGGCGCCCAGGTGCTCGCGCACGTGGCGGTGCACCAGCGCGTGGTTGGCCGCCGCGTAGCGGCCCATCAGCTCCATCGCCGCCCAGTACTCCTGGCCCGCCTCCGAGTCGAGATCGAGCCACGCGAGGTGCTCGAGCTCGCGCGGCAGGGCGCGGCAGCGGCTCTGCGCCACCTTGCTGTAGTGGCTGGCCACGCTGTTCCCCACGCCGCGGCTGCCGCTGTGGCTGAGAAGCGCGAGGTACCTGCCCGGCGCGAGGCCGATCCCGGCCTCGAACACCTCGAGTTCACCGAACTCCACGAAGTGGTTGCCGCTGCCGCTCGTGCCGAGCTGCGCCCAGGCCTTGTCCTGCTCGTTGCGGGTCACCGGGCTGATCGACCAGTCCTCGTCCATGACCGGATGATGGCGCCGCTCCTTGAACTTGGCGCCGATGCCGAAGCGCGTCTCGTCCGCGAGCGCGGCGCGCAGGCGGTCCGTGCGCTCCTCGAGCGCGGAGAGCGGCAGGTCGAGCACCGTCATCTTCATGCGGCAGGCGATGTCCACTCCCACGGCGTAGGGAATGACCGCATTCCGCGTGGCCAGGACTCCGCCGATCGGCAAGCCGTAGCCGACGTGCGCGTCGGGCATGAGGGCGCCGCGCACGGCGATGGGCAGGCGGCAGGCGTTCCGCATCTGCTCGACCGACTGCGGGTCGGAGTCCTCGCCCCACTGCCGCCACGGCGCTTCGGCGCCGCGCAGCGCCTCCTCACCGCGCGGCCCCGATTCGCCGCGTGAAGGTCCTCTTGCGGCGCGGCCGCCGCCACCGCTCGCGAGCACGGCCGCCAGCTCGAAGAAGTGCTCGTCCTCGAGGTGCTCCTGCGGGCGCTCGGCGACCGCGGCCAGCACCTCGCGGATGGCGGCGCGCGAGAAGCCGGCGTCCGCCGCGGAGCGCATGCCCGCGTTCGCGGCCTTCCGCGCGGCGGGCGACGCGATGCCCAGGGCCCTCAGATCCTTGGTCTTCATGGCGCGCGCTCCCCCCTCGCCCCGGCAGCGATGTTACTCTCGATAGCATGAAGATCGAGGAGGCCTGCCGCGGAGAGAGGCACGGGCGCGGCCTCGCGGCGGCGTTCTGTCTGCTGCTCCTCTCCCTCGCGGTGCCCGCGCGCGCCCAGTCGATCGCCTCCACGCGCCAGCAGCTCGAGGACGCTCTCGCGGCCGCAAGGCCCGGCACGCGCATCCGCCTGGCGCCGGGAACCTACGCGGGCGGCGTCTTCGTCGCGAATCTGCGCGGCGCGGCCGGCAAGCCGATCGTGATCTCTGCGGCCGATCCCGAGGATCCGCCCGTGTTCCAGGGCGGCGCGACCGGGCTGCACTTGAGCGGCGTCGAGCACGTGGAGCTTCACGACCTCTCGTTCGCGGAATGCGCCGGGAACGGCCTGAACATCGACGACGGCGGCGCCGGCACTTCCGCGGCGCACCACGTGGTCCTCCGAAACCTGAAGATCGCGCGCATCGGCGCGAGCGGCAACCAGGACGGCATCAAGCTCTCGGGCGTGACGGACTTCCGCGTCGAGGGGTGCGCCATCGACGGCTGGGGCAGCGGAGGCGGTTCGGCCATCGACATGGTGGGCTGCCACCGCGGGGTGATCGAGGGCTGCACGTTCGCGCACGGCGAGGGCGCCGCGAGCGGAGTGCAGACCAAGGGCGGTTCCTCGGACATCGCGATCCGCCGGAACCGCTTCGAGAACGCAGGCGCGCGCGGCGTCAACATCGGCGGCAGCACGGGGCGGTCGTACTTTCGCCCGCCGCTCGCCGAGCCGCCCCACGCCGAGGCGCGCGACGTCACGGTCGAGGGCAACACCTTCATCGGCTGCGACGCGCCCATCGCGTTCGTTGGCGTGGACGGCGCGAAGGTCCGCTTCAACACCGTCTACCTTCCAGGGAAGTGGGCGCTGCGCATCCTCCAGGAGACAACCGATGAGGGCTTCGTGCCGTGCCGCAAAGGGGAGTTCACCGACAACATCGTCGTGTTCCGCTCCGAGCACTGGTCCGAGGGCGGGGTGAACGTGGGGCCGAACACGGAGCCCGCGAGCTTCGTGTTCGCGCGGAACGTCTGGTGCTGCGTGGACGCGCCGGCGCGCAGCCGGCCGAGCCTCCCGGTTCGCGAGCAGGACGGCGTGTACGGCGCCGATCCGTTGTTCGTCGATCCGTCCCGGGGCGACTTCGCGCTCCGGCCCGGCTCGCCGGCCCGAGCGTTCGGCGCCGGCGCGTTGAAGTAGCGCCTCCGGCGCGGCCGGTCTACCAGTCGTCGCCCTTCAGGTCGAACGTGGAGAGGCCGACCACGAAGTCGAGGATCTCCTCCGGGGCGATGCCGATGTACACCTGGTCGATGATGAAGTGCGCGTAGAGGCCGATGGTCCCGCCGGCGCCTAGCTTCGACCAGCCGGGGTCGTCGGCGAAGAAGGCGTCGGACCTCTCTGGAGCGTGGCAGCCCGCGAGGGCGAAGAGCAGAGCAGCGGTCGGAAGAAAGCGCATCTCGATCCCCCTTTGAATCAGGTGGTTCCTGGGACCGCGTCCGGGATCCGGACCCGGGCGCTCGCCTGGCGCGTCATGGTGCACACTCGGGTGCACGCTCGCCACAGGAGGAGCCAGAGGAGCGCAAACGGGGGAAACCCGAAAGAAGCCGGTCTACGCCGGCCCAGGAACTAACCAATTGTTGGCCATATGGTGANNATATGGTTACGGCGGATCCGGCCCTGGTCGGCCGGTTCACCCGCGGAATCTCGGGAGAAGGTCGCGGATTCTTCGAGACGCCGCGGCTGGATTCCGGATCAGGCGAGCAGACCCCAAAGGATCAAGCGCAAGCTCAAAAAAAGGACTACGAAGATGAACCGCTCGACCTCCTCCTTCCTCGCCCTCTCGCTCGCCCTCTCCTTCTCCGGCGCGGCCGATGCCGCCAACATCCTGGTTCCCCAGCATGCGGCCACGATCAATGCCGGTCTTGCCTGGGCCGGTCCTGGAGGGACCGTGACCGTGGATGAAGGCACCTACCACGAGAACGTCGTCATGGCCTTCGACAACCAGACGCTCCGCGGCGACGGCAACGTCAAGGTCGACGCGGGCGGCGGGGTCGGCCTGATCGTGCCGGTTGCCGTGACCGGTTCCGTCATCGAGGACATCCAGTTCCGCGACTGTTCGCTCGGGATCCTGATCGCCGGCGATGACACCGAGGTGTCGGACTGCAAGGTCAAGAACGCCACGTCCCACGGGATCATGTCCGTGGCGGCCAGCGTGAGGATCGAGGACACGAGCGTCAAGGACGTGGCCCTGAACGGCTTCTGGCTCTCTGGCGACGGCACCGTGGTCTACAAGTGCCAGGTTGCGCGCACCGGCGAGGCCGGCGTGCTCGCGCTCGGCGACTTCATCTCCATCCTCGGCACGACCATCCGCGAGACGGGCCACCAGGGCATCCAGATCGGCGACGACGCCAACGCGGCCGTCGGCTGCCTGGTCCAGCTCTGCGACATCAGCCTGACCGGCTGGGACGGCATCGAGCTGCGCAGGATGGCGTCCGGCTGCACCATCAACGAGAACGACATCTACGATACGGTCGACGACGCCATCGACGTGCGCTGGCTCAGCGAAGGCCACTCGCTGACCAAGAACGTGATCCATGACGCCGGAGACTGCGGCATCGAGGTGGACGCCGCCAACGCCACCATCAGCCGCAACAAGATCTACAACTCCTGGAACGACGGCATCTGGCTCCAGGGCGACGCGGACAACGGCATGTACTTCAAGAACAAGGTCATGTTCTCCTGGGATGACGGCCTCTACGTCTCGGGCACGGGCAACACCTTCACCAAGAACAAGGGCAAGTTCAGCCTCGGCCTCGACCGCAACTCCTTCGTCCCCATGGCCGCCAACATCTACGTCGACAACGTCTTCTTCACCTCGAACTAGCCTCCCCTCCCCGCTTCCTGGCGGAAGCCGGGGCGCGCCGCCCGTGCCGAAGAAGCACGACGGCGCGCCCCGGCTCGCTTGCAGGCACATGCCGGCCCCCAGGAACCAGGCAAGGACGCCGCGAGCCGTTCAGCGCCAGGCGCCGGGTCAATCGCCGCTGGCAGATAGATGGAAGTCCACGATCAAGGGGAAGTGATCGGACCCCACGTCTGACCCGACCCACCGCTCCTCCACCACGACTCCTTCCGAACAAAGGCAGTGATCAACCGGGATCCGGAGCAGGGGCACGTCCACCGGCCAGGTCGCCTGCACTCCCCTTCCTCGCGCCGTGTCCGACAGTCGTGCCGTCTCGAGCAGCTCGGAAAAGCGGCAGGACCACGGCGTGACGTTCAGGTCGCCGAGAACCAGCACAGGCCGAACGGCCCCCGCCAGGAACTCGGCGATCCGCTCCAGTTGCTCGTCCCGCCAGAGCGTGTACCGCCGCTCTCCCGGCCGCACTGGATGGGTGCCGAAGACGTGGAGCGCCCGCCCGCCCAAGTCGAACCGCGCCAGGACCGACGGCGGATCCGCGGCGCCGAGGGTCACGATCTCCGCGCGTGCGAAGGGGATCCTGCTGAACAGGCCGATGCCGAAGTTGTCCGGTCGCGGCCTGGTGACGGAATGGGGGTGGCTCGCTGCCAGCGGGGCGAGGCGGACCAGCCACTCCTCATCGATCTCCTCCAGCACCACGAAGTCCGGATCCCAAGAGACGATCTCGGCCAGCACGCGCGAGGGATCGCCCCGCCTCGTGCACACGTTCAGCAGCATGCCTCGGATGGTCCGGGAGACGCGGACCTCCGGGAGCGGCGCCGGATCGACGTAGAACGGCACGATCACCGCCAGATCGAGAAGGGCGAAGGCGGCGAACAGCGACGCGGTGCGGACCCGTCGGGCGAGGGCGCAAACGCCGGCGGCCGTCAGCAAGAGGACGAGGTACTGCACCCGGAAGTGGGACAAAAGGTCGAAACGCCACCAGAGATCCCCAAAGAAGCCGCAGGCGGTTGCCAGACAGCCGGCGAAGCCGCCACGGTTGGCGGCTCATCCCTCCCCCTTCCCAGGTCCGAGGTCGCCGGGCCAACTCCGTGGCAGCGGTGCTCCCCGGGGGGCGGCGAGCCGAGGTCTGGAATTCTCGGAGAAGGTCGGCCAGTGGCGGCACGGGCAGCACGTCTTTTCCACACAACACTTTACGGAAGCCGCGGAGACGGATGGACGGATCCTACGGCGGATTCCTCGAAGAGGCCCGGGAATCACCGAGACGCCCGGGCTGGCTTCCGGATCAAGGGGGACAGAACACAGAGGGCCAAGTGAAAACCCAAAGGACCACCAGAATGAACAGCTCGACCTACTCCTTCCTCGCCCTCTCGCTCGCCCTCACCTTCGCCGGCGCGGCCGATGCCGCCAACATCCTGGTTCCCCAGCAGGCGGCCACGATCAATGCCGGTCTTGCCATGGCCGGTCCAGGCGGGACCGTGACCGTGGATGAGGGCACCTACCACGAGAACGTCGTCATGGCCTTCGACAACCAGACGCTCCGCGGCGACGGCAACGTCAAGGTCGATGCCGGCGGCGGGGCCGGCCTGATCGTTCCCATCGGCGTGACCGGCTGCGTGATCGACGACATGCAGTTTCGCGACTGCTCGATGGGAATGCTCATCGCCGGCATGGACACCGAGGTGTCCGACTGCAAGGTCAAGAACACCACGTCGCACGGGATCTTCGTGCTGATGAGCAACGTCCGGATCGAAGACACGAGCGTCAAGGACGCGGCCCTGAACGGCATCTACATCGGCGCCAGCTCCTGCGTGGTCTACAAGTGCCAGATCGCGCGCACCGGCGAGGCCGGCGTGCTCGCGTTCGGCGACTTCAACTCCATCCTCGGCACGACCATCCGCGAGACGGGCCACCAGGGCATCCAGATCGGCGACGACGCGGTCGGGGCCGACGGCAACCTGGTCCAGCTCTGCAACATCAGCCTGACCGGCTGGGATGGCATCGAGCTGCGCAGGATGGCGTCTGGCTGCACGATCAACGAGAACGAGATCTACGACACGACCAATGACGCCATCGACATCCGCTGGCTCAGCGACGGCCACTCCCTGACCAAGAACGTCATCCACAACGCTGGCGACGCAGGGATCGAGGTGGACGGCGCGAACGCCACCATCAGCCGCAACAAGGTCTACAACTCGTGGGACGACGGCATCTGCCTCGAGAGCGACGCCGACAACGGCATGTACTTCAAGAACAAGGTCATGTTCTCCATGGACGACGGCTTCTACGTCGCGGGCGCGGGCAACACCTTCACCAGGAACAAGGGCAAGTTCAGCCTCGGCCTCGACCGCTTCTCCTTCGTCCCCATGGCCGCCAACATCTACGTCGACAACGTCTTCTTCACCTCGAACTAGGTCCTTTGACCGCCTCCTGGCGGAAGCCGGGGTGCGCCGCCCGTGCCGGAGAAGCACGACGGCGCACCCCGGCTCGCTTGCAGGCGCGATTCCGCCCCGCCTCGCGCCCACCCAGGGAACGATAGACCACCTCGGTGAACGGCCCGGCGCGAAGTGGAGCCATCCCCATTGCTCGTCGAGCGACGCGGTCGGCCGCCTGGCCTGGATGGCCGCCAGGTCCCTTCCGGCCGCCATCTCCGCCGCCGGCCCGTCGAAGTCGATCCGCGCCGCGGCCATGTGGATGCTGACGACGCGGCCGGGGTGGATCGTGCGAATCAGCGAGAAGAGCACCTGGGACTCCGGTTCGCACAGGGGAGAGCCGCCGTGCGCCGGGCTCTCCCTGAAACTGAGCGCGGGGAAGTTCCGGTTCAGGTCGACGCCGTTCCGGTTGGCGCGGGTGCCCCTCGGCCCGCTCACGCGCTTCCTTTCCACGGACCGCCCGGCGGCCACGTTGCCGCGAACGGCTCACCGGCCGCCGCGGCCCGGAGCACGGGAACGAGGAACTCGCGTAACCCATCGGCCAGCCGCGCTGCGTCGAGCCGCACGACAAGCCGCCCGCGCTTGAGGAAGGCGCGCCACTGGGTATCCCGCTCCGGGGCCGAGAGGAATCCCGGACTCAGCACCAGGGGCTCACCGTCGGGAAATGGCGTTGCCCGGCGAAGAAACGTCGCGCGGACCGCGCGCGCGAGGGTTGCACCGTCGAAAGCGAAGGTCGAGGCCAGGACGTGCACGTCGTAGAAGTCCTTCATCCGGCTGTTGGTCACTGCCAGCGAGATCATGGCCTCGACCTTCTCGGCCACGACCGCCTCGCGTGGGTAGACCAGGATCCGGGGCGGAGGATGGTCAAGCAGGGTCGGATACACCTGGCGGCTCGGCGCGGGCTCGACCGCGTCGCCGAAGCCCACGTCCACCCGCACGGGGATCAGCGCATCGTCGAGCCGGGCCTGGAACCGTACGCGCACTCCCGTGTACTCGTCCGCTGTGCGGATCTCCTCGGCAGCGACGGAAACCGTGTCGAACTCGATCCCGTCCTGGACGCGGATCGAACACACGTCCTGGATGACGGCCACCACTTCGGCGGCCGTGCTTCTCCCCCGGCCGAGAAGGTCCAGATCCCAGGTGGCGCGATGGTGCTCGCCCGTCCAGAGCTTGAAGAGCGTGGCTCCCTTGAGCACGAACCGCTCGGAATACGCCGACTCGCCAAGGCGGAACAGCAGCCGTTCGATGGCGTACTCCGAGAGGACGAGCTGGAACTCGACACCACGGTGGCGCGAGAGGTCGAACAGCCGCGCACGGACCGAGGCGGCCAGGTTCGCCCGCTTCTTTGCCGGACTCATCCGATCGCTTCCAGGTAGGGGCGGATCACGTGCGCGACGCGGTCCACGGCGGCGAAGCGCCAGACCGCCTCAAGGTGCTTCGGGTGGACTCGCAAGTAGTCGCGCAGCGCCTCAACCGCGACGTCCGTGCCGATCTTGTTGCGGAATTTGAAGCAGTCGGCGACGGTCTTCGCTGCGCTGAAGACGCGCAGGGTTACGCCTCCAGCGTCGTGCACCTCGACGCCTTCCCGCAAAGCCGGGCCTGACAGGTACACGAGTCGCAACGGCGGATGCTCGCAGCGGGGGCGCCAGGCCTTGCGGTCTATCGCCATCCAGACCTCGAAAGGACTCTGTGTCGTAAGGCCATGGAAACGCAGCGCCGAAAGCAGGCAGATGACGCCGCCCGGCACGCGACGAGCCGCCTCGGCGAAGTGCCGCCGCTCTGTGAGGGGCGCGCTGGGGCGACCGTAGAGGCCCCGGCCGACCCGTTCGATCAGGCCGCGCTCGAGCAGGCGCCGGATCTGGGTTCGGGAAATACCGGCGCGCTCGAGATCGCGAGTTCGGGCGATTCCCATGCTCTCCAGGAGCTGCAGCGCGTGGTCGGTGGAGGGCGTCGGTGTCACGATTCCTCGGCTTTGTTGATTACATGCCGATGAATTGTGACGCCGAGGCGCCCGAGCGTCAATACCCTGACCAACACGGACGGCACGACGCGAGCACTTCGCGGCGGTCGGCGCGGAGCGCCACTCCACCTGGCCTGGATTTCCACGGTTCGGAGTTCCGCTAACGGCGGACGTGCCCGAGCCGTGGCGGGGGCCCGATCCTACCTCAAGCGAAGCATGCGCTCGCGGTTGAAGAGCCAGGGCATTCGGGTCGGCCGGTCGAGGAACCCGGTTTCGACGAGGATCGGGTTGTGCGTCTTGTGGTCCAAGGTCACCACGACCTGCCGGTCGCCCACCTCCACCTTGCCGCCCACGTCGAGCAGGTTGTCGTAGATCGTCTTGGCGTGAGCGCGGCGGCAGTTCTCGGGCAAGCGGCTGGCCAGAGGCCGGTAGAGCGCGCTGCCCATGGGAGCGGTAGACCACCTCGGTGAACCGCTCCGGCGAGAGGCGGAGCGTCCCCCAGCGCGCGTCGAGCGCAGCGGTCGGCCGCCTCGCCCGAAAGGCCGCCAGGTCCCTTCCGGCCGCCATCGCGTCGCGGAACGCGCGCAGCACGCCGCCGTAGTCCAGGAGCTCCGCCCTGCCCATCACGCTCCCGTGGCCGGGGATGATCCGCGTCTCGTCGTCGCAAAGCGCGGCGAGCGGGATCCGGCGGCCGCGTTCCTCTCCGTGGGGGCTCCGGCTCGCGCCCCTCGCTGTGCTGCGGACGACGCGGCTCCTGGCAGGGATCGCGTACGCCCTGCTCTGCCTGCACCTGTACTGGGGCTGCATGCTCACGGCGTCTCGGTGCACGCAGAGTGCTCTTTGCCCCTGGCTGCGCGGCAGTGTGGAATACCGGAGATTCGTTGAATCATCTCTGCCGTGGGGTGGCACTCCCCTGTTGAGCAATGACGACGAACACCGGATCACTCGACCTCGACGATCTCCTGAAGAGGAGCTCTGACCTGCACCGCCTGGCGCGGGCGCTCCTGTACGACGCGAGCCACGCGGATGACGTGGTGCAGCAGGCCTGGCTGCTCGCGCTGCAAAGCACGCCCGCCAGGCTCCGGTCTCCGGCGGGCTGGCTGAGGGGCGTGGTGCGCCACCTGTCGCTGCGCAAGGTCCGGGAGGAGACCGGCCGGACGCGGCGCGAGCAGGCCGCGGCGCGGCCGGAGAGGGTCGACTCGACGGTGGACGCCGTCGTGCGTCTCGAGGTCTTGACCCGGCTCGTCGCGGCGCTGAGAGCGCTCGATGAGCCGTACCGCGAGGTGATCACGCGGCGCTTCCTCGACGAGCTGAGCCCCGGCGAGATCGCCGCGGAGCGCGACGTTCCGGAGCCCACGGTCCGCACGCAGTTCCGGCGCGGCCTCGAGCAGCTACGGCGGAGGCTGGACGGCGAGTACCGCGACTCGCGCGCGCTGCTGCTCTGCGTGCTCGCGCCCCTGGCGGGGCCGGCACCGGAGGCCGCTGCGGCCGCGAGCGCCGCTCTGGCGACCCTCAAGGTCCTCATCGCCGTTGCCGCGCTGCTGGCGGTCGGCTTCTATCTCGGGGTCGTCTACGACCGGCCAGAGGAGTCCCGGGCGCCATCTGCCGTCGCGGGCGGCCCGGAGGTGGAGGCGCCGGACGCCTTGAGTCCGTCCGCCCCTGGTCCGTCCGACTCGGCCGCGACCGATCGGGATGCCGCCGACCGGGAAGCGGTCCGTGAAGAGGTCGGGCCTGCGGCCGCGCTCCCGCCGGAGGTGGCCGAGCTCGTGGGCTCCTGGATCACGGGAATGGTCGTCGACACGGCGGGGCATCCCGCTCCGGGCGCGATCGTAATCGCTCTCCGGCCAGCACCCGAAGCCGAGCAGCCTCCACTGTGGGAGGTCCAGAGACGCGGAGTTCCGAGTCCCCCGGACGGGGCGGAGGGCTTTGCCCAGGAGGACGGTCGCTTCGGCCTATTCGGTCTTTCCGGTGGAGCGGAGTACGACCTCTACGTCGTCGAGGAAGAATACGGCCAAATCGGGACCATCGATCGCGACCGACGGGCGGTCGCGCGCGTGACTACGCCGGCCCGGGACGTGCGGCTGGCCCTGGACGGCGCCTTCCTCGACATCACCTTCGAGGTCCCGCCCGGGCTCGAGTCGGAGGTAGACGACCAAAGGCGCTTCCGTGGCGACTTCCATCTCTACAGTGGACGGGCCGGTGAAGGGTGCTCCTATGGCGGGGGCTTCCCCTGCTCCTTCCGGGCGCGGATTCGCCCGGGTGAGCCCGTCACCATCGTGGTGTGGGGGAAGAGAATCCACACGGTCGTTCTCCCAGGCATCGTCGTGACCGCGGCCCAGGGGGTGCGCTCGCTCTCCATTCCCCTCACCCCCCGCGACTACGCCAACGAGCTGATCCTGGAGGTGGTGGACGAGGAGGGGCGCGCGGTTGCCGAAGCCATCCTGAAGCTCGGGGTGATCCTCGCGGACACGCCGCCGGGCATGGACGGGCGGACCGTGCTGGACAAGGGAGGGGACGCCGTCGTGGACGGGATGTTCCGCGCGACGAACCTCGAACCCGGGCCGACGAAGATCACCGTCCATTCAGTGAGCGACCGAAGGCTCGTGCCCGCTCTGGTCGACGTGGTCATGCCCGTGGAAGGCGCACTGCGGCAGCGGATCGTCCTGCAGGTCGGAGGGTCGCTGGTCGTCGAGGTCGACCCGGGCAGTCGCGAGTTGAACGTCAGCGATCTCCGTTCCACCCTGGCCTCGCCGGCGGACCGGTCGGAGCACTCGTTCGAGCAGGTCGGCACGTGGAAGTTCTTGTTCCCCGATGAGCTCCTCTTGAAACCGGGCGGGAGGTACCGGCACGTCGGCCTGCTTGCTCCGGGAAGCTATGTGATCCGGTTCAGCGTCAATGGACAGGAGTACTCCCGGCTTTTCGACATCCGGCCGGACGAGACAACCACGCTGACGCTGTCCTCGCCGTAGGACGGATCAACGGAGGAACGAGAATGATGACCAGGAGCGGACTCTTCACTCTGCTCGTGTCCGGCGCGCTTCTTCGCGGCGCTCTTCCCGCGGCGGCCTGGGCCGCTTCGGACGTCGACGTGCTCTCCTACGAGATCCACGCCGTGATCGGCGCCGAGTCCATCACCGAAACCGTGTCGGTCCGCGCGGCCGCGACGCGGCCCGCCCGGGAGCTGGCGATGGAGCTGGCCGACTGCATGGAGATCCGCTCCTGCAAGATCGGCGAGGCGGACGTGCCATTCGAGCGCGACGGGTGGAACCTCCTCCTCGACCTCGCCAAGGCGGGCGCTCCCCGGGGCGAGTTCGAGGTCGTCTTCCAGCTCGAGGGCCGGCCGTACAACAACCAGCGCAACCAGTTCATCCGGACGACCGTGTCCAAAGAGCACGCCTACATCCGGTCGCAGTACGCGTGGTACCCCCGCGTCCGCGAGGACCTGGCGCTGTATCAGACGACCCTCGACGTGCGCAAGGACTGGCAGGTGCGCACGGAAGGCGAGCTGGTGGAGAAGGCGGAGACCGGAGACCGCGCCGCGTGGCGGTTCGTGCTGGAGAAGCCCTGCCGCGCCATCGGGCTCGCGGCCGGCGACTACGTCAGCGTCGAGCGCAGGGTCGAGGGGAGCACCGCCCTCGACGCCCTCGTCTTCGCCGGTCACGAGGAGGGAGGACGGCAGCTCCTCGAGTTCGCGGCCCGGGCGATCGAGCTCTACCAGGGCCTCTTCGGGCCGATGAGCGAGAAGCGGTTCTCCCTGGTGGAGATGCCGGCCGCCTTCGGCGAGGGGAGCGGGTACGGCATGACCGGCTACGCCCTGATCGGCACCGGCGCCTTCGCGGCGGGCGGCGGCGCGGCCTGGGCCGAGTCGCTGGTGGCCCACGAGGTCGCCCACACCTGGTGGGGCCGAGAGGTGGGGTTCTCGAACTTCGCCAATGAGATGCTGGCCACCTACTCCACCAACCGCTACATCGAGCGGTTCGGCGGCGAGGAGAAGGCGCGGGCGGAGCGGGAGGGGTTTTGCAGAAACGTGCTCGAGACGGTGGCCGCCAAGGGAGCGGTGGCCCTGGACGACATCCAGGGCTGGGGCGGGCCGCTCGATCCGGCGGTCTACACGGCGCACGCCTACGACAAGGGGGCGATGGTCCTTGTCGCGCTCGAGCGGGAGATGGGGCGCAAGGCGTTCGACGCGGCGCTCGCCGCGTTCTGCGAGCGCCACCGCGGCCAGGTCGTCGACTACCGGACCCTCTGCGACGCACTCGGCGGATCGGGGCACAAGTGGGTCTTCGAGCAGTGGGGCGGGCCGGAGATCCCGTCCCTCAGGGAGGAGCACGAGGTGAAGAAGGCCGGCTCGTCCTTCTCCATCAGGGGCACGCTGGTTCAGGAAGGGACGAAGAAGCCGTTCCGCATGAGCGTGACCCTGCGGGCGGCCTGCGAGGAGAAGTCGGTCGATCTGGTGGTGCAGGTGAAGCAGGAGAAGACCCCCTTCAAGCTCACCTGCCCGTTCGAGCCGGAGAGGATCGAGGTCGATCCCGACCGTCTCCTGGTGCTCGGCCGCGGCAATCCGGACGTGGACCTCGACGCCCTGGCGAAGCGGGCGTTCGACGTGGTCAACAACCCGAAGATGGCGGACCGGAGCATCCTCGAACGAACGATCGAGGACCTCGACCGGTTGATCGAGCTCGGCGGCGGCAAGAAGAGCGAGTGCATTGCCGGCAAGGGGAGGTGCCTGTTCCGCCTCGGACGGCTGGACGAGGCCGAGGAGGAGCTCGAGCGCGCCATCGGCATGGGGGACTCGGGGCCCTTCTGGCAGGGCTGGATCCACCTCAGGCTCGGCAACATCGCGGACCTGAAGGGGAGGCGATCGGCTGCCGAGGACCACTACGAGAAGGTCGTGGCCCTGCCGGACGCCTCCAATCTGAAGTACCAGAAGGAGCTGGCCGGGCGCTTCTTGAAGCAGCCGTATCGCGGCTACGAGAAGGACGGTTGAGGGCGATCGGAGGCTCGAGCGCGGGACGGAGGGAGGGATTCGGCCGCGGTCCGGCTGATCAGCGCGTTCGGGCTCATTCTGCAGCGAACGCCTTCGGCGACCCTGGCCGGTCGGGGCCGGACCCCGGCTCGGTTCAAGGCCCGGGCCACGTCACCGCCGTGAGGAGCATGTCGCCGTACCGCAGCCACAAGGCCTCCGGCGGGCTCTCGCGATCGGAAGGGCGTAGTTCCACCGTGACGATGGGGACGCCCAGCTGCACCCCGACGTAGGAGCCGAGCGAGCCCGGCCGGGCGCCCATTCTCTTCACCGGCAGCCCCGAGGCCTGCCCCATGCTCTCGGCCAGTTCCGCGGCCGGCCCGTCGAAGTCGATCCGCGCCGCAGCCATGTGGATGCTGACGACCCGGCCGGGGTCGATGGCCCGGATCAGCGAGAAGAGCGCCTGGGATTCCGGCTCGCACAGAGGAGAGCCGCCGTGCGTTCGGCTTGGCCTGAAGTTGGGCGCGGGGAAGTTTCGGTTCAGGTCGACGCCGTTCCGGTTGGCGCGGGTGCCCCGCGCCAGGCCGTCAGGATTGGCGACGGGAACCAGCACGATGCAGCGCTGCCCCACGACCTCGGGATGACGGGACAAGTGGTCGGAGAGCCGCTCGAGGAGCGGCGTTCCGGCCGGCTCGTCGCCGTGGATCGAGGCCAGGAAAAACACCGCCGGACTCGACGCGGGCTGCCCGAACATCCTCGCCTGGAGCGGCGCGCCGGCGGCCGACCGTCCGAACTCGCAGACCACCGGCAGCAGAGTGGGCGCCGGCGGCGGCGCAGAAGCGTCCTGCCGGAATGCGGCTGGCGGCGCGGGCGGCACAGCCGCGGCGTCCGTGCGGCAGCCGGCCGGCGGGAGCACGGCGAGCAGGATCGGCAGCAGGCGTCTCACGACGCCGCCCTCGGCGGCGGCGTGAGCCTCGGATCGATGCCAACAGCCGGGTTTGGCTGCAGCGCCGCCGCGATGCGCCCCTCGCCGTGCGGCGGCATGGAAGGCCGGAAACCCGTTGAGTCATCTCTGCCGCGGCGTGGCGCTCTCCTGACGACGAACACCGGATCACCCTGTCCGGGAGGACTCGGTCCCGACGCCGGCAGTGGCGCACGCGGGGAGGCCGCGCACGCCGCCATTGCCGCGCCGACGTCAAGCCCGTGTCACTGGGCGACGGCGCGCAACCCGTTGGACGCGCCGTCGACGGCTGTGCCAGCGGGGTTCAGGATCCAGCACTGCATGTAGATCGACGTGTTGGCCGGGATGCCGCTCGGCCAGGTGGCCGGGAGAACGAAGCCGCCAGTCGCGTCGGTCGCCACGTAGAGGATGACGTTCAGCGACGGCACCATGACGCCGCCCTGGAACGGGACGTTGATCTGCGCCAGTCCCACCACGAACAGGGTCGGAGCCAGCGGGGCGGCGTTCGAGAGGGTCAGGGTCAGAGGATCGCTGGCGGCCAGCGCCCCCGAGCCCACGAACGACGGTACCCCCATGCTCCCTGCCATGGCGTAGCCGAGGTCGTACCAGGCCGGGTGGATGGTGAGCTGGCCGACGATACGCACCTTCTTCAGGGTCACGGTCTGCGTGCCGAAGATGCCCCCAAGGTCGATGACGAGCGTGCCGAGAACGACGTTGGTGGCGCTGGCGTAGCCGTAGCCGCCGGCGTTGAGCCCAAAGGAGAGTATGGCGGAGAGCGCCGGCGGATCGGGCGGCGGGGGAACCACGATCGGCTGATTCATCGCAGCCACCGGCGCCGGACCGTTCACCTCGACCGTCGCGGCGACATACTCGGGGGGAACCTGATTCGTCACGTCGATGTTGTTGAACGGGATGCCCATCCAGGTGACGTCCACCGTGACCTTGGTGATCAGGTACTTGATGGCGTACACGGAAGCCGCGGGATCCACCGCGGTCGGGGAGGTCCACGTCACGTCCTGCCCCGTGGTGGTCACGTCGAACGTCCAGGTCTGTCCGGCGCTCGCAAGCGGCGCGGCCAGCGCGGCCGCGAGGAAGGTTTTCCAGAGTAGTCGGTTCACGATCCAGTTCCTCATGAAGTTGCGGGTCTCCGTTTACCTTGCAGAGACGAATGTAACCGGAAAGACGTTCGCCGTCCACCGGCAGCTTCGCGGACGGGCAGCGAGGCGCGACGGGCCTCCGGCCTGCCCGCGGCCGGGCCCGCGCCGGCCGCTCGGAGTCTCCACCCGGTCGCGCCCCTGGAAGGTCGGACGACATGCCAGCGACGATCCGCACCGCCGTCTGTGCCACGCTGCTTCTGCTGCCCTGGTTTCCGCTCACAGCCCAGGACGCTGGCCCGCCCTCGCGCGCGGAGATCGGCGCGCGGCTTCGGCTCCCGTCGGACGGCGATCGCCTTCGCGGCCAGCTTGACGCCGTGGGTTTCGTCGTGACTCAAGCACAAGCGGAGGACGTGCTCGGCTGCCTCATGGCGGAAGAGAGCCCGGCGCTGGCGGAGCAGGATGAACGTCTCGGCATGACGCCGGAGAGCAACTTCATTGGCGGCATCTGTCCCCATGACGATCACCTCTGCGCCGGCCGGCTCTACCTGCGCCTGACGGAGCGCATCGCCGCCCCCCGCGTAATCCTCCTCGGCGTGTTCCACAAGGCCCGCCTCTGGAACCTCGAGGGACGGCTCGTGTTCGACGAGTTCGAAGCGTGGCACGGTCCGTGGGGGGACGTTCCGGTCGACGCGCTGCGCGCCGAGCCGTCGTACCTCGGATACTCGATGAAGAACGCCTCGTCCGTCTGCGCGACCTCGGCGTCGCACCAGTCGGTCTAGCGCCCTGCCAGAGAGCGGTAGACCAGCTCGGTGAACCGCTCCGGCGAGAAGCGGAGCGTCCCCCAGCGCTCGTCGAGCGCCGCGGTCGGCCGCCGCTCCTGGATGGCCGCCAGGTCCCTTCCGGCCGCCATCTCCGCGGCGATCGCCTCGCGGAATGCGCGCAGCATCGCGCCGTAGTCCAGCAGCTCCGCCCTGTCCATCACGCTCCCGTGGCCGGGGATGATCCGCGTCTCGTCGTCGCAAAGCGCGGCGATCGCCTCCACGGCCGCGATCATGCCGTCGATGCTCCCGCCGTTCGTGACGTCGATGAACGGGTAGCCGCCCTGGAAGACGATGTCGCCCGCGTGGATGACGTTCGCTCGCCGGAAGCGGACGATGCTGTCCCCGTCCGTGTGCGCGCCCGCGATGTGCTGCACGCAGACCTCCTCGCCGTTCAGATGGAGCGTGACGCTCTCGCTGAAGGTCACGACCGGCAATGCCGCGGCCGGCGAGGCGGGAACCTCCATCTCCAGGACGCCGAGGCGCTGGCCGGAGGACATGCTCCGGCGCACGTTGTCTTGCGCGACGATCATTGCTCCTGCCCGCGCAAGGGTCTCGTTCCCGCCCACGTGATCCGGGTGCCAGTGCGTGTTGACCAGGTACTCCACCGGCCCGGCGCCGAGGGAATCGACCGCGGCCCCGACCTGCGCCGCAAGACGGGCGTACTCGGCGTCGACCAGCAGCACCCCGTCGTCTCCCGCGCACGCGGCCAGGTTCCCGCCAAAGCCCGAGGACATCATGTGCACGCTGCCCGCGAGGTGCGTCGTGCTGATCCCTTTCTTCTCCGGCTCCTGAGCCGGCAGCGCGGCGAACAGCGCGCCCAGGCCCAGGGCAAGGACGGCTCGCGGCGCATCTCGATGGCTCATGGTCTCACCTCTGTCGCCAAGCTGCTGGGCCGGGCGCCGCCCTGTTACGATCCTCGGCCAGAAGAGTTTGCGGAGGACCGCCCATGCCCGCGCCCACGACGCTGACTTCGCGAGACCTGGCAGCGCCCGTTGCCGAAGCCGCACGCGTGCGCTCGATCGACGTGCTGCGCGGCTTCGCCCTGCTCGGCGTGCTGCTCATGAACATGCAGGCCTACGCCATGATCTTCGCGGCCTACATGAACCCGCACGCCCTCGGCCCGGCCTCCCTCCTCGACTTCTCGTGCTGGTGCGTGAACCACGTGCTCGCCGACGCCAAGTTCATCACCATCTTCTCGATGCTCTTCGGCGCGGGCATCGTGCTCATGACCGAAAGCGCCGCGGCCCGGACCGGCTGCTCCGCGGGACTGCACTACCGCCGCATGGGCTGGCTCGCGCTCTTCGGCGCCACGCACGGCGTGCTCCTCTGGTACGGGGACATCCTGTTCATCTATGCGGTGTGCGGCGCGGCCGCCTACCTCTTCCGCCGGCGCCGGCCGCGGACCCTGCTCATCATCGCGCTACTGCTGCTGCTCGTCTCCGCCCTGTTCCTCGCCACGTTCGGCTACCACTACGAGCACAACATGTCCCCCGCGGAGCAGCAGGAGATGATCGACATGTTCGCGCCCGCTCCCGAGCTGATCCAGAAGACCGAGGCCATCTATCGCTCAGGGTGGCTCACGCAGCTTCCCCACCGCGCCGGCGAATGGCTCGGCATGCTGCAGTTCCTGCTGGTCTTCGGCTGGCGCATCCTCGGCTGCATGCTGCTCGGCATGGCGCTCTTCAAGGCCAAGGTGTTCTCGGCCGAACGGCCCGCGCGCTTCTACGCCGCGCTCGCCGTGCTCGGCTTCGGCCTCGGCATGCCGCTCGCCGCCCTCGGCATCCGCGATCAGGCCGCGGCCGGCTGGCAGGTCACGCACTCGATCGGCCTGGGCGGGCTCTACAACTACGCGGGCAGCCTGCTCGCGGCCTTGGGCTGGATCGGCGCAATCTTGCTGCTCTGCCGCTCGCGCCAGCTTCTCTCCTTCCAGGACCGGCTCGCGGCCGTGGGACGCATGGCATTCAGCAACTACATCATGCACAGCGTGATCTGCACGACCGTCTTCTACGGCCACGGCCTCGGAATCTTCGGCCGCACGAACCGCCTCGAGCAGCTCGGCCTCGTGATCGCCATCGCCGCGCTGCAGCTCTGGTACTCCCCCTGGTGGCTCGCGCGCTTCCGCTTCGGTCCCCTCGAGTGGCTGTGGCGCACGCTCACCTACTGGCGGCGCCAGCCGTTTCGGCGACTCTCCGCTTGACACATCGGACGGCGCCTGCATCTCCTGCGCTGCGCCAAGGGGTGGTTTCTGGCGCGCTGGCCAGGATGCCCCAAGCCCCCCGCCCCCCAGGGAGGGCGCGGAGGGATGCTCAGGGGGTTGGAAAGGGTCTCACCATGAAGAAGCAAGTGCTTCGGACCGCCCTGTTGCTCGTGGCCGTGGCGGGCCTCACGCCCGGTGTGTTTGCTCTGTTCCGCCTTCTGGCGGTCTCCGCCGGGAACGTCCAGCTCGACGGCGGAAGCGAGACCGTGACTTTCGATTCGGCGGCGTTCGCCGGCGCGCGGCTTCTACCCCACCGCCTGCTCGGGAACGACGCGCGCGCCCGGCCGCACCCGCGCCGCGACCTTGAGCGACTGGTCGAGGTCGGCGATCAGGTCGGCCACGTCCTCCACGCCCACGCTCAGGCGCACCAGCCCGTCGCTGATGTGCGCGCGCTGGCGCGCCTCGGCGCCCATCGAGGCGTGCGTCATGCTCGCCGGATGCTGGATGAGCGTCTCCACGCCGCCCAGGCTCACCGCCAGCGAGCAGAGCTTGACCGAGTTCATCATCGCGCGCCCGGCCTCGAGGCCGCCGGCCAGCTCGAAGCTGATCATGCCGCCGGGGCCCTTCATCTGCCGCTTGGCCAGCTCGTGCTGCGGATGGCTCTTCAGGCCGGGATAGCGCACCCACTTCACCTCGGGGCGCGCCTCGAGGAACTCGGCGATCGCCTGGGCGTTCCGGCAGTGCCGCTCCATGCGCAGGGCGAGGGTCTTGATGCCGCGATGCACCAGGAAGGACTCGAACGGCGCCAGCACGCCGCCGTAGTGGTTGAGCGCGCGCCGCATGCGCGCGTACATCTCCTGGTCGCGCGTGACGATGACGCCGCCGACCACGTCGGCGTGCCCGTTCAAGAACTTGGTCAAGCTGTGCAGCACCACGTCCACGCCGAACTCGAAGGGCCGCTGCAGCAGCGGGCTCATGAAAGTGTTGTCGACCAGGACGTGCGCGCCGCGCCCGTGCGCCAGCTTGGACACCTGCTCGAGGTCGCTGATCAGGAGCGTCGGGTTGCACGGCGTCTCCACGAACACGACCTTGGTGTTCTGCCTGAGCGCCGCGCGCACCGCCTCCAGGCTCGAGGTGTCCACGAGCGATGCCTCGATGCCGAACTGCGTGAGAATCCCGCTCACCAGGGTGCACGTGGGACCGTACACGGCCTCGCTGCACACCACGTGGTCCCCGCTCTTCAGCAGCGCGGCGAGCGCCGTGTGGATCGCCGCCATGCCGCTCGAGCAGGCCAGCGCGCGGCTCCCCCCCTCCAGCGCCGCCACCGCGTTCTCCAGCCCCTCGACCGTGGGGTTGCCCATGCGGCTGTAGATGTAGCCCTTCTGCTCGCCCGCGAAGAGCGCCGCTCCCTCGCCCGTGCTGGTGAAGCCGAACGTGGAGGTCTGGTAGATGGGCGGCACCACCGCCTGGAACTCGTTCCGCGTCATGCCGGCGTGCACCGCGAGGGTGTCGGGACGAAGTTCATCGTGGTGCGTCATGGCGCTTGCCTCTGCACGAGAGCACGCTCGCGCGAAGGGCGCGGGCGGGCCATCCAGCCTACGCCGGCGCGCTCTCTCGATCAACCCGCCGCGACGCAAGGCGGCCAGGCCGCGGCTCAGCGCCTCTCCCTGCCGGGCCGCTCTGGCGCGCGCTTCCCGCCCAGGTAGCCCAGGCCGCGCAGCTCCTCCGCCAAGTCCGCCGGCAGCTCGCCGTCGCGGTGCTGGGCCGCCGCCCGGGGATAGGCGGCCTCGAACGCGCGCAGGAACACGGCCGCCCCCTCGGCCACGCCCTGCTGCTCCGCCAGCTTGTTGCTCAGACGGCCGAGTTCGACAGATCCCGCGGCCTGCACCTCCCGCGCGTCCATGCCCTCGTGGCCGTCCCGGTGCTCGTAGTAGTTCCACGCCCCGCCGTAGACCGCCTGCTTCTCGTAGTCGCGGAAGAAGGTCTCGGCCACGAGCAGTTCGGGAAGGCCGGCGGGCGCGCCTTCCCCGCGCAGGAGCGGCACGAGGCTCACGCCCGCGATCTCCGCGTCCGCCGCGCCGCCAACGAGCTCCAGCAGCGTGGGCACGAGGTCGATGAGGCGCACCGGGCGGCTGACGCGGCGCGGCGCGAGCGTTCCGCTCAAGTGGCGGAAGATCAGGGGCACGAGCGTGTTCGACTCGTAGAGGATCGCGCCGTGGAACTGTGTGTACGGCAGCGGGCGGTGGCTGTGCAGGCCCTCGCCGTGATCGCTGGTGAAGACGAAGAGCGTGTCCTCGAAGCCCGGGAGCGCGCCGAGCTCGCGCAGGAACTCGCCCGTGTCACGCGAGAGCTGGCGCAGCGCCTGGTGGTAGGCGGCGGACTCGACCGTCTGGAACAGGCCGGTGAACTCCGGGCGCGTGAGGGAGAGAGGGCCGCGCCAGTAGTCGTGCGTCTCCATGACGGCGAGCTGCAGGAAGACGGGCCGGCGCCCTTCCTGGCGCAGGCGCTTCAGCACGGCGCCGAACAGGTCACGCGCCGGGGCGCAGCGCGCGCCGCGCCCCGGATCTCCGGGGAGACGCTGTCGAGGTAGACGTCGAAGCCCTGATCGAAGTGGAAGGCCGCGTTGATCATGGGATTCGCCGTGGCCCCGTACGTGGCGTAGCCCAGGTCGCGCAGGCGGTCGGCCAGCGTGCGGCAGGACTCCTTGAGGATCTCGTCCTCCTCCTCGTAGAGACCGAGGGTGCGCGGGTACTGGCCCGTGAGCAGCGCCCCGATGGAAGGGCGCGTCCAGGAACACGGAGCGACCACGCGCTCGCACAGCACGCCGGCCGCGGCGATCGCGTCCAGCTCTGGGCTGGCCGCGAGCCGGTTGCCATAGGCACCGAGGGCGTCGGCGCGCAGCGTGTCAGCGATGACCAGCACCACGTTCGGCCGCGCAGGCGCTCCGGGCGCACAGCCAGCGGCGAGAACAGCGGCGAGGAAACAGAGCGCGCGCGCCATGAGCGGCTACCTCAGGTCCAGGAAGCGCCCCACGCCGGTCATGACCATCTGCACGGCGATGGCGACCAGGATCATGCCCATGAGGCGCTCGATCGCCACCAGCACCCTCTTGCCGAGCTTGCGGGCCAGGATGCCCGACAACGACAGGATCAGGCCGGTCCCGGTCCAGGCAACGAGCAAGGCCGCCAGCCACTCCGGCCAGCGCTCCGGCTCGCGGCTCATGATGAGCAGCACTGATGCGAGCGCAGAGGGTCCGGCAACGTAGGGAACCGCCAATGGCACGATGAAAGGCTCCCCTTCGACTTCCTCGCCCGCGGCGTGATGCGGCGCCGGGAAGACCATGCGCACGGCGATCAGGAAGAGGACGATCCCGCCGGCCACGGTGAGGGCCGGCTCGGAGATGCCAAGGACCTGGAGGATGTGCCGCCCGGAGAAGAGGAACACGAGCAGCACGCCCAGGGCGATGAGCAGCTCGCGAGCGATGATGCGGCTGTGGCGCCTCGGCTCGCAGGCCGTGAGCGCCGCCACGAAGAACGGGATGTTGCCGAACGGATCCAACACCAGGAAGAGGAGGACGGTGGCCGAGAAGAGCGTCATGTTCCTTCCTCAGCCGCCCCGGCAAGTCCGCCGCCGGCGGCAGCGTGCTGTGCCGGTCTTACCCGCCCGCGCCGCGGCCCCGCCAGCGGAATCCGGCCGCGGCGCGCCGCAGGGCGGCGTATCCTGGCGCGCGTCCAGAGCCTCGCGAGGTTTCGGGAATGCACGAGAACGAACCACGGCGCGCCAGCGCCCTCCTCGGCCTCTTCGCCTTCCTCGCCGCCCTCTTTCTCCTGACCGGCGGGGGCCACGTGTACAGCGGGGACGGCCACACCATCTATCAGACCACGCGCGCCATGGTCGAGCGCGGCGAGCTGGCCATCGATCCCGGCGACTACGTGTATGGCGCGCGCGGGCCGGAAGGGAAGTTCTACGGCAAGTTCGGCATCGGCCAGTCGGTCGCCGCCATCCCCTTCTATCTGGCGGCCAAGGGCGCGGCCGCCGCCATGAAGAGCCTCGGCAGCGAGGCGCTGGCGCGGAAGAGCGAGTCCGACCTGTGCCTGCCCGTGACCTACACGCTGAACCAGTTCGTGACCGCGGCGGCGGTGGCCGTCTTCTGCGCCATCCTCCTCGCGCTCGGCTTCTCGCTGCGCGGAGCGCTCCTCTCCGGGCTCGCGCTCGGCCTGTCCACCACGCTCTGGCCCTACGCCAAGTACTTCCTGTCCGAACCGCTGCTCATGCTCTGCCTGCTGCTCGCCTTCCTGGCCGCGCTCCGCCACTGCCGCGGCGGAGGAGCGCTGAGCGCCGCGGCCGCGGGGCTGTTCCTCGGCTGTGCCTGCCTGGTCAAGATCAGCGGAATCGTGGCGCTCCCGGTCTTCCTGATCTACCTCGCGCAGCGTGCCGGCAAGGGGCGGCGCGCGCGCGCCGCCGTCCTCTTCTGCCTGCCGGTCGCCGCCGCGCTCGGCGTCTTCCTCTACCTCAACTACATCCGCTTCGGCGGCCCCTTCGAGACCGGGTACGCCCGGGAAGGCGGGCTCTTCTCCACCGCCATCCTCGAGGGCGTGCGCGGCCAGCTTCTCAGTCCCGGGAAGTCGGTCTTCCTCTTCTCGCCCCTGCTCGCGGCCGCCGTCCTGCTGCTCTTCACCGCGGCGCGGCGCTTCTTCCCGGAGACGCTCTTCTGCGCGCTCCTCTTCCTCGCCTTCCTCTTCTTCCACGGCGCCTACCACGCCTGGCAGGGCGGCTACTGCTGGGGGCCGCGCTACCTGGTGGCGGTCGTGCCCTTCGCCTTCTTCCCCGTGGCGCTCGGCATCGAGCGCGCGGCCGCAGCGCGCGGCTTCATCTCCGGCGTGCTGCGCGCTCTGCTTCTCCCCCTCTTCTTCCTCGGCCTTGCCGTACAGCTCCTCGGCGTGCTCGCCAACTACCACGACTACGACAGCATCTTCCTGAAGGAGGTGGAACCCGGCTTCACGGGCAGCTCCTGGGATCTGATGTCCTGGTCCTTCGAGAGGTCACACCTCGCGGCCAACGCCTATCTCCTCCGCGACGGCAGCTTCGACCTGTGGTTCGTGCACTTCTGGCGCGAGGGGATTCCGCCCGCGATCCTGCTCGCCACCGTCCTGCTTCTTGTACTGGCGCTCCTGCTCGGCGCGCGGGCCGTGCGCTCCGGCCTGGCGGGCGCCCCGCCGGTTGCAGCGACGGCGAAAGCGAGCGACGTGTAGATTCGCGCGCATGTCGTCCGGAACCGCGAACGAGAGACGCTTCGCCGCCGTCGTCGCCGGAGGAGGGCCGGCGGGGCTTTTCGCGGCCTGGAAGCTCGCCCAGGCCGGGCACCGCGTGCACGTCCTCGAGCGCGAGGAAGTCCTGGGAGGCCTCGCGGCCAGCGTGCGCCGCGGCGCGAACGTCTACGCCTACGGGACGCATCACCTGCATAGCCCGGACCCGGCGCAGATCGCGCCGTTCCAGGACCTCGTGGGCGCGGAGTTGGTCGCGCTCGAGCGGCGGCTCAAGATCAAGTTCATGGACAGGTTCTACCCTTACCCGCTGAGCGCGCGGGACCTGCTCCTGGGCATGCCGCCCGCGCTGATGATCGGCTCGCTCTTCAGCCTCGGCCGCGCGCTCCTGGGCCGCGGCGCCCGCGGCGAGCCCGAGAACGCCGAAGAGGCGATCATCCGACTGTACGGCAGGAAGCTCTACGACCTGATGTTCCGTGACTACACCGCGCGCTTCTGGGGCGTGCCGGTCGAGCGCATCTCGAAGACTTTCGTGGACAAGCGCATGCCCGGCATCAACGCCATCGAGAAGCTCAAGCGGCTCCTGGCGCGCGCGCGCCTGATCAGCGCGGCCCGCCTGGGCAAGACCGCCGTCATCGGTAGCGGCGCGATGCACACCACGGCGCGCGGTGTGGGGCCGGTGTTCGAGGCGCTCGGGGACGCGATCCGCCGGCTTGGCGGCGCGGTCGAAACCGGCACCGAGGTCGCGGCGGTCCTGTGCGACGGAGACCGGGTGCGCGCCGTGGTCTGCCGCTCGGCCGCGGGCGAGCGCGAGATCCCCTGCGACCTGCTCGTCTCCACCATCCCCATCCCGCACCTCGGGCAGCGCCTGCGGCCCGCGCCCCCCGCCCCGGTCCTCGCGGCGGCGAACCGCCTCGGCTTCCGCGCCCTCCTGGTCGTCGCCCTGCTCGTGCGCCCGAAGCGCCGCCTCGACGCCTTGTTCACCTACTTCCCGGACCGGGTGTTCCACCGCCTGGCGGAAGTGGCCGGCCCGCCGGCTCAAGTGCACCCGCCGGAATGCTCGATCCTCGTGGCGGAACTGACCTGCGACGAAGGCGACGCCGTGTGGAACGACCCCGAGGCGGCGCGCGCGGCGGTGGTTGAGGACCTGGTCGCGGAGGGCCTCATCGACCGCGGCGGCGTGCTCGAGACCCATTGTCTCAAGGCGGCGCACGCCTATCCTCGATACGCGCTCGGGTTCGAGAGCGACCTGGAGAGCCTTCTGGAACACGTGCGCGGGTACGCTAACCTCACGAGCACCGGCCGCCAGGGCGCCTTCCAGTTCACCAGCATGGTCCCGTCCATGCACCTGGCGTGGCGGCAGACGCAGGAACTCTTGCAGCGCATGGGATCGCACCCCGCGCGGTGGAAGGAGTGAACGATGATCGACGGCGTGGTCTTCCGGGACTTGGTCGTGCACGCGGACGAGCACGGATACCTCTACGAGATGCTGCGCGCCGACTGGCCCGAGTTCCGGGAGTTCGGCCAGGCCTACCTCACGTCCACCTACCCCGGCGTGATCAAGGGCTGGCACTTCCACGAGAAGCAGTCCGACCATTTCTGCGTGATCAAGGGCATGGCCAAGGTCGTGCTCTACGACAACCGCAAGGGCTCGCCCACGCAACGCGAGCTGAACGAGTTCTCCTTTGGCGAGCACCGCCAGAAGCTGCTCGTCTTCCCGCCGCGCGTGCTGCACGGCATCATCGCCCTGAACAACGAGCCGGTGTGGATCATCAACTTCCCGGACTTCCTGTACGACTATAAGAACCCGGACGAGCACCGCGTGCCGTGGAACACGCCGCTCGAGCGCGCGGACGGCTCGCTGGCGCCGTACGAGTGGTTCCGGCACACGGAGAGCAAGGACCTGAAGTAGCGGGCGCGGAGAAGCAGGATGATCCTCGTCACCGGCGGCGAAGGCCTCGTGGGCAGCAGCATCCCCGGAGCTGGCTTGCTCTTCACCGACATCGTGGACGGATGCGACGAGCGCCTGGACGTCACGGACGCCGAGCAGACGCGCCGCGTCATCGCCGAACGGAAGCCAGAGGTCATCGTGCACTGCGCCGCGTGGATCGACCCCGACCAGTGCGAGAAGGACCCCCTCGGCTGCTACCGCGTCAACGTGGTCGGCACGATGAACGTCCTCGAGGCCGCGCGCGCCGTGGGCGCCAAGCTGGTCTACGTGAGCACGCAGCTCATCTTCGACGGCCAGAAGAAGACGCCCTACCTCGAGGACGATCCCGCCTGCGGACTGCAGCAGTACGGTCTGACGCACTTCGTGGCCGAGCAGTACGTCCGGTCCTACGACAACCACCTCATCCTGCGCACCAGCCTGTGCCACGGCCGCTGCCGCAACGGCCGGCGCTACGGCTTCGTCTACTGGGTGATCGATTCCCTGCGCCAGGGCAAGGAGATCACCGTCGTGGACGCGCTCTGGACCACGCCCACAGGCGTCGCCGACTTCGGCCGCTGCATGCGCGCGCTCATCGACCGGGACGCGACCGGCACCTACCACCACTCCGGCAGCCGCTTCCTCAGCCGCTACGCCTTCGCCGTCGAGGCGGCCCAGGCCGCCGGCCTCGACCCGTCAGGCATCCGCCGCATCGACATGGACCAGCTCATGGCCAAGTGGGTGGCGCGGCGGCCGCTCTACGCCGGCCTCGACTCGAGCAAGGTCGAGCGCGAATACGGCATCCCGCCTTCGGACCCCTTCGCCGGGCTGCGCGCACCGCTCGCCTGAAGCGGCCGTCCCTACCGGCGAAAGCCGCGCACGATCTCAGCGAGCGCGGCGATGACCCCCGGCTCCTCGGCGAACTCCACGTTGGGCTTCATCTCCGCGCTCAGGCCGGCGGGCACGCCGCCCTCGCGGATCACGTCGCGTATCCGGCGGTCGCTGACCGACTCCTGCCACTCCCGGTCGGTCCAGTTCCGCGGCCGCGGCTTCAGCCCGATGCCGGCCGGGCCGTCCCCCTTGCCGCCCTCGCCGTGGCAGGTGCTGCAGTACTCGTCGAAGTGAGAGCGCGCGCTGCGCCGGTCCCCGTCCGTGATCACCACGCCGCCGCCCTGGTCGCAGGCGAGGACCAGAAGCAGAAGCAGCGCCAGCGCGGCAGGGCCGCGCGCCGGCCGGTCAGGAGAGGGCGCGCAGGGCATTCGCGACGATCTCCATGTCCTGCCAGAGGCCGGATTCGGCCGCCTGTTCGCTCTCCGCGGCCGCCTCCTCCGCGGCGTCCTCCGCCCGCGCGAAGCCCGTGGCGCACAGCCGACTGCCCACGCGCGCCGCGGCCAGGGCCTGTTTGGCGAACACGCGGCTCATGGCCGCGAAGAAGGGCGCCTCCAGCGCTCCTGCCTGCGCGAGGCGCGCCGCCTTGCGGCAGAACGCGGCCGCGACCTCGCTCTTGGCCGCCAGGTCGGCGAGCGTGAAGAGCACGATCTGATGGCGCGTCGTCTTCGTCTCGTGGCAGTGCAGGATCGTCTCCTTCACGGCGCTGAGCGCCGCGGCCGCCAGGCCGGCGCCGCAGTCCGGATGCTCGCTCTCCAGCTCGAGAAGCCGCACGGCGGCCTCCTCGTAGACATCCCCGCGCGAGCGCACCACCGCCTTCCAGCGGTAGACGCCGATGATGTTCTGCTGGATCTCGCTCGTGCCCTCGTAGATGGTGGTGATGCGCACGTCGCGGCGGTACTTCTCCACCAGGTACTCGCGCGCGTAGCCGTAGCCGCCGAGCGCCTGCATCGCCGCATCGGCGGCGCGGTTCCCCGCCTCCGTGGCCCAGAGCTTCGCGATCGACCCCTCGATCTGCAGGTCGCCCTCGCCCGCGTCGATGCGGCCCGCGATCTCCTGCACGTAGGCCCGCGCCGCGGCCAAGTCGATCCAGTGTGGCACGATGAGCTTGAACATGTACCCCTCCTTCTCGATGAGGGGGGTACCGAACTGGATGCGGGTGCGCGCGTACGCGAGGGCGCGATCGAGGGCGCCCTGGCCGCCGCCGAGGCCGAGCGCTCCGACCATGAGCCGCGTGTAGCCGAACACCTTGTTGGCCTGCCTCAGCCCCAGGCCTTCCTCGCCGCCCATCAGGTTGGCGGCCGGCACCTCCACGTCCTCGAGGAGCACGGCCGCCGTGTCCGAGGCGCGGATGCCGTGCTTCTTCTCCTTCTTGCCGGCGCTCAGGCCGCGCGCGCCGCGCTCCACCACGAAGAAGCTCGGGCCGTCCGGAGTGGCCGCGAGGATGGTGTAGAGGTCCGCCACGCCGCCGTTGGTGATGAACTGCTTGGCGCCGTTCAACCGGTAGCCGGCGACCTGGCCGTTCGCGCCGGGGATGCGCGCGGCCGTGGTCTTGAGCGCCGCCACGTTGCTCCCCGCCTCGGGCTCGGTGACGCCGTAGGCGACGATCAGCCCCTCCTCGGCGATCCGCCCCAGCCAGTGGCGGCGCTGCTCCTCCGTGCCGGCCACCAGGATCGGGTCGGTGCCAAGCGCGATCGAAAGGAAGGCGGTGGCCACCCCCAGGTCCACGGCCGCCATGCGCTCCGACAGCTCGCAGACGTCGCGCGCGCCGCCGCCCAGGCCGCCGGCCTCCTCGGGCAGGAACACGAGATGCAAGCCGACCTCCGGCGAGAGCATCTTGCGCATGAGTTCCAGCGGAAACTCCTCGCTCTCGTCCAGCGCGAGCTGCCGCTCCTGGGGCAGGTCGCGCTCGAGGAGCCTCTGCAGGGTCTCCAGGACCAGGCCGCGCGCCTCCGCGGCCAGTCCGACAAGTTCTGGGGTCATATCTTCCTCCTGAGTGCGCGCGGTGTTCATCCGCCTGGCGCGAGACGAAGTAGCGCGTCACATCGTCGGATACAACCCATCCGCCAGATCTCTCAGGTCGTCCCGGCGCAGGACGCGTAGCGCGCCGCCCTCGAGCTGCTCGATGAGCCCTTCCCGCTCCAGACGCTTCAGGGTGCGCGAGAACGTCTCGCTGGTGAGGTTCAGGTGGCTGGCCAGGTCCTTCTTCAGGCTCGCGAGGGTGAACGGCTCCGCTCCGGGCCCGGCCGCCTCGAGCAGCAGGCGCGCCAGACGGCCGGCCGCGTCGCGCAGCACGATGTCCTCCATCAGCCCCACGAGATGGCGCACCCAGAAGGCCATGCTCTCCATGAGCTGCAGGCAGAGCTCGTGATCCTCGCGCAGCGCGCGCGCGAACGGCTCCCTGGGCAGGAGGACGCAAGAGGTCGCACTCGCCGCCTCGGCGAACGCCGGGCAGTCGAACCCGCCGATCGCGGCCACCTCGGCAAAGGTGAGCCCGGCGTCCACGAAATGCAGCACGTGCTCCTTGCCGTTCGGGGCCCGCTTGAACACCCGCACCGTTCCGGAGCCGACCACGTACACGCCCGGGCACGGGTCGCCCTGGCGGAAGATCACCTCCCCCTTGTCGAAGCGCTTCGGCAGGGCCATGGCCGCGAGCCGCTCGAAGGACCGGCCGCGCACCCGGGCGAAGAAGCGGCACGACGAGAGGATGTCACGCACGGCGTCCGTCACGGCAGCGTCCTCGATTCCTGGCGCGGATGCGCCCAGCTCGCGCCGCCGAAAGCGCCCGGCGGCCGCGCATCGCCAGGAGATCCCGCGCCCGCGCCGGAGTCAAGGACCTGGGCGCGAGCGGCGCGTGACGCCCGACATCTGCTACTACAAGACCAGGAGCGGCGCCGAGGTGGACTTCATCGCTCGCCTGCCGAACCGCTCCCGGCTGCTGGTGCAGGCCTGCGAGTCCCTGGCCGAGCCCGCGACCCGCAAGCGCGAAGTCCTGGCCCTGCGCGAAGCCATGGCCGAGCTGCGCCTGCGCTCGGGCACGATCGTCACGCGCGGACACGAGGAGCGGATCGAGGTCGAAGGCAAGAAGATCACCGTCCTGCCGGCCTGGCGCTTCCTGCTCGGCGTGTCGCGCGAGTGAGCCGGACCGCCCCTCGCCGCTGCTTCTCGGCGCAGCAAGAAATCCGGCGCCGCTTGACCCAGGTCAAGGACGCCTCCCCGCGCCTGGGGCATCATTGCGCCCGTTGCCCGGCGCCGCGCCGGAGCGGCAGCGAGGTACGACCATGGATCAAGACGAAAGGCAGGCGGTGGTCCGCGAGATCGCGATCATCGACGAGGACCTGTGCGACGGCTGCGGCCAGTGCGTGCCCGCGTGCGCCGAAGGGGCGATCGAGATCGCAGGCGGCAAGGCGCGCCTGGTGGCGGAGCGCCTGTGCGACGGACTCGGCGCCTGTCTTGGCCATTGCCCGCGCGGGGCGATCCGCGTCGAGAAGCGCGCCCGCGCGCCCTTCGACGAGCAGGCCGTGGCCGCGCACGCCGCAAAGCCGGCGCCCGCCCGCCCCGCCGCCGGCAGGTCCGGCAGCTCGGCCCTGCGCCAGTGGCCGGTCCAGCTCCACCTCTTGCCACCCGCCGCTCCCTTCTTCCAGGGCGCCGACCTCCTGGTGTGCGCGACCTGCGTGCCGGTCGCGATGCCCGACTTCCACTCCCGGCTGCTCTCCGGCCGCGCTGTCGTGGTCGCCTGTCCCAAGCTGGATGACCAGACCGGCTATGAGGAGAAGCTCGCCGCCCTGTTCGCGCACGCTCGCCCGCAGAGCGTGACCGTGGCCCGCATGTTCGTGCCCTGCTGCGCCGGTCTGCTGCGCCTGGTCGAGCGCGCGCGCCGCGCCGCCGGCTCCTCTCTGGAGATTCGCGACGTGGTCGTCGGCAACGACGGAGCTATTCTCAAGAGGCATGCCGTGGAGGAGGCGCCGCTCGGGCGCGCCCGGGTCCGCGGAGACGCCCCGATCCCCTGTCTGGACGCCCGCCAGGGCGACGAAAGGAGAAAGTAGATGTTCTGCAATCAGTGCGAGCAGACTCGGCATGGAACCGGGTGCGAGACGAGTCCGGGAGTGTGCGGCAAGAACGAGGACGTGCAGTCGCTGCAGGAGACGCTCCTCTACGGCCTCAAGGGGATGTGCTCCTACGCGCACCATGCCCGCCGCCTCGGCAAGGTGGACGAAGAGGTCGACGCCTTTGTCGAGGAGGCGCTGTTCGCCACCGTAACCAACGTCAACTTCGACATGGACAGCCTGCTCGAACTGGTCCTCGAGTGCGGCCGCAAGAACCTGCGCGTCATGCAGCTCCTGGAAGAAGGGCACGTCGAGCGCTTCGGCAAGCCGTCGCCCGTGGACGTCAAGGAAGGGTCGCTCGCCGGGCCGGGCATCCTGGTCACCGGCCACGACATGGTCGATCTCGACGACCTGCTGCCCCAGACCAAGGGCACGGGCAGCAACGTCTACACCCACGGCGAGATGCTCCCCGCCCACGGGTACCCCGGGCTGCGGAAGCACCCGCACCTCGCCGGCCACTACGGCGGCGCCTGGCAGGAGCAGAGGAAGGACTTCGAGAACTTCGCGGGCCCAGTCCTCGCCACCACCAACTGCATCCTGCACCCGCGCGAGACCTACGCCGATCGCGTCTTCACCACGCGCGTGACCGCCGTGCCGGGCGGCCGCTGCCTGAAGACCAACGACTTCGCGCCAATCATCGAGAAGGCCAGGCGCTGCGCGCCGCTTCCCGAGAAGATCGTCCGCGAGTCCCGGATCGGCTTCCACAAGGACGTCATCCTCGGCCTGGCCGGCACCATCGTGCAGGCGGTCAAAGACGGCAAGATCAGCCGCTTCTTCCTCATCGGCGGCTGCGACGGCGCCGAGACCGGACGCAACTACTTCTCGGAGTACGCCCAGGCCACGCCGCCGGATTCCTTCATCCTCACCCTCGGCTGCGGCAAGTACCGCATCCGCAACCACGACTACGGCACGCTGCTCGGCCTGCCGCGACTCCTGGACATGGGACAGTGCAACGACGCCTACGGCGCGATCCAGGTGGCGGCGGCCCTGGCCCAGGCCTTCAACTGCACAGTCAACGACCTGCCGCTCACGCTCGTGGTCTCCTGGTTCGAGCAGAAGGCGGTCGCGGTGCTGCTCACGCTCCTCGCTCTCGGCGTCAAGGGAATCACGATCGGCCCGAATCCGCCGGCGTTCGTGTCCCCGGGCGTGTTCGCCATCCTGCAGGAGAAGTTCGACCTGCGCCTCACGGGCAAGGATGCCAGGAAGGACCTGGCGGCCGTCATGGCCCGCTGAGCGCCGCGGCTCTCCCCGGCCGCGCGCGCGAATCGCGGCGCTCTTCCCCGGCGGGCTGCTAGCATGCACGCGCGGCCCGCCGGGCATGCAGCTCGCCGCGGCCGGGGCGCCTGGCCGCGCTGGAGTCCGCAGAACCTGGAAATGAACAACTCCGCCGCCTCGGTCTTCGGGCAGAACGAGTTCGTCCTGCGCCGCTGGCACTCCCTGACCGGGCTCCTGCCCATCGGCGGGTTCCTCTGCTTCCACCTGGCGACGAACGCGAGCATCCTCGACGGTCCTGAGCTGTTCCAGCGCCGCGTGGGCCAGATCCACTCCCTCGGGGCGACCACGCTCGTGCCGCTCGAGTGGGCTTTCAGCTTCCTGCCCATCCTGTTCCACGGCGTCATCGGCCTGATCATCGTCTCGCGCGGCAAGCGCAACGTCCGCCTCTACCCTTACGCGGCCAACTGGCGCTACACCCTGCAGCGCTGGACCGGGGCGATCGCCTTCCCCTTCATCCTCTGGCACGTCCTGCACATGCACGGCTGGTTCCACTTCCCTTGGTGGACCGAGCACGTCGCCTTGCCGCTCGGCGGAGCGCGCTTCGACCCGGAGAACGTGCTCACCGCGGCAACGGCGATCCAGGCCTCGCCCCTCGTCTTCGCGATCTACCTCGTCGGCGTGCTCGCCTGCGTCTACCACTTCACGCACGGCCTGTGGACCATGGGGATCACCTGGGGCGTGTGGACCAGCCCGCGCTCGCAGCGCACGGCCAACATCCTCATCCTCGGCTTCGGGTGCATCGTGGCGCTCATGGGGCTCGGCGCCCTGGCCGGCATGCAGGCCCAGGACACGGCGGCGGGAAGCGCCCAGACAGCGCCGGCCGCGCCGCTCGAGGAGGGCCGCTGATGGCGAAGAAGCGCGTCTTGGTCGTCGGCGGCGGGCTCGCCGGCCTGGCGGCGTGCATGAAGCTGGCGGAGCTGGACGCGGACGTCAGCTTGATGAGCCTGACGCGCGTCAAGCGCTCGCACAGCGCCTGCGCCCAGGGGGGGATCAACAGCTGCAACGACCTGACGCGGCAGCTCGGCGACAGCGAGTGGCGCCACCTGGACGACACGCTCTACGGCGGCGACTTCCTGCAGAACCAGCCGCCGGTCAAGGAGCTGGTCTACTGGGCGCCGCAGATCATCGACCTCATGGACCGGCTCGGGGTCACGTTCAACCGCACGCCGGAGGGGTTCCGCGACCAACGGCGCTTCGGCGGCACGCTCTTCAAGCGCACCGCCTTCGCCGGCGCAACGACCGGCCAGCAGCTCCTCTACGCCCTCGACGAGCAGGTGCGGCGCTGGCAGGCGAGCGGCCACGTCACCAAGTACGAATCGTGGGATTTCCTCGGCCTGGTGCAGGACTCGTCCGGCCGCTGCCGCGGCTGCGTGGCGCAGGACCTGGTGACCATGGAAATCCGCGCCATCCCGGCGGACGCGGTCATCATCGCCAGCGGCGGCTGCGGCGGGATCTTTGGCCGCTCGACCAACTCCGTGGCGTGCACCGGCAGCGCCGTGAGCCGCGTCTTTCAGGCGGGCGCGAGCTACGCGAACGGCGAGTTCGTGCAGGTGCATCCCACGGCCATCCCGGGCGCCGACAAGCTGCGCCTGATCAGCGAGAGCGCGCGCGGCGAGGGCGGCCGGGTGTGGGTGCCGCGCGAGCCGCAGGACCCGCGGCCGCCGGGCGACATCCCGGAGAAGGAGCGCCTCTACTTCCTCGAGGACCGCTACCCGAAGTACGGCAACCTGGTGCCGCGCGATATCGCCACGCGCGAGATCTTCAACGTGTGCGTCAAGGAAGGCCTCAGCGTCGACCGCGGGCGCATGTGCGTCTACCTCGACGTGAGCCACCTGCCGCGCGAGATGCTCGACGCCAAGCTCGCCGGGATCCTGGAGATCTACGAGAAGTTCCAGGGGGTCGACCCGCGCGCCGCCGCCATGCGCATCTTCCCCGCGGTGCACTACTCGATGGGCGGGCTGTGGTGCGACTTCGAGCGCACCGCGGAGGGCGGCCTCAACATCTGCTCGCCGCGCACCCAGCAGACCAACCTGCCGGGCGTCTTCGCCATCGGCGAGTGCGACTACCAGTACCACGGCGCCAACCGGCTCGGCGCCAACTCGCTGGTCGCGTGCATCTTCAGCGGCCTGTCCGTGGCGGGCGGCGTCGTGAGCTACGTCCACTCCCTGCCCAACGGCCTGGCGGCCGAGCAGTCCGCGGCGCTCTTCGCCGCCGAGCGCCGCCGCCACGAGGCGCGCTTCCGCGAGATCCTCGCGCGCGCCGACTCCGGGCCGAACCCGTACCGCGTGCAGGCCGAACTCGGCGAGCTGATGACGCGCGTGGCCACGGTGGTGCGCCACAACGGCGAGTTGGAGCAGGCCTACGGCCGCGTGGGCGAGCTGGAGGAAGAGGCGCGGCGCGCCGCACCCAGCGACCGCGGCGACTGGGCCAATCAGAACGTCGTGTTCGTGCGCGCCCTGCAGGACATGTTCCCGCTGGCGAAGACCATCCTCAAGGGCGCGCTGGCGCGCGACGAGTGCCGCGGCGCGCACTACAAGCCCGAGTTCGAGATGCCTGGGGTGGACGCCGCGGATCCGGCCGAGCGCCGCCGCCAGGCGGAAGAGTGGTGCGACCTCTTCGAACAGAACAACGCGCGCTGGCTGAAGACGACCGTGGCCACGCTCGACCAGGACGGCGAACCGCGACTCGCCTACGAGCAGGTCGACACGTCGCTCATCGCGCCGCGGCCGCGCCTCTACGGCGTGGTCGGCGGCGACGCTATCGAGCAGTCCTTTGCCGAGCGCCAGGCGCGCCAGGCGGCGGGGAGGAAGCCATGAACGGGGCGGCGCGAGCGGAGGGCGGCGCGCGCTCCTTCTTGGTGCGCGTCCTGCGCCAGGACCGACCGGGCGCCGAGGCGTACTGGGAGAGCCACCGCGTGGCCCACGAGCCCGACATGAACGTCATCAGCGTGCTGCAGCGCATCGCCGAGCAGGCGCGGACGGTCGAGGGCAAGCGCGTCGCGCCGGTCGTCTGGGAGTGCAACTGCCTCGAGGAAGTGTGCGGCGCGTGCACCATGATCATCAACGGCCGCGTGCGCCAGGCGTGCACCGCCCTGGTCGATCGCCTGCTCGCGGATCGGCCCGGCGAGATCGAGCTCAGGCCGATGACCAAGTTCCCGGTGCTGCGCGACCTCCTCGTCGACCGCACGCGCATCTTCGCCGCCCTGCACAAGGTCAAGGCGTGGGTGCCGGTGGACAGCTACCACCACATGGGGTCCGGCCCGCGGCGCTCGCAGGACGAGCAGCAGATGGCCTACCTCTACAGCAAGTGCATGAGCTGCGGCTGCTGCCTCGAGGCCTGCCCGCAGTTCCTGAAGATCGAGCTGGCGCGCGGCCGCGACGAGAGCGCCGAGACGTTCCGCGCGCGCTGCTTCGCGGCCTACGACCGCTCCTTCATGGGAGCACACGCCATCGCCCAGGTGGAGCTGTTCAACGCCAATCCCATCGGCAAGATGAGCGCGAGCGAGCGGCTCGACGCCCTGGTCTCCGAGGGAGGCATCCAGAACTGCGGCAACGCCCAGAACTGCGTAAAGGTCTGCCCCAAGGAGATCCCGCTGACGCGGGCCATCGCGCTCGCCGGCCGGCACGCCACCGTGCACGCGCTCAGGAACTGGTTCGACCGGTAGCCCGGTGGTCGCGGGCGCGGCCGAGCCCGAGCTTCTGCATGCGGCTTCTCAGGGTGCTCGGGTTGATGCCGAGCAGGCGGGCCGAGCCCGCCGGCCCGTAGAGCCTGCCGCCGGTCAGCTCGAGCGCACGCCGGATGTGGCGGCGCTCCATCTCCTCGAGCGTCGGAAGCGGCCCCTCAGCCGCGTCCGGCGCGGGCGCGCAGAGCGGCGGCGCGCCGGCCGCGAGGTCCGCGCTCGCGGCCAAATCCAGCTCCGCTCCGCGGCTCAGGATCGTGGCGCGCTCCAGCGCGTTGACCAGCTCGCGCACGTTGCCGCGCCACTCCTGCTCCTCGAGCCAGCGCAACGCGCGCTCGGAAAGCCGCCACGGCCCGCGGCCGGTGCGGCGCGCGAGCGACGCGAGGAAGCTCGCGGCGATGCCCGCGACGTCCTCGCGCCGGTTGCGCAGCGGCGGCACGTGGATGGGGAAGACCGCCAGGCGGTAGTAGAGATCCTGGCGGAAGCGGCCGCTCGCCACGGCCGCGAGCAGGTCGAGGTTGGTGGCCGCGATGAGGCGCACGTCCACGCGCACGGTGCGGTCGCTGCCCACGGGCTCGAAACAGCCTTCCTGCAGCGCGCGCAGGATCTTCGCCTGCAGGTCGACGGGCAGCTCGCCGATCTCGTCGAGGAAGAGGGTGCCGCTGTTCGCCGCCTGGAAGCGTCCCATGCGCTGGGCCGTGGCGCCGCTGAAGGCGCCCTTCACGTGGCCGAACAGCTCGCTTTCGATCAGGTTCGGCGGCAGCGCGGCGCAGTTGATGCCGACCAGGGGGCGGCCGGCGCGCGGGCTCCAGCCGTGGATCGCGTTGGCCAGCACCTCCTTGCCCGTGCCGGTCTCGCCGGTGACGAGCACCGGCGTGCCTGCGGCGGCCACCTGCCGCGCGAGATGCACCACCTGCAGCATGGCCGGGCTGCGGCACGCCTCCAGCATGCTGCAGGCCTCTACCCGGCCCTCGACGCGTTCGCCGAGCAGGCGGTTCTGCTCCACGAGCTGGTCGCCGAGCCGCTTCAAGAGCGCGGACTGCTCGCCGTAGCTCATGGCCACGGCGAGCAGCTTGCCGAACACGTCGGCCAGCTCCACCACGGCCGGCGCGTACTCCTGGCACACGCGGCGGTCGAAGGTCATGATGCCGAGCGCGTCGGACTTCACGCGCAGCGGCACGACCATGCACGAGTGGCCGTGGGGAAGGTCGAGCACGCCGTCGAACGCGTCGCCGTCGCCGTCGCGATGGTCGCTCTCCCGGAAGGCGCGCGCGTGGTCGTCCCTCAGGAGCTTCTGGATGGCGGGAAAGTCCTGCAGCCGCAGGCGGTGGCGCTCCACGGCCGGGCCGGCGAGCGCGCCGCGCGCCACGCGCACCGCCAGCTCCTCGCCCTCGAGTTCCATGATCGTGGCGAGGTCGAAGGGCACGAGCCTGCCGAGCGCCTCCACGGCGCGGCCGAGCAGGTCGTTCACTTGTTCGACCGTGGCGCCCATACCCGCGGCGGCCTGCACGTCCCGCGTCAAGTCGAGGATGTTCCGCAGCTTCGTTGGCACGGCTCCTCCGAGGCCAAGGTCGGTTCGCGAAATATCGCGGTATAGCCGCTCGATCGCGGGATTCCAAGAACCCGCATCGCCAACTATCGCGATCGTTCCCGGGTGGTTTCGTAGGTGCCTTCGTCTAAATCTTCTTGCTCCAGTGTCTTAGAACACTTCGTGTACCTGGCACGCCATCTGCGTTAGACTAGGAGACGGACGGAGCAGGAGCTCCTCCGCGGAAGAACCAGTCACCTGGGCCGCGAACGCGGGCCCACAGCACGAGGAGAGGACTCCATGCCCAAGAAGTCAGGACCCGAGCGCGTCGAGAAGTTCGTGAACACCCTGCGCCGCTGGCAAGGGATCGAGCGCGAGAGCATGAACATGACCGCGGAGATCATGGAGGAGACCACCAACCCCTTCGTCCGCATGATCATGGAGATCATCCGCCACGACTCGCTCATGCACCACCGCGTGCAGCAGTTCCTCGTCGACAGCGTGACCTGGGAAAACGTGAACGTGTCCCGCGAGGACCTGGCGAACATCTGGGAGAAGATCGAGCTGCACGACAAGATGGAGAAGCAGACGCTCAAGCTCGCCGAGGAGCTGAGGGAGGAGGCATGGTCGCCGATCCACAAGCAGATGCTCGACTACCTCCTGAACGACGAGAAGAAGCACGACGGCCTGCTCGATCAGCTCGGGCAGATCAAGAAGGGCATGTCCCGCTCGTCCGGCGCTTGATCGCTCCGGCGCCATTCGCCCTTCGATCCGCAGAAACGCCGCGGCCATGCGCCGCGGCCGCGAGGTGAAGCCATGAACAAGAAGTGGAAGTGCGGAGTCTGCGGGTTCATTCACGACGGCGACGGTCCGCCGCAGCGCTGCCCCAAGTGCGCGGCGGCCGCCGCGCGTTTTGCGCTCCTGGACGACGACGCGGCCGATGCCGTGGAGCGCTCGCGCCACGGCAACGCCGTGCTCTGTCTGCTCGTGGACCTGGGCCGCCGCATTGAGCGCGCCTGCAAGGACGGCCTCGCCGACGACCTCGATCCCGGCTGCGCGGACGTCTACCGCAAGTGCCTCGAGCACACCTACCAGATCATGAAGCTCTCGATGACGGAGATGCAGAGTCACGTGGGCGAGGGCAAGTGGGGGTAGAGAACCCGGCTTCCGGCAATCTACGCGTTCACGCTCCCCCAACGTCTCCGCGCCGATTCCCCGTCGACGCGTTTCCGCGCGTCCCCCTTCAGCAGACGTCACCCCGCTCGTCGTTCGCCGTGATCGGGCCTGGAGCGCCCGCAGCCTCGCACGAAGCTCTGCGCCCCACGAGCTCTGGCTGACGGCTTGCTCTCGCGGAGCGAAGCCGCGAGGATACCGGGTCCGGGCGGATGTCCCGCCTCGACCAACCCACCAAGAGGAGCGCGGCACATGGCCAGTCTGAAGGGAAGCGCGACCGAGAAGAACCTGCTTGCGGCCTTCGCCGGCGAGTCGCAGGCGCGAAACCGCTACACGTACGCTGCCGGCGCCGCGCGCAAGGAAGGGCTCGTCCAGATCGCGGACATCTTCGAGGAGACCGCCAACCAGGAGAAGGAGCACGCGAAGCGCTTCTTCAGCTTCCTCGAAGGGGGCGAGGTCGAGGTGCGCGCGAGCTTCCCGGCGGGCGTCATCCGCGGCACGGCCGAGAACCTCGCGGCCGCGGCGGCCGGCGAACACCACGAATGGACCGCCCTCTACCCCGAGTTCGCGAGCATCGCGCGCAAGGAGGGCTTCGAGGCGATCGCCCGCGCCTTCGAGACCATCAGCGTGGCCGAGAAGCAGCACGAGAAGCGCTACCGCGGGCTGCTGGCCAACGTCGAGGCGGGCACGGTCTTCAAGAAGAAGGAGAAGGTCGTCTGGCGCTGCCGCAACTGCGGCTACCTGCACGAAGTCACGGAGGCGCCCGGCGCCTGCCCGGCGTGCGCCCACCCGCAGGCGCACTTCGAGCTGCTCGCCGAGAACTGGTAGAGGGAACCTGCAGGCAGGCGCATGAAGAGGTACTTCTGCGGTCCGTGCGGCTACGTGTACATCCCGGAGGACGGCGACCCTGAAAACGGGGTCCAACCTGGAACCGCGTTCGAGGACCTGCCCGAGAGCTGGGTCTGCCCGGTCTGCGGCGCGACCCAGTCGGAATTCGCGCCTGAGCCGTGACGCCGCGAGATGTCGCGTACCCGTGACTTTTCGCGACATGTCGCGGTCAGGCATCGCGACATGTCGCGACCGCGCCGCCCGAACGGGTGACGGTGCGGTCGCAAGGGCAGGGTCGAAATGGAGTTATGGGGAACAGCGCGAGCGGCACGCAAACTGCTTTACCTCTGGCGACCCTCGTTCCAGACAACAAGAAGGCCGGGCACCGGCCTCCAAGTACACCGGGGCGCGTCCCCACTTCTCAGCTAAAGAGGAAGACACTATGTGCGACCTGATCGGCAAGTCCGCTCCTGACTTCAAGGCGACCGCCGTGATGCCGGACAACACCATCGACCCGGCCTTCACCCTGAGCAGCCTGAAGGGCAAGTACGTCGTCCTGTTCTTCTACCCCCTCGACTTCACCTTCGTCTGCCCGACCGAGATCCTCGCCTTCAACCGCCGGATCGCCGACTTCAAGGAACTCGGCGCCGAGGTCGTGGGCGTGTCGGTGGACAGCCAGTTCAGCCACGTGGCCTGGAAGCACACGCCGGTCGAGAAGGGCGGCATCGGCAACGTCCAGTTCCCGCTGGTCGCCGACCTGACCAAGCAGATCTCCAGGGACTACGGCGTCCTGCTCGACGGCGCGGGCATCGCCTACCGCGGCACCTTCCTGATCGACCGGCAGGGCGTGGTGAAGCACCTGGTGATCAACGACCTCGGCCTCGGCCGCAACATCGACGAGGAGCTGCGCATGCTGCGCGCGCTGCAGCACCTCGAGAAGCACGGTGAGGTCTGCCCGGCCGACTGGCACGAGGGCGAGGACGCCATGAAGCCCACGCCCGAGGGCGTGGCCCGCTACCTCTCAAAGCACGGCAAGTGAAAGAAGCACACGAGGAGAATCAAAGATGACCTTCGAACTGCCTCCCCTTCCCTGGTCCAGCGACGCGCTCGAGCCGCACGTCTCGGCCAAGACCTTCAGCTTCCACCACGGCAAGCACCACGCGGCTTACGTCAACAACCTGAACAAGCTCGTCGACGGCTCGCCGCTGGCGAGGAAGTCCCTGCCGGAGATCATCCAGGAGACGGTCAACGACGCGGCCAAGAAGGGCGTGTTCAACAACGCCGCGCAGGTGTGGAACCACACCTTCTTCTGGAACAGCATGCGGCCCGGCGGCGGCGGCGAGCCGCCCGCCAAGGTGAAGGACCGCCTCGTCCAGGCCTTCGGCGGCTTCGACAAGTTCAAGGAGGAGTTTTCCACCAAGGCGACCACGCTGTTCGGCAGCGGCTGGACCTGGCTCACGGCGAGCGGCGGCAAGCTCGAGATCGTCCAGACTTCGAACGCAGGCAACCCCATGACGGACGGCAAGACGCCGCTCTTCACGCTCGACGTGTGGGAGCACGCCTACTACCTGGACTACCAGAACCGCCGCCCCGACTTCGTCAAGACCTTCCTGGACCACCTGGTCAACTGGGACTTCGTCCTGGCGAACATGAAGAACGTGAAGTGACGGCTGATCCCTCGGCCAGGAGGCGGTGAACACATGGCTTCGATCAGCAACCGAATGCGCGACGCCCTGAACGGGCAGATCGGCGCGGAGATCCACTCGTCACATCTTTATCTCGCGATGTCCGCCTACTTCGAGTCGCTCGACCTGGCGGGCTGCGCGCACTGGATGCGGGTGCAGGCGGCGGAGGAGAACGTGCACGTCCAGAAGCTGTTCGACTTCATCGTCGAACGCGGCGGCCGCGTGCTCCTCGACGCCATCGAGCGCCCGCCGGCCGAGTGGCAGGGCCCGCAGGCCTGCTTCGAAGCGGCGCTCGAGCACGAACGCATGATCAGCGGCAGGATCAACAACCTGATCACCCGCGCCCGCGTGAGCCTGTACCTGTCCGCGCGGCACCGCTTCCGGGGCGCCAGCTACATCGATCACAG
>JACQZJ010000048.1 GCA_016213895.1 Planctomycetota bacterium | reverse complement strand
ACCAGAGGTAGCTCTCGCCGCGCGGCACGATCAGCTCGAAGTAGCGCGCGAGCGTGTCCACGCCGTACTCCTCGCGGCCGTGCTCGAAGGCCGCGCGCGCCAGCTCGCCTCCCACGAGCGGCATGATCCCGCCGTTCACGTACGCGCCGGCGACCAGCCTCTCGTCGCCGAAGATCCCGTCCGGGAAGGGCGGGTCGATCGAGAACCACTCGGCAAAGGCCGCGCTCGAAGCGCCGCGCGCGCGGTATTCCCGCAGGATGGAGAGCGCCTGCTCGTGCGAGGCGACGCCGCGGTTGATGTTCATCGGGTTGCTGAGGCTGAGCTGGCGCGCCTCGTCAACGCCCGCGATCCTGCAGGGCGCGAGCTTGACGAAGTGGGTGTAGAAGCGCCCGTTCCAGCAAAGCTCGTCCAGGCGCGCGCGCAGCTCGCTTGCGCGCTGCTCCCAGAGCGCGGCCCGGTCCTCGCGCTGGAAGCCGCGGTAGAGGCGCGCGAGCAGGCGGAAGGTCTCGTAGTAGCCGCTGTTGTCGCCGTGCATCACGCCGAAGAACGTGTGGTCGTCGATCTGGAACTGCAGCCACTCGTGGCGCTGCGCGGTGTAGGCGAAGTCCCAGGTGTCGATGGTGTAGGCGCGCTTGACCAGGCCTTTCTCCTCGTCCCAGCGCCAGGGATGAGTGCGCGCGTGGTCGAGGGCGCGCTCGAGCGCGGGCAGGAGCTGCTCGATCCAGGCCAGGTCGCCGCAGGCCTGGAAGGCCAGCCAGGCCGCCTTGACGAAGCGGTACTCCACGTCCGCCTCGACCGGCACGCGCACGTACTTGGTCCAGTTCTCGCGCTCGCTCGGCAGCTTCTCCGGGAAGGTGGTGAAGTAGTCGAAGACGCGGCCGTTCGCGGCCTGGGTGTCTGCGAAGTGCTGGACCACGCTCTGCACGTCCGGCTCAAAGTGGCGGGCGCCGCGCAGCATGTCGCTGTAGTCGCGGATCCAGATGGAGCGGGCCTCGGGCGTCCAGATGGAGCGGGCATCGGGCGAGCGGTAGCCGCGGATGGGCGCGCCGTCGATCACGACCTCGAGCACGTCGCGCTCCAGGAAGCCGCGTATCAGCGGGACGAGCGCGTCGAGATCGCGCCGTCCGGTCTTGAGCACGATGCCCGTCATCAGGACCGTTCTTTCTGTTCGGCCGCCGCGACGCTGCGCGCGGACCAGTCCTGGAGTATGCCGCTCCGCCGCGGGAGAAGGAACGGGCAGGCGGGCGGGAGTTCCCGCGAGTGAAACACCATCGCCCGGCGCGCGGCGCGGATTTGGGGCGGAACCCGTGTTCAGGCCTGCTCCGGGCTATACGTTCGATGTTGCCTTCTCGCGCGGTTCTGACGCCGTCGCGGGACGGAGCTTTCCGGGACTCCCAGCGGAGCCGGCCGTCTGCACCAACGGACGCACTCCCTTGTGCCCTGGTTCCTTTGATACCCGGAGCGGGCCGGCTCCGACACCAGGCGCCCCGGGACTTCAGGCGAGGTTCCGGGGCGCCGCTTCTCTCCTCGCCGGCAGCGGCGGCCGGTGATCCTGCCGAACCGATTCGTCAGGCGCCCAGGACGAGGCGCGGCCCGCGGACCCGAAACGGATCGCGCGAGACCGGAGAGAAGAGCCATGTGATCGGACCTTGCCAGCCAAGCAGGTCGGGCCAGGCCCGGAGCCAGAGAGTACGGGCCTGCGCGCCGGTGTCCTCGCACCGCGCGCCGCCCTCTGACCGACCAGGCCTTGGCGCGCGCACGGCCGCTTCGGCCGGGTGCTTCTGGGCGAGTCCCAAGACCGTGTCCCTCCGCGCCGACCGGCACCTCCCCGCCGCGGTAGAGAGCCTCCTTGTCGTGGGACGCGCATGAACCGTGGGTTTCTGCTTGACTTCCGGTTGGCCAATGGCTAAAATCTGCTCAATCAGATGGGCAGGAAGCGACAACCGATCCAGACCCAGCAACGGTTCGCGTTCGCCAGGCGTGGCGGCCGGCGTCCCGGCGCCGGACGCAAGCCCAAAGGGGAACGGGCCGGGGTGTCGCACAGAACGCGCGAGCCGCTCGCGGCGCGCTTCCCCGTGCACGTGACCGTGCGGCTCGAGCACGGCCTACCGCGGCTGCGCGACAAGAGGACATACCGCGCGCTGCAGGGCGCGTTCGCGGCCGGGTGCGACCGGTTCGGGTTTCGGCTGGCGCACGCCTGGCCAAGGCGTTGAACCGGCTCTGGGAGCGCCACGGGCGGGTGTTCGCCGACCGCTACCACGCCCGCATCCTGAGGACGCCGCGCGAGGTGAGAAGCGCGCTGTGCTACGTCCTCAACAACGCGCGGCGGCACGCGGCGCGGCTGTGGAAGGCGCTGCTCGATCCCTTCGCGAGCGGGTTCTGGTTCGGTGGCTGGAAGGAGACCGCGGGCCGGCTGCCCCGCGGCCTGAGCGGCAGGGACGGGGATCCTCCGCTGGCGCGAGCGAGAACCTGGCTGCTCGAACTCGGCTGGCGGAAGGGCGGCCTGATCAGCATGCGCGAGATCCCCGCCGCCGGGGCTCTCTGACGCTGCCTCCCGTCGAGCACTTCGAGGTTCCTCCTTGCGCCAGCAGGGCCCGCAGGCGCGGCCGTGCTGCCGAAGCCGCGCGCGGAGCGTGATCTGCGCTCGGGCCCGTCGCCGACCGCCGTCCGAGGTCCCCGCCGCCGAAGAAGATGCCCGAGAGGAACACGTTCGTATCGAGCACGATCCTCATGCCTTCTTGCGCGTCCGGCGGACGGCCCGTCCAAGGTCCGAGGGCTTCATCCTGGCTCGACGGGCCTGACGGCGAGCTTCCGCGATCAAGTCGTCGAACTCGGCGAGGTCCGGCGGCGCGATGGTCTTCAGGACGACCACGCCAGGCGAACCGACGCGATCCGCCCGTGGCCCGCGGCCGCGCCTCAGAGATCCACGCGGGCGTCGAAGAGCAGGTCCTCGTCGAAGCGCGGCACGGTCAGCAGGATCGTGGAGAGCGTGCGCTCCACCTTGCCGCGGAAGCGCTCCTCGCCGCCCACGAACACGGCCACTTCCTTGCCGAGATCGACGAGCGGATCGCCGAGCAGCACGGAGAGCCCGGCGAGGTCGCTTTGCCCCTCGAGCACCGTGATGTGGATCTCGTTCTCCTTCAAGACCTCGGCCTGCACGAGCGTGTCGAGCGCAGGGTTCTGCCAGTAGAGCCAGTAGCACTGTTGCTGCGTCTCGCAGAGCGGCTGCCAGAGGACCTTCTTCGGCCGCGCGTTGCGCTCGTGCTCGAAGGCCCACTCGTGGGCCGGCCCCACGCCTTCCTTGGGCCGGCCGTGCCCCTGCCCGTCCTGCTCGTCGTGGCGGAAGACGAAGCAGCCGGGATGCTCCTCCTGCCAGCGCTTCATCTCGCGCTCGGCGTACTGGCCGTACTCGGCCGGCACCAGCGGGTCGTCGAGGCTGTGGTAGAAGGAGATGGGCACGTTGCATAGGTTCGCGAAGACCCCGGGCCGGCCCTGGGCGGAGTCGGTGGGCGGCGAGCCGGCGAAGGCGGCGGCGGCGGCGAACACGTCCGGGTGGCGGGCGGCCAGGCCCCAGGTGCCGAAGCCGCCCATGGACGTGCCGGTGATGTAGACGCGGTTGGGATCGATGTCCAGGCAGCGCTTGGCCGCGTCGATGAGGTCCATCACCAGGCGCTCCGCGTCAGGCGAAGTCCAGCCGGTGGGGCTGTCCTCGGGGCACTGCGGGAAGAACCAGTAGCAGTCGCCGATGCTCTGCAGCCGCGTGGCGCCCTCGGCGCGGGCGCGTCCCTCGCCTCCGCCGTGCAGCGCGACGAAGAGACCCTTGCCCTTGCCCTGGAGGATGTAGCGCCCCTCCTCCTTCTTCTCGTCATAGAGGAAGTGCGAGCCCGAGTCTTCCACCTTTGGGCCGAACTTGGCCGCGGCCTTCAACGCGTTCTTGCGCAGCTTGCTGAGCGTGCTGCCCGTTTTCAGCGGCTCGTACGCCTCGTCGCACTCGGCGCGGAGCGCGGCGCGCCCGTCCTCGTCCGCCTCGAGGTAGCTCGCGACCAGCTTGGCCAGGTCCTTGTCGCCGGGCGCGTACTTCTTGACCTTGGCCTGGGCGTGCGCCTGATCCGGACAGAACGCCGCGAGCAGCGCTCCTGCGGCCAGGAGCAGAGGAAGACCGGATCTCGCGGTCAGCCGGAACATGCCATGTCTCCTGAAGCGGAGCGGCGTCCCCCAGCGAGCGCGAGGACGACTCGTGCATCGTAGCCCGCGGCGCGGCCGAAGGCATCGGGCTGCTCTTGCGCCAGCACGGCGCGCCGGCTGCCTCGCGCAGGACCTGGACGACCTCACCGCCGGCCCGTGCCCGGCGCCGCCAAGCGACCCGAGCCGCGACGTTCGCGCGGTCGCCCCCGCTCCCATCCAGCTGCAGCTACGATCCCCACACAGCCGCCGGAGCGAACCAGCATGTCCTACCCCATGGTCACCATCGCCACCTGGCAGGAAGCGATCCGGCCCGCATCGCGGCCTGCTCCGGGTGTCGACGCCCGGCGCGCCGCGCTGCTCGTCATCGACTGCCAGGAGCACTTCGCAGGGATCGGGGCACCGATCCTGGACACGATCGCGGCCGCGGTCGAGGGGGCCCGGGCCCGCGGCGCGTTCGTCCTGTTCACGCAACACGGCCACGCCGACCCGCCGTCCGACGCCGGCATGCTCGCCGAGTGGTGGGACGAGCACATCATCGAGGGAAGCGCCGATCATCGGCTTATCGCGGGGATCAGCGTGGGCCCGCGCGACGTGGTCATCGCCAAGCGGCGCTACGACGCCTTCTTCCGCACCGATCTCGACGCGATGCTCCGCGAGCGCCAGGTCCGCGACCTCGCGCTCTGCGGCGTCATGACGAACCTGTGCGTCGAGACCACGGCCCGCTCCGCCTTTGTGCGGGACTTCCGGGTCCACGTCCTCATGGACGCCTGCGCCGCGGCGAGCGAGCCCATGCATCTCGCCTCGCTCGTGAACCTGGCCTACGGCTTCGCGCACGTCCAGACGACCGCGGAGTGGCTGTCGCGCCTGGGCTGAGTCCGCGCGCCCCTTGACGCCCGGCCGTCCAGCCGCTGGAATGCCCCCGGTGCTCGGGGACCGGGCAGAACGGGACCCGGGGCGCGCGCTTTCGCCGGGCTGGGGGCGCGGCGGGAGTACGGAGAGAGGATGCAGCCCGAACGCGTCGAGAAACCGGCGTCTGGACCGCGCGGGATCGAGGTGGTGAAGGGCATTCTACGCGGAATGGACGGGGTCCCGCCGCTTGACGGCGCGGTGGGAAACGACGTGGAGAAACTCGCCGACGTCCTGCTCGGCCAGGCGGAGCGCATCCCGGGGAACCAGGTTCTGTATGGGCTGGCGCTGCTCCTGGGCGAGCGGCTGAACAAGCAGGCGCGGGCGCTGTGCGCGCGGGAGCACCTCTATCTCGATCCGGCCGGACTCGCGGACGAGACGCTGGTGGCAATGTTCGTGGAGTGTCTGGACCCGGATTCGTGCGGAACGGTCCGCGTTGTACAATGAGGTCATCGGCCGCATGACGCCCGAGATGCGGCATCCCATCGAGGAGGCGGCGTCGTCATGAGGCGCACGGGAAAGCAGGCTTTGTATCTTGCCGGGTTCCTGGTCGTGCTGTTCGCGTGGGCCCCTGCCGAGGGCCTGGCGGGCTACCGGCGCGGCGGGGGCAGCGGGGCTACTCCACCCAACGTGGGCGCCCGCTGCCGCGTGAGCGAGAACTTGGACCAGCAGGGCCAGCGCCCGCCGTTCATCGTGCGCTCCGCCGCGGACTACGGTCCGTCCAGCACTCTCGGCGCCAAATGAAACCGGGCGCAGCATGGGGGAAGCCCTCCGCATTGGGGCGGGCGGCGGGCGCTCTCGGGCTCGTCGCGGTCGCCGCCCTCGTCTGGTGGCTGGTGCGGGATGAGCGGGGATCGGACGCGCCGCGCGGGCGGCCGGAGCACGCGCAAAGCGCGTCGCTCGAGAGCGCGGCCGAGGGACCCGCCGCGGCGGCGCAGCTCGAGGCGGGGGAATCATTCCAGCCCGAGCGCGCGGCCGTGGCCGCGCCGCTCGTGAAGTGCGTCGTGCGTCTCGACGGCACGCCGGCGCCGGACGCGACGCTTCTGGTCTTGCCGTGGACCGAGGAGATCGGGCGCCTGGCGCTCTCTTACGTCGGCATCCCGCGCGAAGAGGTCGTCGCCCAGGCGCGGCGCTTCGCGGCCGGGAAAGACGGCGCGGTGGCGGTGGATCGCGTCCTCCTTCCCGCGTTCTTCGCGGCACGGCCGGCGGGCGGCCAGGCGACGGGCCTGTTCGTGACGGGGCCGGCCGGGGACACGGTCACGATCGATTGCCCGAAGGGCCTCACCGTGCGCGGCTCGGTGACGCTCGCCGACTTCGGCCCGCTCCCGGACGTTCCGATCCGGGCGCGGCGCTCGGTCAGCACGGACTACCTCGCCTTCCACCGCCGTCTCGAGCCGGAGCGCATCTGCGGCATGCTCTTCTGTGACGAGGCGAAGACGGACGCGGCAGGCCGCTTCGAGATCGCGGATCTCCCGGCCGCCTGGATCGACGTCGAGGCCCTGCATCCGCGCTACTCCGCCGAGGCGACCTGCGTGGAGCTGCCAACGGACGAGGAGGTCGAGTTCGTCCTTCATCCGGCCGCGGTCGTGGAAGGAGTCGCGGTGGACGGCGTGTCAGGAGCGCCAGTGGGCGGCGCCCTGGTGGAGGCGTTCGTCAGACCCTCACTGTACGGGGAGGACGGGATGGGACTGGCCATGACCGGCGCTGCGGGCGCCTTCTCCGTGCGCGTGCGCGCGGACTCGGGGCCGGTGACGGTGCGCGTGACGCAGCCCGGCTTCTCGCTGTGGTTCGAGACACTGCCCTCCCTCGCGCCGGGCGAGACGCGCTCGCTGCGGGCGGAGCTGTCCGCCGAGGGCGTGCTTCGTGGACGCGTGGTCTCGACGGCCGGCGAACGCCTGGCGAACGTGGTGGTTCAGGCCTGGCGCACGGACACCAAGGACTCGTACCTGCTGACGCGTTCGCGCGAGGACGGCTCGTTCCGCCTGGGCATGATCGACCCGCGCTTCGACTACATCGTGATGGCGGACGACCCGGACTTCGAGGACACCCTCGCCTACGAAGCGCGCGTCGATCAGGAGATCGAGCTGGTCATGAAGCCGCGAGGCCGGCTCGAGGGGCGCCTCATCGCCGACACGCTGCGCTTCGAGGAGGCGCGCGTGCGCGCCGTCGCCGAGCTGGACCACGGCAACCGACTCGAGGAAGCGTGGACCGCGGCCGATCCCGAGACCGGGCGCTTCGCCTTCGAACGCCTTCCCCCGGACCAGTACCGCGTGGACGCGTTTGCCAAGGACTTCGCGCCCGCGTGCGTGGACTTCGTCGTGGTGGGAGGCGAGGCCGCCGCGGAGCCTCTTGAGATCCGGCTCGAGCGGGGCACGATGCTGCGCGGCAGCGTGGTCGACGGGCTGGCCGGCGCGCCCCTCGTGGACGCGTGCGTGCGCCTCGCCGACGTCAGCCGGATCGGCAGCGTGGTGGGGGGCCTTCCCGTCGAGGCGCGCACGGACGCCTTCGGAGCCTTCCTGCTCGGGCCGGTAGCGCCAGGCTCGGGCGAGGTCGCCGTGCTGGCTGAGAAGGGAGGCTACGCCACTACCGTGGCGCATGTCCCGCGCGGCGTCGCGGCGGGAGCGGCCGAAGGGCGCATCGCACTCCTGCCCGCTGCCACCCTCGATGTGCGCGTGCGCGACGGCGCGGGCGAGGCGGTGCACGCGTTCGGCGCGCTCGTCTTCGGGCGCAATCAGCCACAGGTCCTGCAGATGTCGGACGGGGATGAGCATGTGCTGTTCGAGGCGCTCTGCCCGGAAGCCGTGACCCTGTCGGTCTGGGTGCCGCAAGGGGGCGTCGCCGGCGGGAATCTCCACATCAACCGTCGGCTCGAGCTGCAGCCGGGAACCACCCGTCGCGAGGTCATTGCCCTGGGTGGCGGAGGCCGCGTGTTCGGCCGCATCGTGTTGAGCCGGCCGCTCTCCCTGGAGCAGATGTTCGTGGTCCTTTCCCGGCCGCTCGAAGGCGCGGGAGACCAGGTCTGGATCGATGTGAACACCGACGGGACATACGAGTTCCCTTGTCTGCCGGCAGGAAGTCGTTTGTTCGAGGTGACTGAACTGGATCCGTCGAGCACGGTCCAGCTCTTCCGCGTGGCCGAAGTGGCGGCGGGGGAGTCGCTCGAGCTGGACTTCCTGCTGGCGGAGACGGGGTTCCGCGGGCGCCTGACGGATGGCGAGGGAAGGGGGATCGCGGGCGGGAGCGTCGAGACGCGGCGGCACGGAACGAAGGATCGGGCGGCGCCGTACGCGCGCGGCGCGTCGCGGGCAGAGGGGAAGTACGAGGTGCTCGGGCTCGAGCCAGGGGAATACCAGGTCGTGGCCGAGGCCGAGGGATTCGCGACGCGCGCGTGGGAAGGGCAGCGCGTGGCGGAGGGCGGCGCGCCCACGCCTCTCGATCTCGAGCTTGCGCCCGAGGCGGTGCTGGTGGTGCGCGTCCTGGACGACGCGGGCCAGGCCCTTGCGGGCGCGCGGGCGGAGGCGGAGCACCTGGCGGAAGGTTCGGTGATCCTGTGGCCGGCGCAGGAGACGGCGGAGAGCGGCGAGGCGCGCTTCGCGCGTCTTGAGGCAGGACGCTACCGGGCGCGCGCGTCGCGGGATGGGCTCTTCCCGGATTGGACGGAAATCCCGTGCGCCGTGGGAGGGACGGCGTCCGTGAACCTGACGCTCCGGCGGCTCGGCGACCTGGTGGTGAAGGTGCGCGGGCCGTCGGGGGAAAGAGCGGCGTTCACGCCGGTCGTGCTCATCGACCTCGCGACCGGCCGCACGGCCGCGGAGTACCTCGCGGCCGGCGCGATCGCGACGAGCACGGGCGAGGCCGCCACGGGCGAGGACGGCGAGGTGCGCTTTCTCGGCCTGCCGCTCGGCCGCTTCTCGGCGCAGGCGCCGGGCGCGACGCGGGCGGTCGAGGTGATCGCGGGCGCCGAGCCCGCGGACGTGACGCTCGCCGCCGCGCCGTAGCACGCTTGCCGGCCCGCGCCCAAGCGGCTTGACGGGGACTGCTCTAAGCGGATAAAACGACGCGGACTTCCAGATTTCGGAAGCCGGATCGGTCGTGATCGCCAGAATCGAAGAAAGCGTCGCCAGCGCGGTTCCGTGGTGTCGGCTTGGGCGGGAATCGATGGGGAAGCGACGGCGCGCCGGGGCGTTCTCGCGGCCTTACCTTTATCTTTGCTGCCCGCGGTGGAGGAGCACGCGCGGGGCGCGGACCTCCCTCGCACCAGCGGAAACCGACCCATGAAGAGTCCGCACGACGCTGCTTCCGGCAAAGGCGAACCGAGGAGGACGACCGGCTCCTCGCTCCTGGCCGGGCTCTTCGTCGGGCCCGTGTTCTTCGGGCTCGCGGCCTTCCTCTATTGGGGTCCGGCCGGGCTCGACCTTCCCGCGGGCGAGGCGCAGGGGATCGACCCGGCGCTGCTCGACACGGGTCCGCTGCGCCACCCGATCGGCGACCCGCCGATCATTCGCATCAACGGCTACGACCGCACGTGCATGGACTGCCACCGCCTCTTCCCGGCCGCGGACAAGCCGCCGGCAGAGCTCATGCAGCACACGCACATCACGCTCGACCACGGCATCAACGACCGCTGCCGCAACTGCCACGACGTGCAGAACCGCGACCGGCTGGTTCTGCATAGCGGCGAGACCATCGCTTTCGCCGAGGCCGTGCGGCTCTGCGCCAAGTGCCACGGCCCGACCTTCCACGACTGGGAAAACGGCGCCCACGGCCGCACGAACGGCTTTTGGGACGGCGCCCGCGGCGCCGCATGAAGGCGCCCCGGCGGAGCAGCGCGATCCCCTGCGCGAGGCCATCGAGCGCGCGCGGGAGGAGCGATGAGCACCGGCGCCGGGTCCGAGCACGCGGCCCCGCTGCCGCGCTACGAGCCGCCGGTGACGCGCCGCGGCTTCCTCGGCGGGGCGCTCGGCGCCGCCGGCGGCCTGGCCGCGCTCGGCGCGGCCCTGAGCCCGCTCAAGGACCTCGACCGGAGCGATCTCACGCTCGAGCGGTTTTTGCAGCGCCACTACAAGGACCTCTCCCCCGGGGAGATGGAGCAGGCCCTCGAGCGCATCCGCGCCGACGTGGCGGCGCGCTACGGGGTGACGCCGCACCTCTGCGACGTGAAGCCCCTGGACGGCGTGGAGTTCGTCTACGCGCTCGACCTCGGGCGGTGCATCGGCTGCCGCCGCTGCGTGCACGCCTGCGTCGCGGAGAACAACCAGAGCCGCGACCCGCAGATCGAATACATCCGGGTGCTGGAGATGCCGCGCGGCAGCGTCGACGTCGAGCGCGGCGACCACTACTACGACCGCGCCAAGGTGCCGGACCGCGACCACTACTACATGCCGGTCCAATGCCACCAGTGCGCCAACCCACCGTGCGTGAAGGTCTGCCCCATCGAGGCGACCTGGCAGGAGCCGGACGGCGTGATCGTGATCGACTATGACTGGTGCATCGGCTGCCGCTACTGCGAGGCGGCCTGCCCCTACTGGGCGCGGCGCTTCAACTTCGCCGAGCCGGAGCTGCCCGCGGACCAGGTCAACCAGGACATGGGCTACCTCTCCAACCGCCCGCGCCGGAAGGGCGTGATGGAGAAGTGCCACTTCTGCCTGCACCGCACGCGCGCCGGGCGCTTGCCGGCGTGCGTCGAGGTGTGCCCGGTCGGCGCGCGCAAGTTCGGCAACGTGCTCGATCCCGAGAGCGAGGTGGCGCAGATCCTCAAGACCAAACACGTCTACGTCCTCAAGCAGGAGGTGGGAACCCTGCCGCGCTTCTTCTACTACCTCGACGAGGGCTATCACGGCAGCGCCGGCGGGGGCGGGTGACGGCAAGGCGATGAGGGACTACCTCTACTTCTTGTGGCGCTGTTTCCGCATCAGCTTCTCCGGCGGCTGGCAGTACCGCCTGTGGATGCTGATTCTCACCGTGGTCGCCCTGCTCGGGCTCAACGCCTACTGCAAGCAGCTCGTGCACGGCATGGCCACGACCGGCATGACCGATCAGGTGTCGTGGGGACTGTATATCGCCAACTTCACCTTCCTCGTGGGCATGGCGGCGGCGGCGGTCATGCTCGTCATCCCGGTGTACGTCTACCGCAACCGCGACCTGCATGACCTCGTGGTCTTCGGCGAGCTGTTCGCGGTGGCCGCCATCGTCATGTGCCTGCTGTTCGTGAACGTCGACCTGGGGCGTCCGGACCGCTTCATGCACATCTTCTGGCGCTTCAACTTCCCGATATCGATGCTCACCTGGGACGTGGTCGCGCTCGGCGGCTACCTGGTCCTCAACCTGCACATCTGCGGCTACCTCATCTACTGCAGCTATCGCCAGCAGAAGCCGAGCCGCGCCTTCTACATCCCCTTCGTGTTCATCGCCATCGTCTGGGCGATCAGCATCCACACGGTCACGGCGTTCCTCTACGTCGGCCTCGGCGGCCGCCCCTTCTGGAACTCGGCGATCATCGCCCCGCGCTTCCTGGCATCGGCCTTCGCCGCCGGGCCGGCGTTCATCATTCTCACCCTGCAGGTCATCGGCCGGGCGACCGGCTATCGGATCAGCGACCAGGCGCTGAGCCTCTTGCGCGGCATCGTCACGGTGGCGCTCTCCATCAACATGTTCCTGCTCCTGTGCGAGCTGTTCACCGAGTTCTACTCCGACTCCGCGCACATGGCGTCCACCATCTACCTCTACTTCGGCCTGCATGGCCACAGCGCTCTCGTGCCGTGGATCTGGACGGCGGCGGCGATGAACTCCCTCGCCCTGCTGGTGCTGTACACCCCCTACCGGCAGAAACGCGCCGTGCTCAACGCCACCTGCGTGCTGCTCATCATCGGCATCTGGATCGAGAAGGGCATGGGCCTGATCGTGCCGGCGTTCATTCCCTCGCCTTTGGGCGAGATCGTCGAATACCAGCCAACGAGCAACGAGATCCTGGTCTGCCTGGGAATCTGGGCGGCCGGGCTCCTGCTCTACACCGTTTTCGTCAGGGTTTCGGTCCCCGTGCTCTCCGGACAGTGCACCGCCGATCAGGTGCGCCGGCGGGGCGCGGAGCGCGCCGCGGAGGCGGCGTGAAGGAAGGAGCGTCATCGTGAGCAACAGAAGTCGGCGAAGGGCTGTCCGCCGCGCCGTGCTGCCGGCCCTGGCGGCCGGGGCGTTCCTGGCGGCAGCGGCCCCGTGGGCGGCGGCGCAGGTGATCGGGCTGCCCGAACTCAGCGCCGCGTCCAAGGAGTGCATCGACTGCCACAAAAAGACGGAAATCGTCATCTATCAGCAGTGGGGCCTGAGCAAGCACCATCGCGGGAACGTCGGCTGCTTCGAGTGCCACGCCGCCGAGCCGTCGGACCCTGACGCGGTGCTGCACTACGACCGGACCATCTCGGTGATCGTCAGCCCCAAGGACTGCGGCCGCTGCCACGCCAAGGAGGTCGCCGAGTTCGTGGGCTCGCACCACTCAAAGGCCGGCCGCATCCTCGGCTCGCTCGACAACGTCCTGGCCGACGTGGTCGAGGGGAACCGCGGCATGATCACGCCGGGCTTCCCGGAGGGCGTCTCCGCGGCCGCGGTCAACGGCTGCTATCAGTGCCACGGCTCGCAGATCAAGGTGCAGGCCAACGGCAGGCTCGATCCGGTCACCTATCCAAACAGCGGCATCGGGCGCCTCAACCCGGACGGCAGCGAGGGAGCGTGCAACGCCTGCCATTCGCGGCACGTGTTCTCGGCCGAGCAGGCGCGCCACCCGGACACGTGCGGCAAGTGCCACCTCGGCCCGGATCATCCGCAGAAGGAGATCTACGAGGAGTCGAAGCACGGCATCGCCTTCTTCGCCAACGTCGAGCGCATGAACATGGGCAGCTCGAAGTGGATCGTGGGCGAGGACTACTGGGCGGCGCCGACCTGCGCGACGTGCCACATGTCGGGCACGCGCGGCCAGGCGGTGACGCACGACGTGGGCATGCGCATCAGCTGGAACAACCGTCCGGAGCGCTCGACGCGGCCCGAGGTGTCGGACGCCAAGCTCGGCCTGCCGGGAAAGGACGTGCCCTGGCAGGTGCGCCGGGCGAACATGACGGAGGTGTGCCTCAACTGCCACAACCAGAACTGGGTGGAGAACTTCTACCAGCAGTACGACGCGCTCATCGACCTGTACCACGTGAAGTACCAGGAGCCCGGGCAGGCGCTGATGGCGCTGGTGAAGCCCCTGAGGAAGCACGAGGCGCCCTTCTCCGAGAAGGTCGACTGGACCTGGTTCGAGCTGTGGCACCACGAGGGCCGGCGCGCGCGCCACGCGGCTTCGATGATGGCCCCGGACTACACGCACTGGCACGGCACCTACGAGCTGGCGCGGAACTTCTACGCCAAGTTCATCCCCGAGCTGGAGGAGCTGGTCGAGCGCGGGCTGGCCTCGGGCGAGCCGGCGAGATGCGCGGCGGCAGAGGCGCTGCGCGCCAAGCTGGACGGGGTCCTGGACTCCCGCGACCACCAGTGGGCCGTGGACAAGATGGACCCCGAGGAGAAGGCGCGCCGCGACAAGGCGCGCGAGGAGTTCAAGAAGCGCTACGAGTAGGCGGCCGCGCCGCGGGCGAGGAGCCGCCGGGAGCGCAGCATGGTGATGGTGGGCGCGTATGCCCGCATTCAGGAGCCGGGCGCGGCGCTCCTCGGGCTTCTCGGCGCCTTGCTGTCCTTCACGGCCGTGCAGGAGCCGGCGCGCGAGGCCGGCGTGGGCGAGGCGCCGCTCGTAGGGCACCGCGCGCTGCCGCCGGTGCTCTTTCTCGCCAAGTGCCGCACCTGCCACGTGCAAGTGCGCGCAGTGTCCGCAGCTCGGGACGAGGCGGCGAGCCAATCGCCGGCAGCCGCGGGCGTGGGGGAATGAACTCCCGTTCTCACGTCCGGCTTGCGCTGCTCGTGGTCTCACTCATTGTCTTTGTGAGTTCCGGAAAGTCTGGCAGTAGGCATTCCGGAAAGTCTGGCAGAGGACGTAAGCATACCGAAGGGGGAGCCGCCCCGAGCCTGCCGTTCAGGCAGGCGAGGCGAGGGGCGGCGGTCCGGGGGAGGCGAAGCCTCCC
>JACQZJ010000047.1 GCA_016213895.1 Planctomycetota bacterium | reverse complement strand
GCGCTCCCTGAGGCTGGTGGCCGCCGATGCCCTCGCCCTGCCCTTCGCTCCAGCGGTCTTCGACGCCGTGACCGTCGCGTTCGGCGTGCGCAACTTCGGCGACCGCGGCGCCGCCTTCGCCGAAGCGGCGCGCGTGCTCAAGCCGCAAGGCAGGCTGGTCATCCTCGAGTTCTCCCCGGCGCCGCGCGGCCTCCTCGGCGCCTGCCGGCGCTGCTACTGCGGCTTCGTGCTGCCGCGCGTGGCCGCGCTCTTCTCGCGCAGCGCCGCCGCCTACCGCTACCTGCCGGCGAGCGTGGACCGTTTTCCCCGTCCGGCCGAGCTCTTGGCCGAACTGGAGCGCGCCGGGCTCCGGCCGGTGGCGCTCAAGAGCCTCGCCCTCGGCGTGGTGGCGCTGTGGTGCGCGCGCAAGGACGGCGTTTTGCGGTAGTGTCTGCTGCACCCGCGGCAGCCGGAAAGGCGAGCCGGCTGGAATGGCCCTGATGGCGCAGGAAGACGCGCGGACGAACAAGACGGCATCCCTCGGGATCGAGACCTACCTGCGGGAGAGCCGCAGGGTCTCCGTCTCGCTGATCTACGTCACTCCCCTGCTCTTGCTGCACGAGGTGCTGCTGCGCGCGGCCGGCGGCGACACGCGCAACGCGGTCGAACAGGCCTTCAAGGACCTCTTCTGGTACCTGGGCCCGGCCGCCGGCTGGCTGCATGCCTTCCTCGTGTTGGTCGTCGTCGCGGCGGTGTGTCGCGTCGTCGCCTTGCGCCTCCCCTGCGCCAGGCTCTTCCCGGCGTTCCTCGTCGAGTGCCTGCTGCTCGCCCTGCTGCTCGGACCGGTCGTGGCCTTCGTCACCGGCCCGCTCGAGCTCGGCGCGCGCGTGCCCGGCGGTCCTTCCTCCCTCGAGTTCTCCCTGCTGGCGTCGATCAGCGCCGGCATCTACGAGGAGCTGCTCTTCCGGCTCATGGTGCTGGGAGGGCTGTACGTGCTCGCCTTGCGCCTGTTCGGCGTCGCGCGCCCCGCGGCGTTCCTGCTGGCGCTGCTCGTCTCGGCGTTCGCCTTCGCCTGGTATCACCACGCCGCGCCCTACGGGGAGCCGTACGAACCGCGCGCGTTCGCCTTCCGGGCGATCGCCGGTATACTGCTCGGCTTGGTGTTCGCCGGCCGCGGCCTGGCCGTCGTGGTCTACCTGCACGCCATGTACGACGTGCTCTACGACCTGCGCATCGCGGCCGCCGGTTGGTAGCCGGGCGCGGGCACCGCGAGACCAGGGTGATGCGCCTCGTCGTCGCCATGACCGGAGCCAGCGGCGCCCTCTACGGCGTGCGCTTCGTCCTGCGCGCCGTGGAGCTCGGCGCGCAGGTCGACCTCGTGATCTCGGCCGCGGGCGACCTGGTGGCGCGCGCGGAGCTCGGCTTCTCCCCCGATCCGGGAGAGCAACCGTTCGCGGACCTGCTGGGCGCGGGCGCGCGGCGCGTGCGCAGGATCCCGGTCGACGACTGCGCCGCGGACGTGGCGAGCGGGAGCGCGGCCGTCAGCGGCATGGTGGTCATCCCGTGCTCCATGGGGTCGCTGGCGCGGATCGCCGCGGGAACCTCCCAGAGCCTCATCGAGCGCGCCGCCGACGTCACGCTCAAGGAGCGGAGGCCGCTCGTCCTGGTGCCGCGCGAGACGCCGCTCAACCGCATCCACCTGCGCAACATGGCGGCGGCGGCCGAGGCCGGCGCGATCCTGCTGCCGGCCATGCCGTCCTTCTACGCCGGCGAGCGTACCATCGAGGACTTGGTGGACACCGTGGTCGACCGCGCCGCCGCGATCTTCTTCGGTGGCGCCGCACTGCGCGCCGCCTGGCCGCCGCCGCGCGGAGAGGCGCGATGACCGCCGCGACCGAGCGCCGCGACCGCACCCTGGCCGGCCGCGTGCGCGCCTACTTGGAGCTGGTGCGCTTCTCGCACACGATCTTCGCCCTGCCGTTCGCGCTCATGGCCTTGTTCCTGGCCGCGGAAAGGGACCCGCCCGGCGCGCGCACCGTGCTGCTCGTGCTCGCCTGCCTGGTGGCGGCGCGCACCGCGGCCATGGCCTACAACCGCCTGGCCGACCGCGACAGCGACGCGGCGAACCCGCGCACGCGCGCGCGCCATCTCCCCGCCGGCCTGGTCAGCCCGCGCGAGGTCGCGCTCCTGGTGCTGCTCGCGAGCGGCGCCTTCGTGGCGGCCGCCTGGTTCTTGAACCGGCTGGCCTTCATCCTGTCGTTCCCGGTGCTCGCGCTCCTCCTGGGCTACTCGCACACCAAGCGCTTCACCGCGGCCAGCCACTTCGTGCTCGGCCTGGCGCTCGGCCTCGCTCCGCTGGGAGCGTGGATCGCGCTGCGCGGCGCGCTCGACGCCTCCTGGCGCGTTCCCGCGCTGCTGGGCCTGGCCGCGCTCTTCTGGGTCGCGGGATTCGACATCCTCTACTCTTGCCAGGACGTCGATTTCGACCGCGGCGCTCGCCTGCGCTCCATTCCCGCGCGCTTCGGGGTGGCGCGCGCCCTTCACCTGGCGCGCCTCTTGCACGCCGCCATGCTCGTTGCGCTGCTCGCCCTGGGACGGGAGGCGGCGCTCGGCGCGGTCTACGGCGCCGGGGTCGCGGCCTGCGCCGCGCTCCTCGCCTGGGAGCACTCGCTGGTCAAGCCGCACGATCTGTCGCGCGTCAACGTGGCCTTCTTCACCGCGAACGGCTGCGTCAGCCTGCTGCTCTGCGCGGCCACGCTCATCGAGGTGCTGCGATGACCGCGCGCGAGGCTGCGGGCCCGGCGCTCCCCGCGGCGCTGCCGCCGGTCATCGCCCTGGTGGGGGACGAGGAGCGCGCCAAGGAGCGCCTGCTGGCACAGATCCTCGAGCGCGCCGGGCGCGAGGCGAGCGTGATCTCCCTGGCCGCGGAGGGCGCCGAACGCGCCGACCTCGAGCTTCCCAGGCTGCTCGCGGACCTGGCCTCGCGGCCCCTGTTCGGCGGCCTCAAGGTGATCGTGGCGCGCGACGGCGACGCGCTCTGGAAACGCCACGGCAAGGCGCTCGAGGCGGCGCTCAAGATCGCCGCGGGCAACCACCTGGTGCTGCTCATGCGCTCGCTCGACCTGCGCGTGCGCTTCGCCAACGAGCTGAAGAAGAGCGGCGGCCTCATCAAGTGCCCGCGGCCGCGCGCGGACGCGGCCGCGTTCGACGGCCAGGGCGCGCTGCCGGCCGCGAGCGAGCTGCTGCAGGCCGTCCTGGCCGAGGCGCGCGCGCATGGCCTGAACCTGGCGCCGCGGGCGGCCGCGGAACTCGCTGGCCGCACCGGGAACGACCTCATGCTCGTCGCCCGGGAGATGGAGAAGCTCTCCCTCTACCTCGCCGGCCGGAGCGAGGTCACGCTCGAACACATCGCCGCGCTCGTGCCGCGCAGCGCCGCCTGGGACCAGTTCCAGCTCTTCCAGGAGGTCGCGGTCGGAGACACGCGCGCCGCGCTCCTGCGGCTCTGCGGCATGCTGCGCGAGGGCACGACCGACCGCGGCGGCCGCCGCGTGAACGACGCGCGTGGCATCGCGAGCGGGCTCGCGGCGCTCCTGCACCAGCGCATCCGCCTGCTGGCGCGCTACCGCTCCCTCAAGGCCGCGCGCTGCCCCGAGGAGGAAGTGCAGCGCCGCCTGGCCATCAGGAACCCCGGTCAGCTCTACTACCTGGGCAAGGAGGTCGAGCTGCCGCTGGTGCGGCGCGCGCACGCGGCCGTGCGCGTGCTGGCGGAAGCCGATCGAGCGCTCAAGAGCAGCGAGCCGCCGGAGACGCTGCTCGAGCCCCTCATCGTGCGGCTCTGCGCTCTCGCCGCGCAGGAGCGCGCCCGGGCGCGGCGCGGGGCGCGTTCGTGATCCGCCGGCTCGCGCAGGAGGTCGTGGACCGCATCGCCGCGGGCGAGGTGATCGAGCGGCCCGTGTCCGTGGTCAAGGAGCTGATCGAGAACTCCCTGGACGCGGGCGCGCTTCCTCAAGGGCGACGCGGCCGAGGCGAGCCGCTGCCTCGAGCAGGTGATCAAGGCGTCGCTCTCGGCCGACGGCGTGGCGTTCTCGCTGAAGAGCGACGGCCGCGCGCTCTTCCAGGCGCCCGCCGCCGCGGCGCGCCGCGAGCGCCTGGAGAGCGCCTACGGTCGCGACCTCGCCGCGGGAGCGATCGCGGCCAGGGGAGAGAGCGCCGGCATGCACGTCGAGGCGCTGCTCGGGCGTCCGGACGCGGCGCGCTCCCGCGCGGCGCACCAGCACACCTTCGTCAACGGCAGGCTGGTCAAGGACGGCACGCTGCGCGCGGCGCTGCGCCAGGCCTACCACGAGTTCCTGGCGCCGGCGCTGCAGCCGTCCTACGTGCTGTTCCTCACCCTCGACCCGGCCGACGGGGACGTGAACGTGCATCCGGCCAAGACGGAGGTGCGCTTTCGCGACGCCGCGCGCGTGTTCCGCGCGGTGCACCACGTCGCGCTCGAGGCCCTGCGCGGAGCGGACCTCGCGCCGCGGCCGGGGGCGGCGCCCGGCGCCTCCCCTGCGGACGACGTCGCTCCCGCGCGCCGCTTCACGGGCTTTCCGCGCGGGGTGTGGGAGGGCCCGCTCGCACCAGCGCGGCAGGCGCCGTTGCCGGGCGCGGCGCCGCTTCTTGGCGGCGCGCCGGCCCTGCCCGCGCGCACCGGCAGGAGGTGGCTCTCCCTGTTCGGTACCTACCTGCTGTTCCAAGCCGGGGAGGACCTCGTCGTCGTGGATCAGCATGCCCTGCACGAGCGCGTGCTCTTCGAACGCCTGCGCCGGCAGCAGCGCGCGGCCGGGATCCAGAGCCAGCGGCTGCTCGTGCCGGAGATCGTCGAGGTGGGACGGCCGGACGTGCTGCGCGTCGAGGAGATGGGGGAGGAGTGCGCGCGCTTCGGGCTCGAGGTCACGGCCTTCGGCGAGACCGCGCTCGCGGTCCACGCCGTTCCCGCGCTGCTAAGAAACGCCCCTGCAGCGGAGCTGGTCCTGGCCATGATCGAGAGCGCGGGCGGGCCCGCCGCGGAGACGGACGCTCCCCTGGAGCGCGCGCTCATGAGCATGGCCTGCCGCGCCGCGGTCAAGGCGGGCGATGACCTCGCCGAGGAGGAGATCGCGGCGCTGCTCGACGAGGCGGCCGCCCTGCCCGAGGCCCAGGCCTGCCCGCACGGCCGGCCGACCTCCATCCGCTTCACCGCGGCCGACCTCGAGCGCTGGTTCAAGCGCACGGGCTTCTGAGGTCAGGGCGCCAGGGGAACGAGCCGCTGCTCCACGAGGAAGCCGAGCAGGGCCTGGGCGCAGCGCTCGTGCGCCAGGGCGTTGGGGTGCTGGTCCGGGGGGTCGAGCAGGTACCAGTAGCGCGCGGCAGGCTCGCCGGCGAGCGCGTCGATGAGCGGCAGCAAGGGCAGCCCCTCGGCCGCGGCGATCCCCGAGAGCCACGCGCTCTGCTCGGCCCCGGGGTAGCCCTCCCTCTGCAGCAGCGGGCTGCCCTGCGCGTTCTGCAGCCAGGGCAGATCGACCAAGGCGAGGCGCGCGCCCTGGGCGGCGACCGCAAGGCGGAGCTGCGCGATCCTCGAGGCGCAGTCGCTCAGGTTCTCCCCCTGCGCGAAGACGTAGCTCCCGTCTTGCTGCATGCGCGCGAGCACGCCGGCCGAGATCCTGCGGTAGAGGAAGGAACACCACAGCAAGGGCTTCCAGCGCTCCGGCGCGGGCAGGGGATCGCAGAACATGAAGCCGTCCAGGCCCAGGTGGAAGCCGAGCCGCTCGAGGTCGTTCGGGTACCAGACGAGCAGGACGAGTGCCGGCCGCACGCGCTCGCGCAGGCGGCGGAACAAGGCCTCCTCGTCGCGTGCGTTGTAGCCGGGCTGCCCGGCGTTCACCACGGCGAAGGGCGGCGTTCCTGGAGCGCGCCGCTCGTTCAGCAGGCGCTCGAGCACGGCGCAGAAGGTCTCCTCCTGGCGCACGCCCCAGCCGTAGGTCGTCGAGTCGCCGAGCACGAGGATGCGGAACTCGCCGCCTGCCGCGCCGTCCGCGGCGAGCTCGTCATCGCGCAGGCCCAGGGAGTTGTGCCGGTACTCGATGCCGCGGATGGCCACCGCGGCGTGGGGCGCGCCGAGATAGCGCACCCCGTCGTCTTCCACCACACGCAGCATGCGGGCGTCGGCGAAGAGCCGGCTCGCCTCGGGGCGCGAGGCCGAGGAAGAGCAGCAAAACGGCGAGCGCGAGCGCGCCGCGCGCGAGCACGCGCTTCACGGCGCCCTCAGGATGCACACCGGGTTCACGAACGCGGCCGGGACCGCCAGCACCCGCACCTCGCCCGTGGCCCGATCCAGGCTGAAGATCGCGCCCCCGCCCGTGGCGTTCTGCCCGCGTCCGGCCGCGTCCGGGCCGCGGCCCTCCGGATCGGCGTTGGCGTCCACGAACAGCACCAGCCCGTCCTCCGCGAAGCAGCCGCGCACCGGATCGCGAAAGAGCGGGTCGCAGGCGACGAGCGCGGTCGCGCCCGTGGCGGGGTCGAAGCGGAAGATCGCGCCGAGAGGCGTCCCCGCGCCGCGCGGGTCGGCGTTGGCGTCGAAGACGAGGAATGTCCCTTCCGGCTCGGCCAAGAGGGCGAGCGGAGAGACCGTGCCGGCCAGGCGGCCGTACTCGCTGACCGCTCCGCGCGCCGGGTCGACGCGGAAGACGGCGCCCTCCTCTCACGGCTTCCCTCCCGGAACGTCCGCGTCGAGCAGAAGCAGCGCACCATCCTCCTGAGGAAGGACGAACGCCGGGGCCACGAAGCGCGCGTCGCTGGCGGAGACGCGGCAGGATCCGTCCGCGAGGCAGAGCGCGAACAGGGCGCCCTGCCCGGCGCACCCCTGCGGGCGCGCGCGGCGATCCGTGACGAAGACTTCTCCGCGAGCACCCAGGGCGAGCCCGGTCGGAGCGGCGAAGCACTCGGGCGCGAAGCACTCCTCGACCCGGCCCGAGCGGCCATCGATGCGAAACACCGCGCCCGCCCGGCCGCGGCCGTCCGGCTCCGCGGCGAAGTCGACAAGCAGCAGGTCGCCGTCCGCGGCCAGCACGGCCAGCTGCGGGTCGACGAAGCGCGGATCGGCGCAGAACAGGCGCGTCTCGCCCGTGGCGCGGTCGAAGCGGAACAGCGCCCCGCCAGGAACGCCCGCCTCCCCGCAGGCTGCGTCGGCATCGACGATGAAGTAGGCCTCGCCGCGGCGCTCGCCGACCGCCCGCGCGCAGGCGTTCACTCCGCAGAGGAGCGCGGCGGCGAAGCAGGCGACGGCGGCGCGCGCGCGGGTCATTTCTCCGGCGGAGCGAAGAGGTCGTCCGCGAGGCCGACGTTGAAGCGGATGCTGTTCCGGTCCTCGCCGTCCTCTCCCTCCTCGGTGGCGAGCGCGATCCGTTCCGACCAGTCCTCCTCGCCGTCGCGATAGACCCTGACCGATCCAGGCAGGAACAGTCCCTGAGGAGTCAGCCGATGGTGCGAGAAACGGAAGCACAGGCTCTTTCCCGGCTGCTCCAGGTACTCGATGCGCACGCCCTGGAGGACGAAGGTCTCCGGCTCCACCCACGCCCGCACGCGCACTTCTCCGCCCTCGCCCTCGCCGAGGTCGCCCTTGCCCTCCACCACGTGGCACTGTCCGTCGCCCTTCTCGTTCAACTCGTCCGGGAGCCGCGCGAGGTCAGCCAGCTCCCCGATCTGCCGCTCGAGGAAGAAGAACCTGAGCAGCTGGCGCATGTCGTCCAACTCTTGGAGGATCTTGCGGCGGTCAGTCTTGAAGTCGGGGCCCTCGTAGCGCACCAGCTTGCCGCTGTTTCGGTCGTAGCGCCAGGCTGCCTTGCCGTCGTAACCCTCCTCGTAGACCGCGCCGGACAAGACCTTTTCCTCGACGTGCGTCCAGATCCGGTCCGGGGCCTTGTACTTGCGCTCGACGTCGAACTCCATCTTCCCGCGCTCCGCGTCCCGGACCTGGAGGTAGAGCTTGACGTGGAAATCGCTGACCTCGCCCCCGACTTCGCCGGCCTTCTGCACCTCGGCCGCGCGCCGGAGAATGGCCGCGGCATCCAGGTCCTCGGCCGGCTGCGGCGAGAACAGGCTCGAGGCGAGGAGGAGAAGCTCGCGAATCATGCAGATGACCTCCTGGCTGCGAACGCAAGCAGAGCCTAGCAGAGCCAGGGGAATCCGTGCTCGGATTCGATCCCGCGCGCGTGGTGCGCGCACGCGCAGGCGAGGCCGGGACCCGAACGGGATTTCGGCGTTGAAGCAGGGGCAGGCCCGTGTAACTTGGACCCGTTTACGGCCAATGCGCCAAGCGGAGTGGAACGGAGACGCCAT
>JACQZJ010000019.1:24315-53634 GCA_016213895.1 Planctomycetota bacterium | reverse complement strand
GAGCGCGTGCGCGCGCGCCAGGCTGGAGAGCGGCTCGCGCAGCAGGCCGCGCGGCAGCAGGCGGCCGCCGGCGAAGGGATCGCGCGCGTCCGCGAGCACCAGGTCCAGGTCGCGCTTGAGCCGGCGGTGCTGGAAGCCGTCGTCCAGGATGAGGAGATCGGCGCCGGCCGCCAGCGCGCGCTCCGCGCCGCGCACGCGGTCCGGATCGGCCACGACCAGGACGCCTTGCGCCAGGCGCGCGTGCAGCGCCGCCTCATCGCTCTCCGCCGCGCGCCGCGCCCCGCGCCGGTAGCCGCGCAGCAGGATCGCGGGCGTGCGCCCGGCCGCGCGCGCCGCGCGCGCCAGCATGGCGACGAGCGGGGTCTTGCCCGTGCCGCCGACGCTGAGGTTCCCGACCGAGACCACTACAGCCGCGGCGCACCGCGCGCGCAGCAAGCCGGCGTCGTAGGCGCGGTTCCTCAGGCGCACGGCCAGACCGTAGGGCAGGGAGGCGAGCGCGGCCAGGGAACCGAGCAGGGTCCGCCCGAACTCGAAGCCCCCGCCCGCGCTCTCCGGCCGCAGGCGGCGCTGCAGCCTTGCGGCGCGCGCCAGACGCGTCCTGCTCTCGACCTCTCGGCTCAGGAGCCGCCGCCCTCCTTGACCTTCACCGGCTCGGGCACGCCCTTCTTGAGCGGCGCCGGCTCCGGCACGTGCGGCGCGATCTTCTTCGGCTCGGGCGCGTCCGGGTCGATCGGCGGCGGCTGCTGCGCCGCCTCCTCGGGCGGGAGCTTGTCCGGGTCGGTAGCGGCCGCGTCCGAGCCGGACGTGCCGGACGGCTCGGGCCGCTCGCTCGCGGGAAGCGGCTGCGCCGCCGGCTCGCCGGCCGCCGCCGCGCGCGCGGCCTCCTCCTCGAGCAGCCGCTTGGCCTTCTCGATCTCCAGCCAGAGGTCGTAGGCCGCCTTCCAGGGCTCGAAGTTGTCGAGCCAGCGGCGCTCCTCGGGCGTCGGGGTGTGCGTGTTGAGCACCACCTGCTGGTAGTAGAGCTGCGACTTCTTCGCGGGAACCCAACCCTCCTCGGGCGGGAATTCGTCGAGCCAGGCGCGCAGCTCCTCGGGGATGTTCTGCAGGCCCGCCTCGACCTTGGCGGCCGCGCGCTCCAGCTCTTGCTTGGCGCGCGCCGCGCGCTGCTCGGTGACCAGCTCCAGGCGCGCCGCCTCTGCCTCGAGGCGCGCCTTCTTCGCCGCCGCCCGGGAATCGTCGCGGCTCTTCACGTCATCCGCCGTGAGCGGCGCCACGACCTTGAGCTTGGCCAGCTCGCCGAAGGTGAAGCCGATCGAGCCGTTCAGCCCGTTGAAGTGGTCGAGACTCAGGGTCTCGCCCGGCGGCAGGCTGGCGGGATCGATCTCCTCCGCTTCATCGAACAGCTTCGCGGTCCGTTCCGTGCGCGGCACGATGCCGCTGAACTCCGCGCCCGACTTGGTGACCACTGCCACCGACCAGGCCACCGTGCCGTCGTCCTCCGCGGGCAGCGCCGCGCGAACGAGCGCTCCCGAGAGGATCAAGATCGAAAGGACGTACGCCGCGCGTGCGATCATCGACTTCGCCTCCGCATCAAGCTGGTCCGGCGCCTGTCTCGAGATGCTCCGCGCCCTGGACCGAGCCCTCGGGCGCCAGCAGGTGCGCGGCCGCGGCAACGGCGAGAGCGTCGTCGTGGCGCCTGAGGAACTCCTGCGTCAGGGCCGCATAGTCGGCCGCGCCGTTCGAGTCCGGGGCGTGCGCGAAGATCGTGCGCGCGGCCGACGGCGCCTCCGCCAGCTTCACGTTCTGGCGGATGACGGTCTCGTAGAGCACGTCGCCGAAGACGTTCTGCACCTCCTCGCGCACCTCACGCGAGAGGTTGGCCTGTCCCCGCCACAAGCAGATCACGATACCGGCGAGGCGCAGCGCGCCGTTCAGGCGGCTCTGCACCAGGCCCTGCACCTCGACGAAGCGCGAGATTCCCTGCAGCGCGAAGAACTCGGCCTGGATCGGCACCAGCGCCTCGTCCGCCGCGACCAGCGCGTTGATGGCGAGCAGGCCGAGGGACGGCGGGCAGTCCACCAGGACGTAGTCGAAGCGGGCGCCCGCGACCCACGCGCGCGCGAGCTGATCGCGCAGGATCGTCTCGCGGCCGATCTCGGCCGCCAGCTCCAGTTCGACTCCCGCCAGGTCGGCGCTCGAGGGCACGAGGAAGAGGTTGGCCTCGGACGTGGGCCGGACCACGTCGGAGAGCGCCTTGCGGCTGCGCAGCAGGTCATAGGTGGACAGCCGCCCGTCGCCGGTCTCCGGCTCGAGGTGGCTCGTCAGGTTCGCCTGCGGATCGAAGTCGATGAGCAGGACCTTCTTCCCGATGCGCGCCAGGCCCGCGCCCAGGTTCACGGCGGTGGTCGTCTTGCCGACTCCGCCCTTCTGATTGATGACGGCGATCGTGGTCAATGGACCATCCCGCGCCTTGCTTCCGCGCCCTGCGCCGCGCGTCCGGCGTTGCTCCAGAGTGTAGAGCGCCGCGCGCGGTTTCGAGCGCCGAAAAGGCGCCGCCGCCGGAGGCCGCGCCGGCCGCGGGCGCAACGGCGTTTCACTCGTCTCTGGCCCCGAGCGCCTGCAGCGCCGCTTCTTCCAGGCCCGCGGCGTCCATCTGCGGCTCGAGCCCAAAGAGATAGACGAGCCTCTCCCCGCGGCGCGCGGCCAGGGCGCGCGGCCCGCCCGCGGGGCCCTTCACTTCCACGCGCGCCTTGGCCGCGTCCATCGCCACCGCCAGGCGCTCCGCTCCCTGCGCGCCGCAGCGGCGCTCGAGGACCCGGCGCAGGCCGTCGATCATCTCCGCCGCGTCGTTCTCGCTGTCGAAGACCGCGACCCACTGCAGCAGCACGGCGCCGGTCGCGGCATTCTGGTACACGCGGTAGCGGTCGCCGTCCCAGCCATGCGAGCAGCGCGAACGCGGCGCAGGAGCCGCTCCTCGCCCGGCGCCGGCCCGCGACGCGCTCCGGGAACGCTGGTCTTCTCATGTCTTGCTCCCGCGCGGCGCGCTGGTGGCATTGCCTGCGGAACATTCTATGGTGGCGCGGGTGCGTCGCGAGCGGCCGCGCGCGCCGGAGAGAGGTCCGTTTGTCGACGAGCGTCCTGGAGCGCATCCGCCCCTTCCTGAACTCGGTGCAGAATCCGGCCCAGTACCTGGGCGGGGAGTGGAACCGCGTGGTCAAGGACCCGGCGCGCGTGCGCGTGCGGGCGGCCATCGCCTTTCCTGACAGCTACGAGATCGGCATGTCCCATCTCGGGGCCAAGATCCTCTACGGCGTGATGAACTCCCTCGACTTCGTCTGGGCGGAGCGCGCCTTCGCTCCCTGGATGGACATGGGAGACCGGCTCAGGGCGCTGGACATCCCCCTCTTCACCTGGGAGTCGCACGCGCCGCTCGGCGCGCTCGACGTCATCGGCTTCTCGCTGCAGAGCGAGCTGACCTACTCCAACGTGCTCTACATGCTCGACCTCGCCCGCGTGCCGCTGCTCGCGGCGGAGCGCGGCGAGCGGGACCCTTTCGTCGTCTGCGGCGGTTCCGGCGCGGCGCACCCCGAGCCGCTCGCCGATTTCACCGACGTGTTCATCGTCGGCGACGGCGAGGAGGCGCTGCCGCAGTTCCTCGCCACCTTCGACGAGCTGCGCGCCGCCGGCGCCGCGCGCGAGGAGATCCTGCTCGAGGTCGCCCGGCGCCACCCCTTCTGCTACGTGCCGCGCTTCTTCGCGCCGCTCCTCGACGACGCGGGCGAGTACGCCGGCCTGCGCCCCCTGCGCGGCGGCCTCTCCCTGCCCGTGCGCGCGGCCGCGGTGCTCGACCTGGAGAACGCGTTTGCGCCCACGAGCCCGGTGGTCCCGTCCGCCAGGGTCGCGCAGGACCGCATCGCCCTGGAGATCATGCGCGGCTGCGGCCGCGGCTGCCGCTTCTGCCAGGCCGGCATGCTCAAGCGGCCGGTGCCCATGCGTTCGCCCGCGCGCCTGCTCGAGCTGGCGCGCGCGACCTACCGCAACACGGGCCTGGACGAGATCTCGCTGCTCTCGCTCTCCACGGGCGACTACGCGCCGCTCCTTGACCTCATCGCCCTCTGCGAGCACGAGTTCGCGCCGCTGCGCGTCTCCCTCTCCCTGCCCTCCTTGCGCGTCACGCAGCAGGTCGCGCTCCTGCCGGAGAGGCTCAAGGCGGTGCGCCGCTCGAGCCTGACCATGGCGCCCGAGGTGGGGAGCGACCGGCTGCGCCGTGCGCTCAACAAGGAGATCTCGAACGAGGACCTGCTCGCCGCCGCGGGCGCGGCCTTCTCCCAGGGCTGGAACCTGGTCAAGCTCTACTTCATGATCGGCGTGCCCGGCGAGACGCCGGAGGACGTGGCCGCCATCTGGGACCTGGCGCAGGAGGTGTCGCGCGCACGCCGGCGCGCGACCGGCAAGCCGAACGCCCGCGTCAACGTCACGGTCTCGACGTTCGTGCCCAAGCCCTTCACGCCGCTGCAGTGGGCGCCCATGCTCGGCGCCGGCGAGATCCGCGAGCGCCAGGAGTTCCTGCGCGCGCGCGCGCGCGGCGGCACGGTGCGCTTGAAGTTCCATCGCGCCGAGGCCTCCGTCCTGGAGGGGCTCCTCGGCCGCGGCGACCGCCGCGCCGGCCGCGCGCTGCTTCTGGCCCGTCGCCGCGGCGCGCGCTTCGACGCCTGGGAGGACGGCTTCGACTGGGACCTCTGGCAGGCCGCGCTCGCCGAGGCCGGGATCGACCCGGAGCGCGCGCTGCAGCGCGAACTCGACCCGGCGCGGCCGCTCCCCTGGGATCACGTCGATCCGGGCGTCTCGCGCGAGTTCCTGGCGCGGGAATGGGAGCGCGCGCGGCGCGGCGAAACGACCGCCGACTGCCTGGGCGGGCGCTGCCAGCGCTGCGGAGTGGACGCGGAGGTCTGCCGGCGCATCAAGCGCGACTTTGCGCAACGCGCGGCGTGCGGCGGGGAGGCGGCGCGCGAGGCGGACCAGCCATGATCGGCGACTTCCGCCGCGCCCTCGCCTACCTGCCGCGCTACGCCGGGCGCATCACGCTCGGCATGGCCGCGATCCCGCTGGCCCAGGCCGCGTCGCTCGCCATCCCCGTGGTCATTGGCCGCGGGCTGGAGGAGCTGCGCCAGGGACGGCTCTCCCACTCCCTCGGCGCGTACTTCGCCGCGCTCCTCCTGCTGGCCGCGGTGCGCGGCGTCGCCAAGTACACCATGCGCTACTTCGTGGTCGGCGCCTCGCGCCGCTTCGAGGAGGACCTGCGCAACGACCTCTACCGCCACGTGCTCACCCTGCCGCCGGCGTGGTTTCACCGCGCCCGCACCGGGGACCTCATGTCGCGCCTCTCCTGGGACGTGGAGGCGGTGCGCATGGTCCTCGGCCCCGGCGTCATGTACATGACCGAGACCCTCTTCCTGCTGCCGGCGCTCGCCATCCTCGCCTCCTTCAGTTGGAAGCTCGGCTTGCTGGCGCTCCTGCCGCTCGGCCTCATCGCCTGGATCATGAAGCGCTACGCGGGCACCATCCACGTGGAATCGATGAAGGCCCAGGAACAGATGGGCGGGCTGTCCAACGCCGCGCAGGAGAGCTTCGCCGGGATCCGCGTGGTCAAGGCCTTCGCCCGCGAACGCCGGGCGTGCGCGCAGTTCGAGAGACTCTCCGCGGGCCTGCAGGACCAGGGGATCCTGCTCGCGACCCTGCGCGCGCACAACTGGTCGCTGATCATGGGCGCCAATGACCTGGGCACGCTCGTGCTGCTCTCCGCCGGCTGCTTCGAACTCATGCGCGGCGCCATCGCGCTCGACCAGTTCGTGATCTTCGCCTTCTACCTGAAGATGCTCTTCTGGCCGATGATTGCGCTCGGCTGGATGGTCAGCATGTACCAGCGCGGCCGCGCGTCGATGCAGCGCCTGAACGAGGTCTTCGACGCCAGGCCGGCGATCGCGCCGCTCCCCGGCGCGCACCGTCCCACGGCGGTGCAGGGCGCGATCGAGTTCCGCGGCCTGACGGTCGCGCACGGGCGGCGCGAGGCGCTCAAGGGCATCGACCTCAAGATCCCCGCCGGCGCAGTCATCGGCGTCACCGGGCCGACCGGCTCGGGCAAGTCGACGCTCGCCGCCGTGCTGCCGCGCCTCGTCGAGGTAGGCGCGGGCCAGGCCTTCCTGGACGGCGTGGACGTCACGCGCTGGGACGTGACCGCGCTCCGGCGCGCGCTCGGCCTGGTGCCGCAAGAGGCCTTCCTCTTCGCCGATACGGTGCGCGCCAACCTCGCCCTCGGGCGCGACGACGACGACGAGGCGGCCCTGCGCGCCGCCCTGCGCCACGCACGCGTCGAGCGCGAACTCCTCGACCTCCCCGGCGGCCTGGACGCCGTCATCGGCGAGCGCGGCGTGACCCTCTCCGGCGGCCAGCGCCAGCGCGCGACCATCGCGCGCGCTCTCGCCGCCGACCCGCGCGTCCTGATCCTCGACGACTGCCTCTCGGCCGTGGACTCGGAGACCGAGGCCGAGATCCTCGCGGCGCTCAAGGGCGCGCTCAGCGGCCGCACCGCGCTGCTCGTGTCGCACCGCGTGGCGGCGCTGCAGCTCGCCGACCGCGTGGTCGTCCTGGAGGACGGCCAGATCGTCGAGGAGGGCGCGCCGCAGGAACTCCTGCTGCGCCGCGGCCGCTACCACCGCCTCTTCCTGCGCCAGCAGGCCATGAAGACGCTGGAGTCGACCTAGGCCGTGGCGGCAAGCTTCGACCAGTACCAGGACTTCGAGACGCTCGGCAAGGCGTTCGACGCGCGCCTGCTGCGGCGCCTGCTCCCCTTCACGCGTCCCGACCTCGCGGCCTTCGCCCTCGGCCTGGCCCTGCTCTTCGTCATCACCGGCCTGGAGCTGCTCGGCCCGCTCATCCTGCGCCACGCCATCGACGGTCCGGTGCGGGAGGGCGTCGCCGCGGCGGAGCGCGCGCCGCACCTGCGCGCGCTCTGTCTGCTCGCCGGGCTGTTCCTCGTGGTCGCCGCTCTCACCCTGCTGGCGCGCTACCAGCAGCTCGTCGTCCTGAACGGCTCCGGCCAGCGCGTCCTCAATCGCGTGCGCTGCGCCGCCTTCTCTCACCTGCAGCGCCTGCCGGTCGCCTTCTTCGACAGGAACTCCACGGGCCGCCTGGTGACGCGCGTCACGACCGACGTCGAGACGCTGAACGAGCTGCTCACCTCCGGCGCCGTGACCCTGATCGGCGACGTGGTCAAGATCCTCGTCTTCCTGGCGGCAGTCTTCTTCATCAACCCGGCCCTTGCGCTCATCGCCTTGCTCTCGGTGCCGGTGCTCGCCGCGGCCGCCGCCTACTTCCGCGGCCGCGCCCTCTCGGCCTATCGCGAGACGCGCTCGGCAATCGCGCGCGTCAACTCCTACCTGGGGGAGACGATCGCCGGCGTGACCGTGCTGCAGGGCTGCGCGCGCGAGGACAAGGCGTTCTCCGTCTTCGCCGCCCACAACCGCTCCTTCCTGCGCGCCAACCTGCGCACCGTGCTCTACTTCGCCCTGTTCTTCCCGGTGGTGGACGGCGTGTCGCTCGCCATCCAGGGCGGCGTGTTCTGGCGCGGCGGTCTGGACATCCTGGGCGCGCGCTTGACCATCGGCGAGTTCCTGCAGTTCTGGTACTACCTGAACTTCATTTTCGAGCCGCTGCGCGAACTGGCCGAGCGCTACAACGTGCTGCAGTCGGCGATGGCCTCGGCGGAACGCATCTTCAAGGTGCTCGACACCCCGCCCGAGGCGGCGGACGCGGCGCACGCGCTCGCCGCGGAGAAGCTCTCCGGGCGCGTCGCCTTCGAGGACGTGCACTTCGCCTACCGCGCGGGCGAGCCGGTCCTGGACGGGGTCTCCTTCAGCGTCCAGCCTGGCGAGACGGTCGCGCTCGTGGGCGCGACCGGCGGCGGCAAGACCACGGTGACCGCGCTGCTCAACCGCTTCTACGAGCCGCTCTCCGGCCGGATCACCATCGACGGCGCCGACATCCGCGCCTACCGGCGCGCGTCGCTCCGGGCCGCCCTGGCCTACGTCCCCCAGGACGTCTTCCTCTTCACCGGCACGGTGCTCGACAACCTGATGATGGGCGGCCCGGCCGTGACGCGCGAACAGGCCATGGCGGCGGCGCGCGCCATCGGCGCCGAGCGCATCATTCAGCGCCTGCCGGACGGCTACGAGCAGCGCCTGGCCGAGCGCGGCGCCAACCTCTCGGCGGGCGAGCGGCAGATCCTCTCCTTCGCGCGCGCGCTCGCCGTCGATCCGGCGATCCTCATCCTCGACGAGGCGACCGCGAACGTCGATCCCGAGACCGAGGAGGAGATCCAGCGGGCGATCAGGAAGCTCCTCGCCGGACGCACCTCGATCGTCGTCGCCCACCGCCTGTCGACCATCCGCCAGGCGGCGCGCATCCTCGTGCTGCATCGCGGCCGCATCCGCGAGGAAGGCACGCACCAGGAGCTGCTCGCCCGCGGGGGACTCTACGCCGCCCTCTACCACCTGCAGTTCGCCGTGAACGAAAGCCCCGGCCGAGGAGCGGGCGAGCAGGCCTGAAGCCGGCCGTCGCGTCAGCGCGCGGCGCGCGCAGCGCGCCCCGGCAGGACGCGGCCGGCCTGGCGCGCGATCCAGCGCCCGAGGTCGTCGAGCGCGCTGTACACCACGGGGACCACCAAGAGCGTGAGCAGCGTCGACGTGACCAGGCCGCCGACGACGCAGGTGCCCATGGGCGCGCGCGTCTCGGCTCCGGCGCCGAGGCCCGCCACGATCGGCAGCATGCCGGCGATCGTGGAGAGCGCGGTCATGAGGATGGGCCGCAGGCGGATCGGGCCGGCTTCGAGCAGCGCCGCGTCACGCTCCATGCCCTGGCCGCGCAGGCGGTTGGCGAAGTCGACCAGCAGGATGGCGTTCTTGGTCACGAGGCCCATGAGCATGACCATGCCGATCATGCTGAAGATGTTCAGGGTGCGGCCGCTGAGCAAGAGAGCGCCCAGGGCGCCGCCCACGGAGAGCGGCAGGGAGAGCATGATGGTGAAGGGGTGGATCAGGCTCTCGAACTGGGCCGCCAGGATCATGTAGATCAGGATGATGGCGAGCACCAGGCTGGACTGGATGCTGGCGAAGGACTCGCGCATCAGGTCGCCGAAGCCCGTGATCGCGCTCTGCACGCCCGGCGGCAGGCCGATCTCGCTCTCCAGGCGCGCCAGGTCCGCGAGCGCCGCGGCGAGCGGCTTGCCGGGCACGACGTTCGCCATGATGGTGATCTGCCGCTCCCGATCCTGGCGCTCGATGCGCACCGGACCGGTGGTCTCTTCCACCTCGGCCAGGCTGTCGAGGCGCACGAGCGCGCCGCTGGCGCAGCGCACCGGCAGGGCGCGGATCGACTCCGGCCGGTCGCGGTCGCCTTGCGCCAGGCGCAGCCGCACGTCGTGCCGCTCGCCGCCTTCCTCGAAGGTGGTCACGGTCCAGCCGCCGATGAGCGCACGCACCGCGGCGCCGAGCGCCTCCACGTCGATGCCGAGGTCGGCCGCGCGCTCGCGGTCGGGGTTGACGGCCACCTCCGGCTTGCGCGCGTCGTAGGTGGTGTTGACGTCCACGATCCCGGGAAGGGCGCGCAGGCGCGCGACGAATCGCTCGGCGAGGTCCTCGAGGCCGTCGAGATCCTGGCCGCGCAGGCAGTACTGGATGGCCGCCGCGCGGAAGCCGCCGCCGCTCACGCGCGGCACCAGCTCGACGCTCGTCTTGACGTGCGTCAGGTCGGCGAGCGCCGCGCGCGCGCGCGCCATGATCTCCTGCTGCCCGAGGCGGCGCCGGCCCTTTTCCTCGAGCTTGACCAGCAGGGTCGCGACGTTGACCCTCCCCTCCTCCCCGGCGCCGATCGTGGTGTAGAGGTCGATCACGTGCGGCAGGCCGGCGATACGCTCCTCGATCGCCGCCAGGATGCGGCCGCACGCCTCGAGCGACGAGCCGAGCGGCGCCTCCACCTGCACGTTGAACTGGGCCTCGTCCTGGGCCGGGACGAACTCCTTGCCGATGAAGGGGGTGAGGGCGAGGCTGCCGGCGAAGAAGGCCGCCGCCGCGCCGATGACGAGCAGGCGGCGCCGCAGCGCGAAGCGCAGCGCCGCGCGGTAAAGGGACTCGAGGCCGCCGAGCAGCGCCTCGAGCGCGCCGAGCAGCCGGCCGCGCCCTTTCTGCACCACCAGCAGACGCGCGCACAGCGTGGGCGACAGGGTCAGGGCGACGAAGGTCGAGAGTGCCACGGCGCCGCTCACGGTCAGGCCGAACTCGAAGAAAAAGCGCCCGATCAGCCCCTTCATGTAGGCCACGGGCACGAAGACGGCGGCGATCGCCAGCGAGGTCACGATCACCGCGAAGCCGATCTCGGCGATCCCGGCGAGCGCCGCCTCCATGCGCCCCTTGCCCGCCTCCATGTGGCGGTAGGAGTTCTCCAGCACCACGATCGAGTCGTCGATGATCATCCCCACGGACAGGGAGAGGGCGAGCATGGACATCATGTTCAGAGTGAAGCCGAGGGCCTGCATGAGCGCGTAGGTGCCGATGATGGTCGTGGGGATGGTGAGCGCCGCCACGAACGCGCCGCGCAGCGACCGCAGGAAGAAGAGGATGACGAGCACCGCCAGCAAGGCACCGCGCTGCAGCTCCGTCTGCGCCTCGTCCAGGCTCTGCTCCACGTGCGGCGAGAGGTCCTGGGCGATGACCAGCTCGTAGTCCGCGGGCAGTTCGCGCCGCGCCGCCTGCAGCTCCTCCTTCACCGCCGCCGCCACGGCCACGAGGTTGGCGCCCGACTGGCGCCGCACCAGCAGCGACACCGCCTCGACGCCGTTGAGGCGCGACAGGCTGCGCCGGTCTTCCATCCCGTCCTCGACCCAGGCCACGTCGCGCACGCGGATGGGCGCACCCGCGCGCCGCGCGACCACCAGGTCCGCGAACTCCTCGGCGCGCTCGATCTCGCCGCGCGTCTTGACGATAAGCTCGCGCGCCGGCGTCTCGATCCGGCCGCCCGGCCGCTCGACGTTGTCGCGCGCGAGCGCCTGGCCGACGTCCTCCGCGGTCAGCCCGTAGGCGTGCAGGTCGGCCAGGCGCAGCCACACGCGGATCTCGCGGTCGCGGCCGCCGACCACGCGCACCGCGCCCACGCCCTCGATGCCCTCGATGCGCGGCTTGACCACGTCATCGGCGCAGCGCGTCAGCTCGCGCAGCGGCGCGCGCCCGGAAAGCGCGATCGCCAGGATCGGCGCCGAGTCCGGGTCGAACTTCTCGACCACCGGCGCCTCCACGTCCTGGGGCAGGTCACCGCGCAGCGCGGCGACCTTGTCGCGCACGTCCTGGGAAGCGAGGTCGATGTCGCGCTCGAGCTCGAACTCGATGAACACCTGCGCGAGGCCCTCGGCGCTCTCGGAGCGCAGCGACTTGATCCCGGCGATGGTGTTCACCCCCTCCTCGAGCACGTCCGTGACCTCGCTCTCCACGGTGCCCGGGTCGGCGCCCTCGTAGACCACGCTCACCGTGACGATCGGGAAATCGACGTCCGGGAAGAGGCCGACGTCGAGTGTGCCGTAGGAGACCGCGCCGAAGACGACGAGCGCGGCCACGCCCATGGTCGCGAGGACCGGCCGGCGGATGGAAAGCTCCGCGATCTTCATTCCGGCGACCCGGGTCGAGCGTCCAGCGTGACGAGCATGCCGTCGGCCAGGAGAGCCGGATCGTGCACCACTACCTGCTCGCCCGGCTCGATCCCGGAGAGGATCTCGACCGCGCTCTCGCCGGCGATGCCCGGCTGCACGCGCCTGAGGGTCGCACGGTCGTCCCGCACGACGAACACGGCCGGACTGCCGTCGCGGAAGCAGAGCGCGGCCGGCGGCACGCCCACGGTCTGCTCGGCCGTGGCGGCGCGGAGCGTCACGCGCGCGAACTGCCCGGGCCGGAGCAGGCCCGCGGCGTTGCCGAGCGCGACGCGCACGCGGCAGGTACGCGTGGCGGCGTCGACCTTGGCGTTGCGCATGGCCACGACGCCGGCCGCGCCCTCGGGCAGCCCCTGGGCAGCCACGCGCACGCGGTCGCCCACGGCGATGGCGCCCAGGAAACGCTCGGGCACGTCCACCTCGGCGAGCAGCGGCGCGCAGTCCATGATCTCCATGATCTCCACGCGCGGCATGGCCGTGACCCGGTCGCCGACGTCGACGAAGCGGTCGGTCACGAAGGCGTCGTACGGCGCCAGGACGACGGTCTTCGCCAGCCGCTCCTCCGCCCGGGCGACGCGCGCCCGCGCCGTGCGCACGGCAGCCTCGGCGACTTGCTGCTCCTCGGTGGTCGGCCCGGCGCGCGCCATCTCCAGGGATGCGGCGGCGGCGGCGCTGCGCGCCTCCCAGGTCCGCACCTCGGCCTCGGCCTGCTCGCGTTCCTTCTCGCTGGCCGCGTCCGCGGTGCAGAGCGCGTGCGCGCGCGCCAGGGCGAGCCGGGCGCGCTCGAACTCGGCTTCCGCCTCGGCGCAGGCCGCCTCGAGCTGGCGCACCTCCTCCGGCCGCCGCCAGGCGAGCAGCTCGGCGAGGCCGGCCTGCGCCTGGCCCAGCTCGGCGCGCGCCACGTCCAGGTCCAGCTCGAAGGGGCCGCGCTCCAACTCCACCAGCACCGCGCCCTGCGCCACGCGGTCGCCGAGGTCCAGGTTGCGCGGGTCCTTCAGCGGGTCGAGGCCGAGGCCGCAGAGGAGCTCCTGCTGCTCGGGGCGCAGGGGCAAGGCGGCGCGCGCGGCCGGCAGCGCGCGGATCACGCCGTCCACCTCGGCCACGATCACGGTGCGCCTCCTGGGCAGGAAGGTGGCGGGCAGCTCGACGTCCGCCGCGATCGCGCCGCGCGCCGCCGGCGCGACGGTCACGACCGGCCGCCACGCGCCACTGCCGGCGGCTGCGCCTCCACCCTGCTCCGGCGGCGGACCGCAGGCGCAGAGAGCGCAGAGCGCCGCGAGAAGCTCCCGGCTCCTCACGGTCGCCTCCGGCGGCGCGCCCGCTCCCGGCCGGCCAGGATGCCGTGGAACATGACGTCCAGGATGCCCTCGGCCTGCTCTTCGAAGAAGCCGTGCCGCCCGGCGAAGTGGTTGGCGAGCATGGTGCCGTAGAGGAGGTCGCTGGCGACGCCCATGATGCGCTCCACGGGCATGGCGCGCACCCGGCCCGCCGCGATCAAACCCTGCATGAGGCGCCGCCACTTGCCGATGCGCGCCTCCCGATGCGCGAAGTAGGTCGGGACCTTGCGGTCGCGGAAGGCCGCGCGCTCCTGGATGAGCAGCTCGGCGTACTCGGGATGGCTGTCGAAAAACGAGAGGTAGGCGCGGATGGCGTTCTGCACCTGCTCCAGGGGATCCTGCGCGCCCGCGCTCGCCTCCTCCACGCTCTCGTGCAGCAGGCGCATGCCCCGGTCCGCGGCCGCCATCGAGGATCTCCTCGCGCCTGCGCCGCGGCAGCTCGGCGTCGCGCGGGCGACCGCGCCGGCCGGCCTTCCCTGCTCGGACCATGCCACCTCCTGCATGAATTATCGGACGGACGCGTCCGTCCCTTAATCCTAGCGCAGCGAGCGAGGATTGTCCGCCAGGCAGCCGCGTCCTCCCCCCGCCTGCTACAATCCGCCCGGCACGGTGCGCGCGCGCGGCGCGCGCCGCGCCGCTGGTCGCGCCCAGGAGGGCAGAGGCATGGCGACGATGGGCGGCTCGAGTCCAGGCAGGCGCGCGGCGCTGCTCCCTCCTCTGCGGCTGGCGCTGGCAGCGGGCCTCTTCCTGGGCCTGGCGTGCGATGCGGACCCGGACGCCCGGGCGCTGCAGGCGCCAGCGGGCAAGCGCCTGCAGCCCGAGGACCTTGAGTACCTGGGCGCTTTCCGTCTCCCGGCGGTCACCCTGGCGGACGACCTCGAGCGGCTCGAGTTCTGGAGCTACAGCGGTTACGCCCTGACCTACTGCCCGGAGGGCGACCCCGATGGCCCGGACGACGGCTTCCCCGGCTCACTCTACGCCGTGGGCCACGACCAGTGTCAGTTCGTCGCCGAGGTCTCCATCCCCGTGCCATTGGCCGCGCGCGACCTGGAACAGCTGAACACCGCCCGCTCGCTGCAGGAGCCGAGCGACGTCATCGGCATCGTGTTCGGCTCCCTCGAGATCCCGCGCGCCGGGCTGGCCTACCTGCCCTCCGCGCGGCCGGGAGGCAAGGGCCGTGTCCACTGCTGCTGGGGCCAGCACTTCCAGCAAGGCGACCCCTCGCACGGCTGGTTCGAACTCGATCTCGAGCATCCGCGCCTGCAGGGACCGTGGCAGCTTGGCGGCTTCTGCAACTATGTCACCAACGACTACATGTTCGCCATCCCCGAGGAATGGGCGCGGGCGCACGCGCCCGGGAAGCGCCTCGCCACCGGGCGCTTCCGCGACGGCCTTTGGGGCGGGCGCGGTCCGGCGCTCTTCGCCTACGAGCCGCCGCCCGAGGACGATCCGCCCGCGCGCGGTGCGCGCATCGACGCCCTCACGCCACTGCTCCTCTACGGCGTGCAGCAGGAAGGGGCGGCCGAGATCACCACCGACCCGCAGCAGAGCATGCGCGGCTTCGCCGAAGCCGATGAGTGGTCCGGCGGGGCGTGGCTCGAAGATGGTGCGTGCTCCGCGGTCGTGCTGGTGGGCACCAAGGCGCTCGGCCGCAACTGGTACGGCTTCGCCAACGGCGAGGAGTACCCGACCGAGCACCGCGAGGACACGGTCTACCCTTCGCCGCCGGCCTGGCCCTTCGACCAGCGCGGCTGGTGGTCGGAGGCGATCTCCGCGCAGATGATCTTCTTCGACCCCGACGACCTCGCCGCGGTCGCCGCGGGCCGCGCGCGCTCGTGGGAGCCGCAGCCCTATGCCACGCTCTCGCTGGACGAGCGCCTGTTCGATCCGGGATTCCACCACGAGCGCGGCAAGCGCTACTCCCTGGGCGCCGCCTGCTTCGACCGCGAGCGCGGCCTGCTCTACGTCTGCGAGCGCATGGTGCCAGAGGAGCAGGAGAGGAGCGTGATCCACGTGTGGCGCGTGGCGCCGCGCTGACGCGGAGCGGACGGCAGCGCGGGGCAGGAACTGGTGACCCTGACGGGATTCGAACCCGTGTTGCTGCCTTGAAAGGGCAGTGTCCTGACCGGGCTAGACGACAGGGCCACGCGAGGGGAACACTAGCTATCCGCGTAGGGCGCGGCAAGCGAGCCGCGCGCGCCGCGGCGGCCGGAAGAAGCGACTATCCGTCCGGATGGTCCAGTCCGAGGAGCCTGCGCCCCTCCGCGGTGATCAGCTCGGGCGTCCAGCGCGGCTCCCACACGACCTCGACCGTGCACTTCACGTCTTCGATCATCTCGACCTTGCGGATGATCTCGCTCGGGATCATCTGCGCCGCGGGACAGGCCTCGGAGCTCAGCGTCATCGTGATCTTGACGTTGTTGCCGTCGCTGATCTCGATGCCGTAGATCAAACCGAAGTTGTACACGTCCACCGGAATCTCCGGGTCGTGCACCTGCTTCAGTTGTCGGATGACCTGCTCCTGCGTGACGTTCGCCATCCCGCCGCTCCAGTGCCGCCCGGGCGCCCCGCCATCGAGGCATGCGCCGCGTGCCAGAAAGCCAGTTTGGTGAGGGCAGAGGGAGTCGAACCCCCGACCGACGGATTAAAAATCCGTTGCTCTACCGGCTGAGCTATGCCCCCAGCATCTGCCCGAGATCATAGCAGACCGCCGCGAACGGGTCAGGTCTCCATGATCTCCTTGGTCTTGGCGGCGAGGATCTTCTCGATGTCGCCCTCGCACGACTTCAGCGCCTTCTGAATCTCGTCCTTCAAGGTGGTCCGATCGTCCTCGCCGAGATCGCCGTCTTCCACCTTCTTGTTGAGCTCGCGCCTCAGGTTGCGCAACGCCACGCGGCCCTGCTCGGCCAGGTCCTTGACGCGCGCCACCAGCTTGCCGCGCTGCTCCTCGGACATGTCCGGGACGGTGAGGCGCACGACCTTGCCGTCCGACTGGGGGTTGATGCCCAGTTCGCTCTTCTGCACCGCCTTCTCGATCTCCTTGAGGACGCTCGGATCGAACGGCCGAACGACCAGCGTGCGCGGCTCGGGAATGGCGATCGAGGCGATTTGCTTCAGCGGCGTGGGCGAGCCGTAGTACTCCACGCGGATGTTCTCCACCAGCGCGGGCGTGGCGCGCCCGGAGCGCAGGCCGCGGATCTGCTCCTGGAAGTGGGCGACGCCCTTCTTCATCCTCTCCTTGGTCTCGGCCAGGGTTGCGTTGTAATCCATGGACCCCTCCGTCACTCGCAGATAATGGTGCCGATCGGCTCACCGCGGGCGGCCCGCAGGACGTTGCCAGCGACCGTCAGGTCGAACACGACGATCGGCATGCCGGTCTCCTGGCAGAGCGTCACCGCCGTCGGATCCATCACTCTGAGTTTCTGCCGAATCACTGACATGTAGTCCAGCTGCTCCAGCCGGACGGCGTTCGGGTCGCGCAGCGGGTCGGCGGAGTAGACCCCGTCGACCTTGGTCGCCTTGAGCAGCACGTCGGCCTCGATTTCCTTGGCGCGCAGCGCGGCGGTCGTGTCCGTAGTGAAGTAGGGATTGCCCGTGCCGCCGACCAGGATCGGCACGCGGCCCTTCTCGATGTGGCGCACCACGCGCCGCTTGATGAACGGTTCGCAGACGCGCGACATCTCGATTGCGCTGCACACGCGCGTCTCCACGCCGAGCCGCTCGAGCGCGTCCTGCAGCGCCAGGCCGTTCATCACCGTGGCCAGCATGCCGGCCTGGTCGGCGCTGACGCGGCTCATCCCCGAGGCGGCCACCTCCGCCCCGCGCAGGAAGTTGCCCGCCCCGACGACGACGGCCGCCTGGATGCCCGCGCCATGCACCGATTGCACGTCGCGCGCGATGCGCCCGAGGTTGCCGACGTCCAGGTTGCTGCCCGGCCCGCCGAAAACCTCGCCGGACAGCTTGAGCAGCACCCGGCGGTACGGTCCCCGCTGCGGAAGGTCCGTCAACGCGCTAGCCCCCGATCTCGAAGCGCGCGAAGCGCGTGACCTTCAGGTTCTCGCCGATCGTGGCGATCTTGGCGGTCAGCATCTGGCCCACGGTCTTCTCCGTGTCCATCACGAACGGCTGGTCGAGCAGGCAGCACTCCGCGAAGAACTTCTCGAGCTTGCCGCCGATGATCTTGTCCATGGCCGCGGGCGGCTTGCCCTTGACCTGCTCCCGGTAGATCTCCTTCTCCTTCTCGATCACCTCGGCCGGGACATCCTCGCGGCCGACGTACTTCGGGCTGGAGGCGGCGATGTGCTGCGCCACCTGCTTGAGGAAAGCCCGGAACTCCTCGTTGCGCGCCACGAAGTCGGTCTCGCAGTTGAACTGGACCATCACGCCCACGCGCGCCGTCGCCGGCGTCGGGTGCAGGTAGCAGCCCACCAGGCCGGAGGAGGTCTCGCGCGTCGCCTTCTTCAAGGCGATCTTCCCGCCCCACTTGCGCAGCAGCTCCTTCGCCTTCTCGAAGTCGCCCGCCGCCTCGGTCAAGGCCTTCTTGCAGTCGTTCACGCCTGCGCCGGTCGTCTGCCGCAGGTTCATGACGTCCTTCGCGTCGATCATGGCTCGTGCCCTCCGTCGCCTGTTCTGGTCCTGGCGCGCCGCGCCGCGTTCAAACCTGGGGCCCGTCCGCGGAAACCGGCGCGGCCGTCGTACCGCCAGCCTCGGCGGCCGGAGCCGCCGGAGCCGCCGGAGCCGCCGGCGCGGCCGGTGCGGCCGGTGCGGCTGGTGCGGCCGGTGCGGCACCGCCAGCGCTCGCGCCCTCCTCGCGGACCTCGCCCCCCTCGGCCTCCCGCCTCGGCCCCCGGCCCTCGGCGCCCCGCGGCCCGGCGGAGCGGCGCCCGGGCCCGCCGCGGTGCTGCGGGCGGCGCACGCCCTTCTGCTCGCGCTTCTTCATCTCGATGACCGGCTCCTCCTCCTCCACGAGCACCACGCCCTCGCGGAAGCCAGCGCGCCCCTCCATGATCGCGTCGGCGAGCTTGGCGAGGATGAGGGACACCGACTTCATCGCGTCGTCGTTCGCCGGGATCGGGATGTCCACCTGGGTCGGGTCGCAGTCGGTGTCGAGGATGGCGACGATCGGCAGGCCCAGCCGGTTCGCCTCGCGCACCGCGATGTACTCCTTGTTCGGATCGACCACGAGGATGGCGCCCGGCATGCGCTCCAGGCCGCGGATGCCCTCCAGGTTCTTCTTGATGCGGCGCATCTCGCGCAGCAGCGAGGACTGCTCCTTCTTCTTGTAATTCTCCATCTGGCCGGAAGCGCTCAGCTCCTCCAGCTCCTCGAGCCGCTTCAAGCGCGAGCGGATGGTCGAGAAGTTGGTGAGCGTGCCGCCCAGCCAGCGCTCGTTCACGTACGGCCTCCTGCAGCGCTCGGCCTCGCCGAAAACCACGTTCTTGATCTGGCGCTTGGTGCCGACCAGGACGATCTGGCGTCCGGTGGCCGCCAGCTCGCGCAGGAAGTGGCAGGCCCGGGCCAGACCCTTCACGGTCTCGACCAAGTTCAAGATGTGGATGGAGTTGCGCCGGCCGTGGATGTAGGGCGCCATCTTCGGGTTCCAGCGGCTGACCCGATGACCGAAATGGACGCCCGCGTCGAGGAGTTCCTGGACAGAAACCGCGCTCATGCGTTCACCTTCCCTGACCTCTTGTTTCCTGAGACTTGGGACGAGCACGCGGGTTTCGGCCCTAGGAAGGTTGGGTTCGGCCGGAACCGGCGCAACGCGCCCCGGAACAGCGGGATCCTCACGGCGAGAATCCGTAGCAAGGCTGGAGCAGGTTAGAGATTGCGGCGAGGTTGTCAAGATCCGGCGCGTCCCACGCGCGTAGAACGGGGTTCTGGAGGCGCACTCCTCGGTCGCGCCGGATGTTCAAGGCCTGTGCAACGAGCCTGGGGGGGGACGAATCGCCCTCGGGGAGGTTGCCCGACCCGCGCGCGCAACTATGTGAATGGCCGGAGAATTCGCGGTGGAAACGGTCCGCGCGAGCCGATAAGACTGCCTTTGAGGGAACAGAGCGACTCGCGGCTCTGCTGCCGTTACCGAGCCCGTGGGCCGGTCCGGACGAGAAGAAGGTGCCGCCGGCGTGAACCTCGGCCGGGCACGCGTCTAGGATTGGGATAGAATGACCCATTCGATCAGTTCGAGGACCACGACCAGCGTGTTCGCCTCCACAGGGGCGGACCGGATGAGCCTACTACCGCGCCGCATCCTCATCGCCGACCACCACACGGAGCCGCTGCCGGAGCTGGTTGCTCCGCTCTCGGCCGGCGGCCACACCGTCTTCCAGTCGAGCGACGTGCTGGCCACGATCGAGACGATCTGCGAGCGCCGCCCCGACCTGATCGTCCTCTCGCCCCTCTCGCACAATCCGCAGGGCCAGGAGGTCCACCGCATCCTCGACGTCAAGGACCGGGTCCAGTACACGCCCCTCCTCTTGATCTGCGAAAGCGACCTCTTCGCGGACGCGACGGCGAGCCTCTGCGGCCTGGTCGATGACATCGTCCCGCGCCAGGCGGCGACCGGCGAGGCGCTGCTCGAGCGCATCCAGCTCTGCCTGGGGCGCCTGGGCGTGCTGCGCCGCATGGAGGAGGAAAAGCTGGCGCTCGAGCGGCAGTCCATCACCGACTTCAAGACCGGGACGTTCAACGACCGCTACTTCCACCGGCGCCTGCGCGAGGAGTTCAGCCGCGCGCGCCGCCACCGCACCGCGATCTCCTGCGTGATGCTCGATTTCGACAACTTCAAGGACATCAACGACTCCTTCGACCACGCCTTCGGCGACTTCGTGCTGCTCGCCTTCGCCAAGAAGCTGCGCTCGATCATCCGCGACATCGACATCCCCGCCCGCCTGGGCGGCGACGAGTTCGTGCTGCTGCTGCCGAACACCGGTCTCGACGAGGCGGTGCGCATCGCCGAGCGCATCCGCAGGATCGTGGCCGAGTACCGCTTCGAGCACGACTCCCACTCCACGTCGGTGTCGCTGTCGATCGGCATCTCGACCTTCGACGGCATCGAGGAGTCCTCGCCGGAGGAGTTCCTGCGCCGCGCCGACTGCGCCCTGCTGGAGGCGAAGCGCCGCGGGCGCAACCGCGTGGTCCTCTATCCGCAGATCTCCCTGCTGCCGGCCCGCGGCGAGGAGGCGGGCGCCGCGGCAGGAGGCGGCGGGACCATCGAGGCGGGCACCGCCGGGTAGCGCGAACGGGGGGTCAGCCCCGGATCCGCGCCAGCACGCGCTCCGCGATCTCGATGGCGGCGAGCCCTTCCTCGCCCGAGACCACGGGGCGGGCGCCCGCGCGCACGCAGTCGACGAAGTGCTCGAGCTCGCGGCGCAGCGGCTCCTCGCCGCTGCCCTGCGCCTCGCGCGCGCCGGCGGCGTCGAACACGCCCAGGCGGCGCGCCTGGAAGTCGATGTCCAGAGTCGCCGCGTCCGAGTGGATGACGGTGCGGCGCATGGCGAGCGGGGCCACGCGGCTCGCCGTCAAGGTCGCGACGCAGCCCGACGCGAAGATCAGACGGCAGTGCGCCCAGTCCTCGAGCGGGCCGATGAGCGTGCCGCCGGCGGCCTCGAGCGCCGCGACGCTGGACCCGGCGAAAAGCAGCGCCAGGTCGATGTCGTGGATCATCAGGTCGTACACGACGCTCGTGTCGCCCGAGCGGCCGGTGTGCGGGAAGGTGCGCCGCGCCTCGATGAGCCGCGGCGCCGCCCCGCCCGCGGGCAAGAGGTCCAGCACCGGGTTGAAGCGTTCGCTGTGCCCGACCTGCAGCACGCGGCCGGCGCGCGCCGCGACCGCGACCAGCCCCCGCGCCTCCTCGAGCGTGGCGGTCATGGGCTTCTCGACCAGGCAGTGCACGCCCCGCTCCAGGAGCGACCGGGCCAGGGAGTAGTGCAGCGGCGTGGGTGCGGCGATCGAGGCCGCGTCGAGGTCTGGCGGCAGCTCGGCGGCGTCGGCCAGCCAGAGCGCCCCGGCCGCCTGCGCGGCCTGGCGCCCGCGTTCCTCGTCCGGATCGCACACCGCGACCAGCTCGACCCCGGCGAGGCTGGCCATGTTCCTCGCATGATGCCGGCCCAGGTGGCCGGCGCCGATCACGGCGGCGCGCAGCTTCTTCATGTCGCGGAAGTCAGGTTGCGTCCACCAGCGTGAAGGTGAGCACGGCCTCGGCGGCGATCTTCTCGTTCACCTTGGCCGTGGCCTGGACCTGGCCGATCGTGTCGCGCACCTTGGTGGCCTCGATCTCGATGCGCAGCTGGTCGCCCGGAATCACGGAACGGCGCAGCTTGACGCGGTCGATCGACCAGAGCACCGCGAGCTTGCCGGTGTTCTCCAGGCGCCGGAGCAGCAGGACGCCGGCCAGCTGCGCCATCGCCTCGAGGATGAGCACCCCCGGCATGATCGGCTGGCCGGGCCAGTGGCCCTGGAAGAAGGGCTCGTTGATGGTGACGTTCTTCACCCCCACCGCGCGGCGGTAGCCCTCCAGCTCGATGACGCGGTCGATCAGCAGGAACGGGTAGCGATGCGGCAGGAGGGTGAGGATCTCGCGGATGTCGATGCCCGACTCGCGCAGCACCTGTCCCGCCACCTCGCGACGGTGGATCTCCTCGGTGATCTCCCGCACCAGGGCGCGGTTGGTGACGTGGCCGGAGAGCGCCGCGACGATGCGCCCGTGGACGTCGACGCCGGAGAGGAACATGTCGCCGAGCAGATCGAGCACCTTGTGGCGCGCGAACTCGTCGCTGAAGCGCAGCTCGTTGTCGATGACCACGCCGTTGTCCAGGACCAGCGTGTTGGCCGTGTCCGCCCCCTGCCCCAGCCCCTTCTCGCGCAGGGCGTCGACCTCTTCCTTGAGGACGAAAGTGCGCGCCGGGGCGAGCTGTTCCAGGAAGGTCTCCTCGTCGCAGCGGATGTCGACGAACTGCGCCCCCATCTTCGCGTCAGCCAGGCTGAGCGTGTACAGCACCCTGAGGCCGCCGCCGTCCTCCGGGAAGGCGCCGATGGTGGCGCTGCCGTCCATCACGTGAATGGGCTTGTCCACGACGAAGGTCGGCTTCTCGGCCTTCTGTTCCACCAGGCCGCTCTCGCGAAACGCCTTGGCGTAGGGCAGGGCCGAGCCGTCCAGGCCGGGCATCTCCGGCCCGTCGATGTGCACCTCGACGTTGTCGATGCGCAGGCCCGCGAGCGCCGCCAGCAGGTGCTCCACGGTGTTGACCTCGGCCTCGCCGTTCCTGAGCGTCGTGCGGCGCGCGCCCTGGCCCAGGAAATCGAGGGTCGCGGGGATGTGCGGCGCCTCCGGCAGGTCGGTGCGCAGGAAGATCACGCCCTGGCTCGGGCCGGCCGGCGCGACGCGCACGTGCGTCTCCCGGCCGGTGTGCAGGCCGACGCCCTTGAACTCGACCGCCGCCTTCAGCGTCCGCTGGTTGCGCATCTCTCAGTCCGCCGGCGACTCGCCGTCCGCCTTCCTCGCCGCCTCCAGGGCACGCACCCGCGCCTCCAGCTCGCGCACGCGCTCGAGGAGCTTGGGCAGGCGCCTGAGCGCCGCGTCCTCGCGCTTCTTGTCCAGGTGCTGCCGGGCGTGGTAACCGTACAGGATCGACCCTTCCTTCACGTCCTTGGAGACGCCGGCGCGCGCCGCCACGAGCGTGCGGTCGCCGATGCGGATGTGGCCGACGATGCCGGCCTGCCCGCCGATCATGCACGCGTCGCCGATCGTCGTCGAGCCGGAGACGCCGGTCTGCGCGGCGATTGCCGTGCCGCGGCCGACGCGCACGTTGTGGGCGACCTGGACCAGGTTGTCGATCTTCGCGCCGCGGCCGATCAGCGTGCGGCCGAAGCGCGCGCGGTCGATGGCCACGCAGGCACCGATCTCGACGTCGTCCTCGACCTCGACCGTGCCGATGTGCTCGATCTTGCAGAGGCCCTCCGGCACCGGGCGGTAGCCGAAGCCGTCCGCGCCCAGGACCGAGCCGGCGTGGATGACCACGCGCGCGCCGATCCGCACCCGATCGAGAACCACCACGTTGGGATGCAGCACGCAGTCCGCGCCGATCGCGGCGTGCGCGCCCACGTACACGCCGGGGAAGAGAACGCTCCGGTCGCCGATCTCGGCCGCGTCGCCCACGAACGCGAACGGCATCACCGTCACCGCGGCGCCGAGGCGCGCGCTCGCCGCGACCTGCGCCGCCGCATCGACCTGGCCGGAAGGCTCGGCGCGCGCCGGGCGGAAGCACTCGGCGAGGACCTCCAGGGCGATCTCCGGCTGCGCGCAGCGGATGACGGGCAGGCGGCACGCGCCGAACTCCTTGCCCACCAGCAGAGCGGACGCGCGCGTCTCCTCGATCAGCTTCTCGTAGCGCGCGTCCGTCACGAACGACAGATCGCCCGGCCGCGCGTCTTGCAGGCCAGACACGCCGGTGATGACGAGGCCACCGTCCCCGTCAAGGACGCCGCCGAGACGCTCTGCGATGGCCTGGAGGGTGAAACTCACGCACCGCTCCCCCGGTGATTCTCGGCGAACGACCGTAACTTGTTCACGTTCAGACACTAGCGTTTGGCGTCGAGGATTCTAATCACGGCGTCGGTGATGTCAAGCAGCGCATCGCTGTAGAGGATGTCCCTGAGGTACATCTCTGACGTCAGGTCGGTGTCCAGCTCGCCCCGGAGCTTGCCCGTGCGCTGCTGCAGCACGAGGAAGATCCCGCGCGACTTGGCGTACTCGGCGACGGCCGCGCTCGCCTCGTCGAAGGCCTGCCTCTGGCCCGCGGTGATGCGCCGCATGCGCTCCGCCTCGAGCCGCTCGAACTCGTGCTCGAAGCGCAGCTTGGCGAACTCGATCTCGTTCTTCAGCTTGCGGTGCTCCTCGGAGTCGCGCGCGAACATCTCGAGTTCCGCTTCCTTGGCGTTGATCTCGCCCTTCTTGACGTCCAGGTTGCTGCGCTTCTCGGACTCGATCCACTCGCGGATGGCGCCCTGCGCCGCGGCGAAGGGGCGCGCCTCGGTCATCACCCTGAACAGATCGACCACGCCGATCCCCGGCCCGGGCGGAGCCGGAGCCTGCGGCTCCGCGCCCGCGCGATACCCCGAGGCCAGAAGGAGCAGGCCGGCGAGGGCAGCCCCGGCCGCAAACGGCCTGAACGAACGCATCGATGGACCTCCTGGGGGCCGCCGGCCATGGCCTGGACCTTGCCCGACCGGCGCGCTTCAGAACCTTGTGCTGACGCGGATGCTGAACAACTCCGTCTCGTCGTCCGACTCGGAGAGGACCGGCACGCCGAAGTCGATGGCCACCGGCGTCTGGCCGAGGAAGGGCAGGCGGATCCTCAAGCCCGCGCCGGCTCCCATGCGCGGCGATCCGAACACGTCGCCCACCGTGTCCTCCACCGCGCCGGCGTCGACGAAGAGGACGCCGCGCAGCAGCTCGATCTCCTCGTCGAGGAGCGGATCGTACGTCGAGTAGAGCGGGAAGCGGTACTCGGCGCCGGCCGCCCACGCCATCTCGCCGCCGAGGTGGACGCCGCTCGACTCCGGTCCCACGCCGCGGTACTCGAAACCGCGGATCGCGAAAGGTCCAGTCGAGCCGCCGCCGCCGAAGCGCTCGAAGAAGGGCAGCTCGCCGCCGAACCCCTGGGCGGCGCCGAGCGCGCCGCGCAGGGCCACGACCTGGTCCCGGCCGCGCTCGTCCTCCATCAGCGGCAGGAACCACGAGCCGTCGAGCACCATCTTGGTGCCGGCCGCGTCGGCGCCCATGAACTCGTAGCGCGCGCCGACCTCGTACCCCTCCTTGGGATCGGTGAGGGAGTCGAGGTTCCGGTAGCGCGCGAACACGCCGATCCCGGGCACGAAGTTCGTGCCCTCGACGTCCTCGACGTCGTCCGGCGCATCGTCGTCCACGTCCTCGATGTCGACCATGTCGAGCCGGCCGCTGACGCCGGCGCTCCAGTGGTCGTCGATGCGCTTGCCGAGCGTCGTCGTCAGGCCGAAGCGGTCCTCGCGGAAGTCGTCGAACAGCCGCTCGGTGCGGTTGTAGAGCTCGACGTTCAGCGAGTAGGGGAACTCCTCCGGCCCGAACAGGTAGGGCTCGGTGAAGGAGAGGCGGAAGTCCGAGACCTTGTTCCCCGGCAGGGCCTGCAGCGTGAGCTGCTGGCCGCCGCCGTGGAAGGCCTCGTTGCGCCAGAACTCGCTGAAGAGCGTGATCGGGTCCCACGAGGACGGGGCGTCGCTGATGTCGAAGTTGTTCTTCTCGAGCAGCACGCCCGCGAAGAAGCCGGTGTCGGTCGTGGCCCCGGCGGTGAAGAACAGCCGCCCGGAGCGCGTCTCCTCGACGTCGATGAAGAGGTCCTCGAGCAGAGGGTCGCCGGTGGGCTTGAAGCGCGCGTACACCAGGTTGCGGCCGCTCTCGTCCGCGAAGTAGCCGAGGGACCGCAGGCGCTCGGTGGTACGTTGCAGTTCCGCCGTGCTCGCCACGTCGCCCGGCTTGAGCGTGCTCTCGCGCCGCACCACCACGTCCTTGGTGTTGGTGTTGCCGGTGATCACCACCGCGCGCACGCGCTTCTGGTCGCCCTCGTCGATGAAGTAGCACACCGCCACCGAGGTGCCCTCCGCCGCGTAGGCGACCTGCGGCTCGACCGCGCAGCGGATGTAGCCCAGCTCGCCGTAGCGCGCCAGCAAGCGGTGCTGGTCCTTTTCCAGCACGGCTTGGCGGATGGGATCGCCTTCCGCCAGCTCGAGCACAGCGTAGAGATCCTCCGCGCCGAGGGCCGCGTTCCCCTCGATGCGGATGGAGCCCACGGTGTAGCGCTCCCCCTCCTGCACGCGCAGCGTCACCGTGACCTCGTCCTGGGCGGCGTTGAAGTCGAGCGCCTCGAGCGACACCTGACCGTCGCGGAAGCCCTCGGCCTGCAGGTAGCGCTGCAGCTCGATGATGTCGCGGTCGAGCACGTCCTGGCGCAAGTAGGACTTGAGCAGCAGGAAGCGCGTGGCGTTGGTGGTCATCACCTTGCGCAGGTGGTCCGGGTCGAGCGAGCGCAGGCCGACGAAGTTGATGGCCGCGACCTCGACCTTGGGGCCCTCGTGGATCTCCAGCACCGCCACCGCGCCGCCGTCCCGCGCCGCGACGCTCGTCTTGACCTGGGCGAAGAAGCGCCCCTCTTCCTGCAGCCGGCGCTCCAGCTCGCTGGCGCGGTCGCGCACCTGCGACTCGAGCAGCCCGCGCGCGCCCCCGAGCGAGACCTCCTCCAGGATCTCGCGGCCGCGCGGCGCGGACACCCCGGAAGTCTCGACCTTGGTGATCAGCGCCTCCTCGCTGACCTCGAGGGTGAGGCGCACGCCCCCTTCGACCGCTTCCTCGAGCACCGTGACCCGCACGCCGAAGCGCTGGTAGAGGTCGCGGATGTCCTCGCTGATCTTGTCCGCCTCGAGCGCCTCGCCGCTCTTCGTGCGCATGGTCTGCAGCATCTGCTCGGCAGTGACGCGCTCGTTCCCCACGAAGCGGATGTCGACCACGGTCTCCCCTTCGCGAGCGCGCCCGAACCCGTGGAGGAGGAGGGCGATGACGAGGATGACGATTTGATGACCGCCCAATGAACCGCCCGCTTTGGAGAAGCGTCCCAGGTCTTGTCCGGATTCTAGTGCGCGCGCCAGGCGAAACGAGCGTCGCGCGTTTTTGTTTGCCAGGATTCGGCGGCGGCCCCGGGCAGCGCCCGCGCCCGGGGCGCGTGCCGCGCCCGCGCAGGCGGCGCGCACGGACCGCACGGGTCCGCCGGCCGTGCGCCGCCCTGATCTGGACAACCTGTGCAGAACGCGAGAGAGGGTGCGCCCGCCAAGCTCAAGCATCCCGCTTGAGAATCGCGGATTCCAGATGAGCATCTCCTGCGGAGAGGCTCAGGGGACCAGATGGGGCCGGGCCGGGTCCTCGAAGCTCAGGTACTGGCTGAAGAAGTGCAGCTTCTTCATGCCGGTCGGGCCGTTCCTGTGCTTGGCGATGATCACCTCGGTGATCGGCACCTCGGTTTCCGGCACCTCCCGGTAGTACGCCTCGCGGAAGAGGAACATGATCACGTCCGCGTCCTGCTCGATCGAGCCGGACTCGCGCAGGTCGGACATGCGCGGCCGGTGGTCCTCGCGGGCGTCGACCGCGCGGTTGAGCTGCGAGAGCGCCATCACCGGCACCTTGAGATGGCGCGCGGTGTTCTTCAGGGCCTGGGAGATCATCGTGATCTCGTGCTGGCGGCTCTCCGCGTCCGGGTAGGTCATGAGCTGCATGTAGTCGACGACGATCAGCGAAAGGTCGGCGTCCCGCCGCGCGGCGATGCGCCGCGCCTTGGCGCGCATCGCCAGGGCGGAGAGGCCGGGCGTGTCGTCGATGAGGATGCGCGTCTTCGACAGTTCGCCGGCGGCGGTCGTGAGTCGATCCCAGTCCTCCTGATCCAGGCGGCCGCGGCGCATCTTGTGGGCGTCGACGCGCGCCGTCGAGCAGAGCAGGTTCTCCACCACCTGGTCGCTCGGCACCTCCAGGGAGAAGAGCAGCACGCCGCGCCCGGTCTTCATGGCAGAGCGCGCCGCGACGTTCATGGCGAAGGAGGTCTTGCCCATGCTGGGGCGCGCGGCGACGATGATCAGGTTCCCGGCGTGCAGCCCGTCGAGCTGCTCGTTGAGGTCGGCGAACCCGGTGTCCAGGCCGGTCAGGCCGCCCGCGCCGTCCGCGTGCCGGCTCTCGATGCGGTCGAAGGTGGCGCGCAGCAGGTCCTTGACCGAGACCGTCTCCCCGGCGCGCTCGCGGCTCACGTCGAAGATGCGCTGCTCCGCGCGATCCACCAGGTCGCCGACGTCGCGCGCCGCCTCGTAGCAGTCCGCGAGGGTCTCCTGCGAGGCCCTGATCAGCGCGCGGCGCCGGGCGCAGCCGAGGACGATGTCCGCGTGGTGACGCGCGCCCGCCGCCGAGGGAACGCTCTCCATGAGGCGCACCAGCGTCTCCGCGCCTCCCGCCTGTTCGAAGGTGCGGCGGCGCCGCAGCTCGTCCTTGACCGTCACGGCGTCGATAGCCGCGCCGCGCTCGTCGAGGGCGGTGATCGCCTCGTGGATCAGGCGGTGCGCGCCGGTGTAGAAGTGCTCCGAGCGGATGCTGTCCCCGACCGCGGTGATGACGTCGCGATCGAGGAGCATGGCGCCGAGGAGAGCCGCCTCGGCCTCGATGTCGTGCGGAGGAACCCGCTCGACGGAGCGTGGATCCGCCATCGATCCCTCCCTTCCACCAGCGCGAGCGTCGCCGTCAGGAAGCCGCGGCCCCGCTCCCCGGGGAAGGTTCGACCGCAGCCTCCTTCTCCTCCACGACCCAGACCTTCAGTTCCGTCCTGACCTGGTCGTGAAGGACGACGGGGATAGTGTACACGCCGATCTCCTTGATCGGCTCGGCGAGACGCACGGCGCGCGCATCGACTTCGATGCCCTCGACCGCGAGCGCCTCCACGATCGAGCTGACCGACACCGAACCGTAGAGGTGCCCCTCCGCCGAGGCTTTGGCGGGGATCGTGATGGACACCTTGCTCAGGCGGTCCGACAGGCTGTGCGCCTTATCCGTACGTTCCTTCTCCTCTGCCTCGAACTTCTCGCGCAGCCCTTCGAGGCGCTTGAGGTTGTCCGGCGTGGCGCGCACGCCGAATCCCTTGGGCAGGAGATAGTTGAGCGCGAAGCCGTCCTTGACGCGCACCAAGCCGCCGCGCCGGCCGAGCTTCTCGACGTCCTTCAGGAGGATGATCTGCTGCATGTTTGGCCTTCCCGGCTAGCCGACGTACGGCAGGAGCGCCATGAAACGCGCGCGCTTGACCTCGCGCTTCAACCGGCGCTGGGACCAGGCCGTGTTGCCGGCGCGCTTGCGCGAGTAGAGCTTGCCCTGCTGAGTGGTGAGCCGCTGCAAGAGCGGCACGTTCTTGTAGTCGTACAGCGCCTCGGCCTTGTCGCGGCCCACGCGCACGCGGTGGCGCTCGCTGAACCGGCGCACCTTGCGCTTCTTGCGGCCGCCCTGCGCACCTCGTCTCATCGCTCACCTCCGTCGCGCCTGTCACCCGCGGGCGCGTCCCGGCGCGCGTCGTCCTCGCCGATCCTGGAGACCGCCACGGTGGCGGTCTCGTCCTCGTCCAGCGCGGGCACCGGCACGTCCAGCACGGCCCGGGCCTCGCCGCCCGAGAGGCGCATCTGCATCTC
>JACQZJ010000019.1:0-24257 GCA_016213895.1 Planctomycetota bacterium | reverse complement strand
TGCAGGGTCAGGTGCCGCAGGATCAGGCTCGAGAGGCGCACCTCGGCGCGCAGGCGCGCGTCCGTCGCCGCGTCGCCCGAGAAGTAGGTCAGGAAGTACACGCCGTGCGTGACGCCCTTGACGGGGTACGCCAGCCGGCGCTCGTCCCACTTCGTCATCTGCAGGACGGCGCCCCCCACCTTCTCGATCAGACCGCTGACGTGGGCGGCGAGGTAGTCGGTTTCCTTCCTCGCCTCCTTGTTGTGCGTCAGGAACATGCCCTCGTAGTACTTCACCACTGGCTTCGAGCCTCGCTTTCACGACTTTCTCCGGCCGCGCGGAACGCGCCAGTCTAGCGCATGCGGCCGCGGATTACTGCCGGTTGTAGCGGTTCATCAACGTTTCCACGTCCTCGCCGCCGATCCACTCCTGCGCCGCGTCCGCCGCGCGCGCCACCATCTCGTCGACCTCTTCGAGCTCCCACGGCCAGAAGCGCCGCAGCACGTACACCTCCGCCGGCAGCCGCGCCGGCGGCGGCCCGATTCCCAGGCGCAACCGCGGGACGCGCTCTGTCCCGAAGCGCTCGATGAGCGAGCGCAGGCCGTTGTGTCCGCCGTCGCTGCCGGCGGCGCGCAGCCGCAGGCGGCCGAGGTCGAGGTTGAAATCGTCGAGCAATACCAGGGTCTCCTCGATCGAGCCGTCCAGGTCGGCGAAGATCTTGCGCAGGGCCTCGCCGCTGCGGTTCATGTACGCCAGGGGCTTCACCAGCAGGAAGGGGCCAGCTTCCCGGCCGCGACCGTCCGCCAGCGCGCACTCCGCGCCGCGCGGCCGGAAGGAGGCCTTGAGGCGTCTCGCCAGCAGATCGACGGCCGCGAAGCCGATGTTGTGACGGGTGCCCTCGTACTCGCCCCCCGGGTTGCCGAGCCCCACGACGATGCGCGCCGCGGCGGATCGAACCACGCGCTACTCCGGCGCCTCTTCGGCCTCTTTCTTCTGACCGACGACCTCGGGTTCGGCGGCCTGCTCCGGCGCCGGCGCCGGGGCAGCCTCCTCCAGGCCGCGCGGCACGGCGACGGTGCACACGATCTTGTCCGGGTCCTCGAGCAGCTTGGCGGACGGCGGCAGCTCCAGGTCGCGCACGTAGATCGACTGGTTCACCTCCAGGCCGGAGATGTTCACCACGATCGCCTCGGGGATGTGGCGTGGGGCGATGCGGATCTCCACGTCGGTCAGGAGCTTCTGCAGGGCGCCGCCCTCGGCCAGCCCCTTGGGACGGCCGCGCATCTCCACGGGCACGCTGACGTTGATCGCCTCGTCGATGTCGACGCGCATCAGGTCGATGTGCAGCACCTCCAGCCCGAACGCGTCGTACTGGACCTCGCGGATCAGGGCCGTCTCGGTCTGTCCCTCGATGGACAGCTCGAGGAAGCGCGCCCCGCGCGCGATCACGTCCTGGAGCGCGCGCCCGGCCGCGGCCAGCGCCAGCGCCTCCCGGCCGTGGCCGTAGAGGACCACCGGAACGCTGCCGGCCTTGCGCAGCCCGCGCACCGCGTTCGTACCCACGGCCTCGCGCCGCGCCAATTCCAGCTTCGTCACTTCCACCATGATCGTCTTCCTCGCTCTGAAGTCCGCTACTCGCCGCTGAACAGCGCGCTGACCGAGGCGCTGCGGTGGATGCGGTCGATCGCGCGCGCGAGCAACCCCGCCACGGACCGCACCTTGATCTTGTCGATGAGCTTCTCGCCGGAGACCGGGATCGTGTTGCTCACGACCACCTCCTCCACCGGGGCCTGCGCCAGCTTCTCCACCGCCGACCCGCACAGCACCGCGTGCGTCGCCCCGAGGTAGACGCGCTCGGCGCCCTTCGACTTCACGTTGCGCGCCGCTTCCGTGATCGACCCGCCGGTGGAGATCATGTCGTCCACCATGACGACGTCGCGCCCGGCGACGTCGCCGATGACGTTCTCCACCGAGGTGGCGTCCGCCGAATGCCGCCGCTTGTCGACGATCGCCAGCGAGGCTTGCAGGCTGCTCGCGTAGGCGCGCGCCAGGCGGATCGACCCGACGTCCGGGGCGACCACCACGGGCCGGCTGAGCTCCAGCTGGGCGAAGTAGTCGCACAGGACGGGCTTGGAGTAGAGGTGGTCCACCGGGATGTCGAAGAAGCCCTGGATCTGCGAGGCGTGCAGATCGATGGTCAGCACGCGGTCCGCCCCGGCGGCGGAGATCATGTTCGCGCACAGCTTGGCCGAGATGGGCACGCGCCCCTCGTCCTTGCGGTCCTTGCGCGCGTAGCCGAAGTAAGGGATCACGGCCGTGATCCGGTCGGACGACGCGCGCAGGCAGCAGTCGATCATGAGGAGCAGCTCGACCAGGTTCTCGTTCACAGGGGGGCAGGTCGGCTGCACGATGAAGACGTCCGCTCCACGGATGTCGTCGTTGATCTTGACGTCGATCTCGCCGTCCGGGAAGCGGCCGACGCTCGCCGAGCCCAGCGGCTGGCCGAGTTCCCGGCAGATCTCCTCCGCCAGCTCGCGGTGGGCCGTTCCCGAGAAGATCTTCAGTCGCTCCGCGGAACTCATGAATGAACCTCCCCGTCCGGGGCCTGCGGCGCGCCCGCGGGCGCGTCCGCCCGCCTCGAGAGCGGGCGGGCCGGCACGCCGACGAAGACCTCGCCCGGGCCGATGCGGCAGTTCCGCAGCACGACCGCGCCCGCGCCCGTGGAACCTCCGGCGCCGACCTCGCAGGGAGCGACCAGCACCGTGCCGCTGCCGATGGACGCGCCCGCGCCGATCATGGTCGCGTGCTTGGTCTTGCCGTCGAAGTTCGCGGTGATCGTGCCGCAGCCGATGTTGCTCTGCGCGCCAACCGTGGCGTCGCCGAGATAAGTGAGGTGCTTGGCGCGCGCGCCGGCGCCGATGATGCTCTTCTTCACCTCGGTGAAGTTGCCGATCTGCGCGCCGTCCTCCAGCACCGTCTTGACCCTGAGGTGGGCGAACGGCCCGACCACGCACCCCGAGCCGATCCGCACTCCGGCGCCGATGACCGTGCAGGGAAGGACCCTCGTGCCCGGGCCGATCTCCACGTCCGCGTCGATGTACGTGGTCGCCGGATCCACGATGTCCACGCCGTTCTCCTGGTGCCTGCGGGCGATGCGCTCGCGCAGGAGGCGGCGCACCGCCGCCAGCTCCTCGTGGGAGTTGAAGGAGCGGGCCTCACCTGGATCGTCGAGCAGGACTCGCCCCACGCGCTGTCCCGCCGCACGGAGGATCTCCACGATATCGGTGAGGTAGTACTCGCCCTTGGCGTTGTTCCTGCCGATGGCCTGGACCGCGCGGCGGCCCGAAGAAAGGGCGAACACCAAGACCCCGGTGTTGACCTCGTCGATCTTCCGGGTCCTTGCGTCCGCGTCGAGATCCTCGACGATCCGCTCCACGGCGCCATCCGGTCCCGCGACGACGCGACCGTATCCCTTTGGCTCTGGAATCTTTGCAGTGAGAAGCGTCGCGGCGTTCGACGATGCCCGATGCTCCTCCAGCAGGCGCTCGAGGGAGTCCTTCCGCAGGCAGGGACCGTCGCCGTAGAGCACGAGGACGTCGCATTCCTCGGCCGGCAGACCCGCGAGCGCTTCCCGAACCGCGTGCCCGGTGCCGAGCGGCGGATCCTGGATCAAGAGCAACGCGGAGCCGAATCCGGCCTCCGCCAGGGCACATCGGCAGGCGTCCTGGCCATCCGGGGACACCACGACCAGCACGCCTCCTCGCCCGATCTCCGCCGCCTGCGCGACGACGTGGACGAGCGAAGGCACTCCGCACACGTCGAAGAGGACCTTGGGCGCGGGCGACTTCATGCGCGTTCCGCGGCCAGCGGCCAGGACGATGGTATGAACAGGGCAAGTCACGTGCGGTTCAACTCATGAGGCCGAGGTTCACTCGAGAAAGCGATTCCAGGTCGCGAGCCGCTTTTGCCGATGACCGCGCAGAACCCGGATGGGGTCGAGGAGTCAGCAACGCGGGCGACGCACAGCGAGTAGACGCTCTCGAGGCGAAACGGGTGATTCTGCCGACCTGGCCCCGGCCCGTCAAGCCTCGCCTGCAGGCGCCCTCTCGCCGTTGCGGCTCCTCCGCGCCTGCTCCGACCCCCGCCGCGTTCGGTAACTTAAACTTTCTTTCATGGCCACGTCGAGTCCTTCACGGTCGCGCGTAGACGGCGGAAAAAAACACGGTCGCTTAGGTTGACAGAAATCAGACTCAAGGTAACATCCTGGTGCGTCGCAAGGCGCAGCCTAAGGTCAGGTCGACACCGGGTCTGGTCGCTGTGAAAAGGCGAAGTCGTGTCGTATCGGGCCGGTGGCCGTGGGACCGGGTTGTCGGTCAGACGCTGAGTTCTCCGGCTGGGGATGGAGAACCGCGCGTGTGGACCAGGCCGGGTCCGAGGCTTCTTCTCGCATGGATTCGACTGCTGTCCCTGTGTCTGTCTCTAGGAGGTTTCGCATGAAGCTAGGTCGCGTTGCCGTGGCTGCTCTGGCTCTGGGCGTCGTGCTCTTCACCGCACCCAGCACCCAGGCAGGAAACGGCTCCAACTACCTGCACCTCACCAACGGCGTGGACTACTACTTCTTGAAGACCCCGCCGTGCGGTGCGACGCCAGGCATCTGGCGCTGCTTCCCGCATGAGATGCTGCACTCTCCGACCCTCGTCGTGGATCCGGCCTCCTGGGCCGTGGGCACCTACGCCACGAAGCTCAACGCCGTCCACCTGACCGTGACCGGCGGCACGGGCAAGCTCATGAGCTACCCGACGATCGCACTGTCCCGCTGGCCTGGTCAACCTGTACGCGTTGATCGGCGGCCTGGCGTTCGTGAACCCGGCGCCTGGTGCGGGCTACATCGTTCAGGTCGCTCTGAACCTGACGACCCTGTTCGGCTCGCCTTCGTCCATCGCGATCTTCGAGGGCGAGAGCGTGACGCTGTACGTGGCGGACGATCCGACTCAGTGCGGCGCGCCCCTCACCTGGCAGTACTGGACTGGCTCGGTGGACGAGAGGAACCTGTGCTCCAGCTACTCGTTCCTGTGGTCCCAGGGCACGGGCTACGTCTTCGCGTTCGTTCCGTGGTTCGAGTGGGCGATCGGCCTCGGCTCGATCGACGCCACGATGACCACGGTCGTCCAGCATGACCCGGCCTTCGATGTTGGTCTCTACGACGCCCACTCGCCGACCGCGGGCTTCAGCCCCGGCTTCGATCAGGGCAGCGGCTCCCAGACCCTGTCGCTCGCCGGCCCCGCCGGCCTCGGCGACTTCCTGGGCTTCGCGGTCTATGACGATCCCAACTTCTACGGCGGCACGGGCCGTTTGGCCTGCGGCAACATCTGGGGCTATGACCTCACCGCTGCCGGCACCTGCGTGAACCGCGCCTCCAACCCGTCGTTCATCTTCTTCCCGACCGGCGGCCCCGGCGGACCGGTGCTCTCGGGCATCTGGCCGCAGATGCCGCGTTGCGTCGGCAAGATCGACACGCTGTTCACGGCCCTGCTCGCCAACTCGATCTGGGTCATGTCCACGAACCACTCGACCGCCCCGGGTGCGATGAACATCCCGTGGTGGCCGGGTAGCTTCGGCCAGAACTCGGGCAGCAACGCGTCCGGCTTGAGCGGCGGCTTCCCGATCCCGGTCCCGCAGCTTCCGGTTCTCATCGGCCTGGACCTGTTCTTCTGGGATTGGGCGACGGATGGATCCAACTCCTTCCTCGACCACAACCAGAACAAGGGCCACGCGCTCTCGAACGGCTACTACGTCCTGTTCTTCCCGTAAGGGCAGACCGAGAGCAGCCCACGAACAAGGGGTCGCCTTCGGGCGACCCCTTTTCTTTTTGCACTCGCGGCTTTCCGCTCGCCCGTCTGGCCACCTGATTCTCACGGCTGATCGTCAGGACCCAATTCGGGTCGCGCCGCCCCGCCCTGGGGACTGGCGGACCGCGGCCGCCGGGCCCGAGCGATCCGACGCTGCTTCGGGCAGGGGGCGCCGCGGCTCCCTTGCCTGACGCCGGCAGAGCCGTACGATGGCTGGTGCGCCGCAGGGCGCAGCCTAAGGTCAGGTCGACGCCGGGTCTGGTCGCTGTGAGGAGGCGAAGCTGCGTCGCGTCTGGCCGGCGGCCGCTGCGCACGTTGCTTGTTCGAGCGTCGTGGTCTCCGGCAAGGGAGGAAGACCCGCCCGCTCGAGGAGGCCGGGCTCGGCGTTCGTGCTCGTGGGGATCCGACTGCCGTCCATCTGTCATAGGAGGTTCTCATGAAGGCCGGTCGCGCTGCCGTGGCTGCGCTGGTTCTGGGGTTCGTGCTCTCCGCCGCACCCAGCGCCCGAGCAGGAAACGGCTCGAACTACCTGCACCTCATCAACGGTCTGGACTACTACTTCACCCACCCCGGCTGGCCGTGCGGGGCGCCCGGAGGCGTCTGGCGCTGCTTCCCGCACGAGATGCTGCACTCCCCCACCTTGGTCGTGGATCCGGCGTCCTGGGCCGTGGGCACCTACGCCACGAAGATCAACGCCATCCACTTCACCGTGACGGGCGGCAAGCAGAAGCGCATGAACTACCCCGTGATTGCGCTGTCCTCCGGGGCCACGCACTGCAAGTTCATGACGAGCGGCGGTTCGTTGAACTGGGGTCTGGCGACGGCCGCGGGCTACGGCACGTTCGTCGTCGGCCCCACGGGCGGCGGCGTGGTGAACCTGCTCGCGCTGATCGGCCGCGTGTGGTTCGTGAACCCGGCGTCCGGCCCGGGCTACATCGTGCAGGTCGCCCTCAACCTGACGACGCTTTTCGGCTCGCCCTCCTCAATCGCCGTGCCCGAGGGCGAGAGCCTGTCACTGTACATCGCGGACGACCCCAGCGTCTGCCCGCCCAGCAAGAAGCAGTACTGGCTCGGCTCGCTGGACGAGAGGAACCTGTGCTCCAGCTACTCGTTCCTCTGGTCAGGCGCCTCGGGCTACGTGTACTCGTATGTGCCGTGGTTCGAGTGGTCGATCGGCCTCGGCTCCATCGACGCCACCATGACCACGGTCGTCCAGCACGACCCAGCCTTCGACGTGGGTTCGAGCGACGCCCACTCGCCGGCGGCCGGGTTCAATCCCGGCTTCGATCAGGGAACGGGCTCCCAGACACTGTCGCTCGCCGGCCCTGCGGGCCTCGGCGACTTCCTGGGCTTCGCGGTGTATGACGACCCCAACCGCTACGGCGGCACCGGCCGCCTGGCCTGCGGCAACATCTGGGGCTACGACCTCACGGCCATGGGCACGTGCATGAAGCGCCCCTCCAACCCGTCCTTCTACTTCTTCCCGACCGGCGGCCCGGGCGGGCCGGTGCTCTCCACCATCTGGCCGCAGATGCCGCGCTGCGTCGGCAAGATCGACACGCTCTTCACGGCCTTGCTGGCCAACTCGATCTGGATCCTGTCCACCAACCACTCGACCTCGCCCGGCGGGATGAACATCCCCTGGTACAAGGGCAACAACGGGCAGAACTCGGGCAGCAACGCGTCCGGGGTGAGCGGCGGCTTCCCGATCCCGGTCCCCCAGCTTCCGGTCTTGGTCGGGTTCGAGCTGTTCTGGTGGAACTGGGCCACGGACGGCACCAACTCCTTCCTCGACCCCAACCAGAACATGGGCCACGCGCTCTCGAACGGCTACTGCACGCTGTTCTTCCCGTAGGAACTGGCCGAGAGCGACTCGGTTGCAAGGGGGCCGCTTTCGGGCGGCCTCCTCCCTTTGCAGCACGAGGGCGCAGCTTCGCCTCGCTGCCGCGCCGTCCCCGGCTCGGTCGCCCATGCGTGCGCCCGATCCGAGAGCCGGAACCAAAGAAACGTCCGTCACTGCGGCGCCAGGGGCGCGTGGGCTCGCGCGGTGCACGCAGCGCGCACGCCCACTCGGATTGACAGACGCAGGGCATGCAATACGTTGGTAGTGCGCCGCGGGGCGCCGCCAGCCTGGGCTCAGGTCGACACCGGGCGTGGTCGCCGAAACGCCTTGAAGTCGTGTCGCATCTGCCTCCGGCTGTGAGAATCCGGTCCCGGTTCGAGCGACGCGGACGTGACCGCAGGGGAATGGACGCAACGGCTCGATCGGGGAAAGCCGCGGGTTCTATTCGCGAGGATGCGTCTGCCGTCCCCCTCTCTGTCACGAGGAGGTTTCGTATGAAGCTCGGTGGCCTCGTCGTTGCTGCCATGGCTCAGGGCGTCGTGCTCTCCGCCGCGCCTGGCGCCCGGGCAGGAAACGGCTCCAACTACTTGCACCTCATCAACGGTCTGGACTACTACTTCACCCACCCCGGCTGGCCGTGCGGGGCGCCCGGAGGCATCTGGCGCTGCTTCCCGCATGAGATGCTGCACTCCCCGACCCTGGTCGTGGATCCGGCGTCCTGGGCCGTGGGCACCTATGCCACGAAGATCAACGCCGTCCACATGACCGTGACGGGCGGAGCCGGCAAGCTCATGAGCTACCCGGTGATCGCGCTGTCCGGCGGGCCAGCGAGCTGCAACTTCTTCACCAGCGCTGGAGCCTTGAACTGGGGGCTGGCGTCGGTGGCAGGCTACGGCCGGTTCATGGTCGGCCCCACGGCTGCTGGTCTCGTGAACCTGTACGCCCGCGCCGCACGTTCCTTCACCACGCGGAACCGCGGGCATCGCCTTCGTCTCGACCAGGCGCCCATCGTTCCTCGCGGACTCGATGCACCGGAAGTCGCGCATCCGCCCCCGATTCCGGAGAAACGGCTGCTCCGCTCCTCTCCCGCGCCGTCTTCGGCGCATTCATCCGCGGCTTTCAAGGGCCGCAGGCCCGCGAAAGCCCACCTCGCTCTTCGGCCTCACGAGTCGCCCGCTTTGACCGCGAGCATGGAGGCAGATCGCGTGCGGAGCGGAGCACCGTTTCTCCGAGGGAGGGGGCGGCCGCGACGCCGTACCACTCGCGCAGCACGTTCCTTCACCACGCGGAACCGCGGGCATCGCCTTCGTCTCGACCAGGCGCCCATCGTTCCTCGCGGACTCGATGCACCGGAAGTCGCGCATCCGCCCCCGATTCCGGAGAAACGGCTGCTCCGCTCCTCTCCACCTACTGGCGTATTCTCACGAAGAACAAATCCACGAACCTCGTCCCCTCCTCTTGCCCCCCGCCAATCAGCGAATGCCCCAGGATCCGGATAACCCCTCCTGACGAGTACCTGGTCCCTCCCTCGACTCCGGCGATCAGGCCGGAGAGGAGCGACCACTCGTAGTTGCCGGACGCCTGGTCCCTGAAGAGCCGGAGCAAATAGCCGCCGAGCATGGAGAAGTCGAAGTGGCTCATTTCGGGGAGGACGGTCTGCGAGCGCACGCGGATCCCGCCCAGGAACATGCCGAGATCCACGCCGTCCGGCCGGGTGCTCGACGTGATCTCGGCGAGCGCCCCGTAGGGCAGCAGCCTGAGGCGTGAGTCGATCCCGTCGCGGCGCCGCCAGCTCACGACATCCAGGAGAATCCCCGTCTCCCGCTCGGCGCCGTCCAGCCCCGTCCAGTGGGAGAAGAAGAGCCGCGGCGACGCCTCTTTGCGCCCCGCGCCCGCCGCCTGCTCCCAGAGGAACCCGTAGAGCACGGCGAGGGATTCGAACTCGCGGCCGCTGCGCAGTGAGAGGAACGGCGACGAGAAACGCGAACTCCCCGACTCCTCATTGCGGAACATGCGCACGAGGTTCGCCAGGAAGGCGGTGTCGCGCCGGTAGGGCGAGCGCTCCACGCCGAAGAGGATGCGCGAGAACTCCTCGGGTATGAAGCGGCCGAGGAGCGGGAACTCGGACAGGTTGAGGAACTCGTGCTCGGCGCCGGAAGGATAGGCGCGGTGGCGGAAGAGCACGCCGAAGAAGCCCTCGAACAGACTGTCGAAGCGCCCCGGCTCGTCGAAGAAGATCGGACTCGCCAGCAGGCGCACCAGGCGGAATCCCCGGTCCTGGCGCGCTTCGCGCGCCAGCTTGTCCGGCGCCCGCGCCGGCTCCTGAAGCAGGCGCAGGACCGCGGCGCGGTGAATGTCGGCCGGCGCGCTCGCGATGACCAGCGCCAGGGACGGCCCCTCCCGGCGGTACGAGACGTTCCGCGTCCCCTCCGCCAGGAACCAGATCCCCTCCATGCCCTCCTCGAAGCGGCCGCCGAAGCGCAAGACCGCGGCACGCTCGAGGGCGGAGCACGCCTGCATCGCCTCCAGGCGATCGTCGAACTCGATGCGCCAGGCGAGCGCCAGCTCGCCCGACTCCCTGCCGCGGAAGACGGTCAGCAGGTCCCCTCCCCAGCCCTCGGCGGCCGAGGCCGCGTCGCCCGGCAGCAGCGCTCCCTCGAGCGCGTTCAGCAACCCGAACTCGCCGGCCGCCTCCGAGCGCAGCACGGTGAAGCCGGGACCGATCAGGCCGTGGCGCGCGCCCGCCTCGATGGAGAGCGGCGGATCGCCCTGGTCCAGGTAGCGCTCGGGATGCAGCAGGTGCTCGCTCGACCGCGGCGGGTCCTCGTACACGAGCCGCAGGTTCCCGGCGGTCATCCGGTCTTTGGCCTCGATCACCAGGCGCGCGCCGCAGAAGAGGCCGAGGATGGCGCGCCGCCGCTCCAGGCCGGAAGTCCCGAGCAGCCGCTCGAGCGCGCGCCGCTCCGCCGCGGGCAGAGCGACCTCGGCGAGCAGCTCGGCCGGGGCGCCGTCCGGATCGAGGAGGAGCCGCTGCGTGAGCCGCGCATGCAGGCGGTGCAGCGCGCTCGCGGATGCGTCGTACATGTAGATCGGCGCGAGCGACGCCTCCAGCGTGGACGCGTGGGCAGCGCCCCAGGCCAGGCCGTGCAAGCCGCGGAAGCGGTCCGCCTGATCCGCGAGCCGCTCCAGCGACTTCTCGAAGTCGAGGTGCTGGTCAAGCAGCGCGAGCGCGAGCGCCTCGGTGCGCGCCAAGTCGAGATCCCGGCCGGGCGCGGCGCCCTCCACGACGATCACGCGCCCGCCAGCCGGATCGTAGGCCGCGGTCGCCGCCGCCGGCCGAGCCGCGGCCGCCGCCGGCAGCTCCCCGGACGGGCCGCGGAAGAGCTGAAAACACGTCTCGTCGATGAGGCGATCCTGGCCGGCGTGGAGGCGCGAGGCTCGCTCCAGCTCGCCGGCCTGTTCCGGCGCCAGCCACGCGCGCACCGGCTCCGCGCGGAAGCGCAGGCCCGCGGCGGCTTCGACCCGCCCGGTGGCGAGCGCGAGCGGCTCGTCCGCCGGCAGCGACGCCTCGGGATAGTCGATGGCACATCCGCTCGCGGCCAACAGGCACGTCGCGGACACGAGCAGTCGGACACGATTCGGCTTCAGGATGGCTCCCCTCACTTGAGGCCTACCTTCAAGAATCCGCACGGCGAGCAACGTGTACTGGTTGCCCCGCCAGGATTCGAACCTGGAAATTCAGAACCAAAATCTGAAGTGTTACCGCTTACACCACGGGGCAGTCGGGTACCGCCCCTTCCTAGCACACTGGCCGGCGCTGCGTCAAACCCGGGCGCGCGGCTAGCGCAACGCCTGCAGCACGCCGCGCCGCGCCATATCCAGGGCGAAGTGCGCCGCGCGTAACTGGATCATCTCCCGGTCGCCCGTGAAGAGCACGCGGCGCGTCCATTCGCGGCCGTTCAGCCAGAGGCCGAAGTGGACCAGGCCCACGGGCTTCTCCGGGCTCCCTCCGCCCGGGCCGGCGATCCCGGTGGTGGACACCGCCACCTGCGCCCCCGCCTGGACGGCCGCGCCGCGCGCCATGGACAGAGCGACATCGGCGCTCACCGCGCCGCAGCGCTCGATCAGCTCCGCCTCCACGCCGAGGCGGCGCGCCTTGGCCTCGTTCGCGTAGGCGACCGTGCCCTCGAGGAGCGTCCCGGATGCTCCGGGGACGCGCGCGATGAGCCGCGCCACGAGCCCGCCGGTGCAGGACTCGGCCAGAGCGAGCTTCAGGCCGCGCCCGAGGAGCAGTCGGACGACCGCTTCCTCGAGGGTCTCGCCGTCGCGCGCGAAGGCGCTGGCGCCCAGGCGCCGCTCGATCTCCGTCGCGACGCGCTCCACGTCCGCGCGCCCCGCGCGCGCGTCGCCGCGCCGCGAGGTCACGGACACGGTGATGATGCCCGCCGAGACCGTGATGCCGACCAGAGGATCCGCGTCCCGGCCCATGAGGTCGGCGACCCGCTCGCCCGCCTCGGACTCGGGTAGGCCGTGCGCTTGCACCCGGACGCGCGCCGCGCGGGAAGGCGCGGCGCAGCGCTCCTCCACCCAGGGCAGGACCGCCTGCCCCAGCATGAGGCGCATCTCGGCCGGCACGCCGGGCAGCGCGAAGACCGCGGCGCCGTGGAGCACCATCTCCAGGCCGGGAGCGGTGCCGAGCGCGTTCGGGATGGCGCGCGCGCTCCGCGGCCGCAGAGCCTGCAGGCGGTTCGACTCCGCCATGGGACGGCCGAGCCGTTCGAAGAAGCCAAGGATGGCCGCCAGCGCCACGCCGTCCTCGACCAGATCCTCGCCCGCGGCGCGCGCCAGCCCCGCGCGCGTGACGTCGTCGCGCGTCGGGCCGAGGCCGCCCGTCACCACCACGAGCGCCGCGCTCCGCGCCGCCAGGTCGAGCGCCGCGGCGATGTCCTCGGCGCGGTCGCCGGCGCAGCACAGCAGGCGCAGCGCGAGCCCCCTCTGGCGCAGGGCCTCGGCCACCTCGCGAGCGTTGGCGTCGGCGATGTCCCCGGCGAGGATCTCCTCGCCCACGGACAGGATGGCGGCGGTGCGCTCCATGGCCGGCTTCACACGCTGAAGCGAAAGTGGACGGTCTCGCCGTCCCGGACCACGTAGTCCTTGCCCTCGAGGCGCAGCGTGTTCCGCGCCTTCGCCGCCTTGAGCGACCCGGCGCTCTGCAGGTCGGGGAAGGACACGACCTCGGCGCGGATGAAGCCGCGCGCGATGTCGGTGTGCACCTTGCCCGCCGCGACGAGAGCCGTGTCGCCTTCCTGGATCACCCAGGCTCGGACCTCGTCCTCCCCGATGGTGAAGAAGGAGATGCTGCGCGTGGCCGCGAAGGCGGCCCGGATGACCGCCTCGCTCGCTGGCCGCTCCAGGCCGTACTCCGCGAGGAAGGAGCCGCGCTCCTCGGGCGCCATCCGCGCGATCTCCGCTTCCACCTGGCCGCGGATCGCGAAGACCGGACCGCTCGCGCCCTCTCCCGCCTGCGCCTCCAGCGCGCGCAGATCCTGGCCCTCGGCGGCGTTGACCACGACGATGCGCGGCTTCAAGCCGAGGAAGTGCTGCGCGGCCAGGAGCTCCTCCTCCTCGCGCGCGTGCTCGCTCCCGGCGAGCGGCTGTCCCGCCTCCAGGGCGGCGCGGCAGCGCTCCAGCAGGCGCAGCTCGCGCTCGTCCCGGTCGCGCGTCTTCTTGATGCCCTTGGCGAGGTTGTCGCGCAGGCGCTCGACGCGGCGCTCGCAGCCCTCCAGGTCCGCGAACAGGAACTCCTCCTCAAGGGAGCGCCGCCGCTCGAGCGGTGTACCCGGCGCCTGCGCGGCGTCTCCCGCGCCCGGGAAGCTCGAGACCACGCAAACCAGGGCGTCCGCCTCGCGCATGGCGGCAAAAAGCTCCGGCTTGCCCCTTTCCGCCGCGCGCGGGATGCCGGCGAAGTCGACGAACTCGACGATGGCGGGAGTGTACTTGCGCGGCTGGCACAGCTCCCGGAGCCACTCCAGGCGCTGATCCGGCACCTTCACCGCGGCCGTGCTGCGCTGGCTCAGCAGGTTCCCGGACGGCGGCGCGGGTTCGATCCCGGAGAAGGCCGTGAACAGGGTCGAGCGCCCCGCGCCCGGGAAGCCGACGAGTCCGATGCGCATGACTGGAGCCTGAACCTCTCGCCGCCGGCGCGCGCCAGGCGGGCCGGCGCCCGCGGAACTCCCTGCCGCCCGCCGCCGAGCGTTCCTTCAGGGCCGATCTCCTTGCCACCGCGCGGCTGCGGCGGCAAGGATCCCGCCAGGACAGCCCCCGCCTCAGCCGGAGTCAAGGGCCTGCATGGGCTTCGGCGCCGGCGCCGCGGGCGGTCGGCCGCACGCGGCGCGCGACCAGGAGGCCCATCTCGTAGAGGATGAGCATCGGCACGGCCACGAGCGACAGGGTGACGGCGTCGCCGGTCGGCGTGATGACCGCCGCCGCCACGACCGCGCCCATGACGAACGCCTTGCGCCTGCGCGCCTGGGTCGCCGCGGACACCAACCCGAAGCGCGCTAGGATCACCTGCAGCAGCGGGAGCTGGAAGACCGCGCCCAGCAGCAAGCAGAGCATGACGAAGAAGCTCAGGTAGTACTCGAGGCGAATGTCCGGCTGGATGTACTCCGGGTTGCCGTAGCCGAGCAGGAAGCGCAGCGCGACCGGGATGAGGACGAAGTAGGAGAAGAGGACGCCGAGCAGGAAGAGCGCGAACGAGACCGGCAGCAGGCGCATGACCGCACGCCGCTCGTGCCGGTAGAGCCCCGCCGAGACGAAGCGCCACATCTCGTACAGGAAGTACGGCATGGTGACGATCGCGGCCCCGTAGAGCGCGATCTTGAAGTGGAAGAAGAACCCCTCGGGCACGCTGAAGAACTTGAGCTTGCTCGGCTCGCGCCCGTAGGTCTCCTTCAGCCACTCCTGGGTGCTGAGGTACGGCCACATCACCAGGTAGGCGATCTCGTCCTGGAAGATCCAGCAGACGACGCAGAGGGCCAGCAGGGCGAGGAGGGAACGCAGGACGTGCCCGCGCAGCTCCTCGAGGTGCTCGGCGAAAGTCATCTGCTTCCCGCCGCTCGGCAGGTCGCTCTCATCGGCCCCTTGCTTGCGCTCCGCTGCGGCCACCGCTCGACCATCCTTGAACGCGAGACGATCCGGGCCGCAGGCTGGTGCGGCCGGGTCACCGCGGCCGGGGCGCCGCGGCTCCTCGGGAGTGCTTGCGGGCGGTCAGCGGGCGCGGGCCGCGCTCAGGGCTTCAGGAAGCGGTCGATCGACCGCACCTGGAGCATCTGGATTCCCAGGTCCTGCGCCAGCTTGTACCCGGGCAGGTCGCTGACCTCGGGAGCGTCCTCCTCCGGAGCGCGCTGGCCGAGCACCACGAAGTCCACGCGCGAGTTGACCTCGGACTCGACCTCGGCGCCCAACGCCTTGAGCTGGTTCTCGAGGAACGTCTTGCCGTAGACCGGGAAAGCGCCGAGCAGCGCGAACACCTTCGATCGGTTCTTGCTGAAGTGCGGGTTGGAGATGACGTCCCCGGCGGTGATCGGATCGAGCCGGCTCACCTCCTCCATGATCCCGCCGATCGCGTGGTCGGGATGGACCTCGCGGATCTCGACGAGCCCCTTGCGGATCAGCTCGCCCCCCTTGCCGAAGCGGAACACGTCGAAGCGCACGCCCTTGCGCAGCAGGTCGCTGCTGCCCAGGTTCACGAACACGAGACCGGTCTCCGCGCCGACGCTGACCACCTCGCCGTCCGGATCCCAGGGGTCCTCGTCCACGCCGACCAGCTTGACCTTGTCGTTGAGCTGGGCGATGCGCGCGTCTTTCTGGCCGCCCGCCTGCTCCATGCCAGCGATGCGCTGCGCCGCCTCGGCCTCGCGCTCGCGCATCTGGGCCGAGACCTCGTCGACCTGGTCCTGCAGGTTCGAGATGGTGCCGTCGTCCGTCTGCTTCTGGCTCTGCGCCCGATCGCGCTCGTCGCGCAGGTCGTTGTTCGCCGAGGCGAGCTGCTCCTCCATGCTCTGCTGGATCGAGTTGCGGTTGGTCTCGGCCTCGCTGCGCTTGCCGCGCTCGGTCTCGCAGTCCGTGGTCGCCTGGCGCGCGGACTGCTGCGCCCCGCTGGCCAGGGCGATGAGACGGTCAGCGATGTCCTCGAGCGTCTTGTCGCCGCCGCCGATGTCGTTCGGGAACTGCCCGCGCACCTGCTCGAGCTTTGCCTCGACGGCGTTCACCGCCGAGAACAGGTTGCCGCCGGCCTCGTCGGTGAACCCGACCAGGCGCGAGAGCGCCAGGTGCTTCTCCTTCTCCCTGAGTTCGCCCGCCTCGAACTGGGCCCGGGCGTTCTCCGCGTCCTTCGCCTGCTTGTTCAGGGCCGCGATGTCGGCCTGAACGAAGTAGAGGTAGGCGCACGCGCCCAGCAGGAGCACGATCAGGAAGATCACCCACATCACGCTCACGGTCGCGCCGACTTCACGACGAGTCATTCGGAAACCTCCGGCAACAGGGAATGATGTCCTCGGGCCGACCGCGCCAGAACCGCTGCGACACAAGGAACGGCAGCACTATAGGACCGCCGCAAAAGGAAGCAACCGCGAGCGCCGTTAGCCAGTTCTTTTGCGCGGCACGAAGCACAGGCGCCGCGCTGTGCCCTGCCGCGCCGCGCTTGACAAGAGATCCTGCTCGTGAGAGCATCGTCTCTCGCTCTTGCGTGACGTGGAAGCGCGAGAACCCCAGGTCATGCCGCCGGCAAGCCGGGCGCTGGCGCCCGTCGAGTCTCTCGGCCGACCGCACGGTCCACCTAACCATCATAACTCCATATACTTGCGTGCTCCGGCAAGGCCCATCCGGAACCTGATCCATGGCGAACCTGATCGTGCTCGGCCTGCTCGGCGGTATCGGCTCCGGCAAGTCGACCGTGGCGCGGTTCTTCCAGGAGTTCGGCGCCGTGGTCCTCGACGCGGACGCCATGGCCCGCGCGGAGCTCGACCGCGAACCGGCGAAGGGCGCGATCCTGAAGGAGTTCGGGACGAGCCTGCTGGACGAGGAAGGCTCTATCGACCGCGAGCGGCTCGGCGACATCGTGTTCCGCGACCCGGAGCGCCTGCGCCGCCTGAACGGCATGGTCCATCCGCTCGTGCGCCGCGAGGTCCGGCGCCGCCTCGAGGAGCTGCGCGCCGCGCCCGGCGCGACGTCCGGCGCGGTGCTCGTCCTCCTCGACGTCCCCCTCCTTCTCGAATCCGAGCTGAACGCCCTCTGCGACCGGCGCCTGTTCGTGGAAGCGCCGCTCGAGCTGCGCGTGGAACGCGTGCGCGCATACCGCGGCTGGTCCGGGGACGAACTCGAGCGAAGAGAAAAAAACCAGAAATCGATCGACGAGAAGCGGGCCGGAGCGGACTATAAGGTCATCAACGACGGCGCGTTGGCGCCCGTCCGCGCCCAGATCCGGGCAATCTTCCAAGATCTCATCTCCAGGCCCGGCAACCCATGAACTGCCCGAGATCGGTCTCGGCGACAATGCGCGCGGGTGCGCCACGCGACCGGCTCTCTTCCGCGCGCGTCGGATCACCGCCGCGACCAGCGTGAGCGACTGAGCGCGCCGCCAGGCGCGACCGCGACAACGGAGAATCCCCATGTCACCGGACAAGCCTCCCCGCAGCAAGGTCACCAGGAAGAAGCGGACCTCCGCCGCGCACCCGGCGCCGAGACCGCCGGCCCGCAGCCGCAAGGCCGAGCCCGACGCTGGCGAGGATGAGACCGATGAGTTCGAGGCGGTCAGCCTCGCCGAGGAGATCGAGGACGCCGAGCTGCTCGAGCCGCCCGCACGCGAGGTGGAGCGCGCGCGGCCCGACGTGGAGCGCAGCCGGCGCGACGTGGAGCGCGGCCGGCGCGAGGTGGAGCGCGCCCGGCCCGAGGCGGACATCGCGGAGGAGCCCGGCGACGAGGTCGAGGAAACGTCCGCGGAGAGGCGCCGCGAGGAGCCAGGAGAAAGCGCGCGGGAGCGAGCCAGGGAACGGGCCGAGGCCGACGCGGCGGCCGCGCGCGAGGCGGCCGTGGCGCTCCTCGATCCGGACAGCGCCGCTGCGCGCTACGCGCGCACGATCGGCCAGGACGTCCACCTTTCCGATCTCCAGGCGATGACCACCGAGCAGCTCCTCGAGATCGCCGCCTTCGAGAAGATCGAGACGCCCCACGGCGCGAAGAAGCAGGACCTGATCTTCAAGATCCTGAAGCGGCGCGTGAACACGGCGGGCGCGATGTTCGGCGAGGGCGTTCTGGAGATCCTGCCCGACGGCTTCGGCTTCCTGCGCACGCCGTTCTGCTCCTACCTGCCGTCGCCGGACGACATCTACATCTCGCCTTCCCAGATCCGGCGCTTCGGGCTGAAGACCGGACAGGTCATCTCCGGCCAGATCCGCCCGCCCAAGGAGAACGAGAAGTACTTCGCCCTGCTGCGCATCGAGAAGATCAACTACGACGAGCCGGAGAAGGCCTCGCAGGTCATCGCCTTCGAGGACCTGACCCCGCTCTACCCGGAAGAGCGCTTCGTCCTGGAGACCACGGCGGGCGAGTTCGCCATGCGCGTCATGGACCTGATCGCGCCCATCGGCAAGGGCCAGCGCGGCCTGATCATCTCGCCGCCGCGCGCGGGCAAGACGATCCTGCTGCAGAAGATCGCCAACGCCATCACGACCAACAACCCCGAGGTCTACCTCATGGTGCTGCTCATCGACGAGCGGCCCGAGGAAGTCACGGACATGCAGCGCTCGGTCAAGGGAGAGGTCATCGCCTCGACGTTCGACGAGCCGGCGTCGCGCCACGTCCTCGTGGCGGAGATGGTCATCGAGAAGGCCAAGCGCCTGGTCGAGGCCGGCCGCGACGTGGTCATCCTGCTCGACTCGATCACGCGCCTGGGCCGCGCCTACAACACCGAGCAGCCCCACTCCGGCAGGATCCTCTCGGGCGGCATCGACGCCTCGGCTCTGCAGAAGCCCAAGCGCTTCTTCGGCGCGGCGCGCAACATCGAGTTCGGCGGCTCGCTCACGATCATGGCGACCGGCCTGATCGAGACCGGGTCGCGCATGGACGACGTGATCTTCGAGGAGTTCAAGGGCACCGGCAACATGGAGCTGCATCTCGACCGCAAGCTGGCGGACAAGCGCGTCTGGCCGGCCATCGACATCAACCGCTCCGGCACGCGCAAGGAGGACCTGCTCTTCACTCCCGAGGAGCTGAAGCTGGTCTGGATCCTGCGCAAGGTCCTGAACGAGATGAACCCGGTCGAGGCCATGGAGCTGTTCGTCGACAAGATCAAGAAAACGCGCTCCAACGCCGAGTTCCTCATGGGTATGGCCGGAGGCGGAATCAGCTGACCAGGGGGCGGCGCGGGCCTTCCTCGAGCCGCTCCACCAGGCCGCGCACGCTCGCGGCCCCATCGCTCTCGCCGCCGCGCCGGCCGAACACGCGCTCCTCGGCCGCGGCGAAGAAGCGCGCCACGTCCGCGCAGAGCGCCTCCTCCACGCCCCGCGCGCGCAGCACCTCTGCGGCGCCGGCGCCGAAGCACCTGCCCGCCTCCGCGTCGCAGCGCGCCGCGAGGTAGCGCGCGAAGGCTCGCGCCGCGGCCAGCTCGTCCTCTGGCGCCGCTCCCGCCGCGTCCCGCAGGCTGCGCTCCAGCTCGGCGCGCGCCTGGCGCGCGCGCTCTTGCGGCCTCGCCGCGCCGCTCCGCAGCCGCAGGCGCAGGCGCAGGCGCCGCCCCGCGAGCGCGAGGGCCGCGCCGAGGAACGCGGCGAGAAGCGCGGCCGCGGCAGCGAGCGGCCAGCGCCAGGCGGAAGGGGACTGCTCAGCCGCCGGCGTCTCCCCGGCCAGGTCGAGGCCCGCGGGGTGGGGCTTCACTTCCAGCGGCAGCGGCGCGCTGCTGGCGCTCTGATAGCGCTCCTCTTCCGGATCGAACCAGTGGATCGTGAAGGAGGGAACGGCGCGCACCGCGGCCGTCTCCGGCGAGACCTCGAAGCGGAAGACGCGCTCGCCCGGCGCGCGCGCCGCGCTCTCGCTGAACACGCGGAAGCCCGCGATCTCGTTCAGGCCCGGAAAGCGCGCGAAGGCGACGTTGCTGCACTGGCTCCGCACCTCGCGGATCGTGACCGTGAGCCCGAGCGGGTCCCCCACCCGCAGCGAGGCGCGGCTCGCCTCTGCCGCGATCTCGAAGTCGCCGACCGCGTCGCCCCATCCCGGCGGGCGCCCCTCCTCGGGGAGCGGCCGGATGGCGATGGCGTGCGGCGCGGAGAGCGCCTCGCTCCGCCTCCCGGCGGCGCCGTGCATCGGCGGCGTGGCCGAGGAGGACGGTGGGATCTCGCAGCGGAAGCCGGAGCCGGCGAGAGTCAGCACGCCCGGCTCGGGCGCCAGCACGACGATCTCCCCGACCAGCACCTCGTAGAAGACTCCGTCCTTCTCGATCGTGCCCCGCTGCAGTTCCAGGTTCACCGAGCGGTGCGCGCGCTCGATCTCGTAGCGCCTCTGATCGCGCAGGAGCGCGGCCTCGTCGGAAACGGCCACGACGCTCTCCCACCAGGGGAAGACGAAGCGCGCGGTGCTCGCGGTCAGCACGCGGTTGACGCGCGCGTCCACCTCGAGCCGCACCAGCACCTTGAACGGCTGGCGCGCGTAGGCCTGCTCCCGATCGCACTTCACCGTGAGGCGCACGGGCGCGCCGTTCGCCTGGGCGCCCACCGCCCTGAGGAAGACCGGGTTCGCCGCCACGACCTCGTCGCTCTGGCAGAGCACGGCGATGCCGCGCACGTCGTACTCCCCCACGGCGAGCGCGCGCACGCCGACCCGGTAGGAGGCGATGTGCAGGTCGCCCGCCGCCTCGCCGCCTCCCGCCGTGCTGGGTCTACTCGGGAACCAGGGAGATACCGGCGCAGGTGCTCGTGCCCATGGAGCTCCCGGAAGCGGGCCTGATCGCGGAGGTGCTCTCCGAGCGGAGAGGCGGGCCGGTGGAGATCCTTCACCCGATGCGCGGCAGGAGGAGGGCGATCAGGAGCAGCCAGGCGTGCGTCACCAGTCTCGCTCCACGCGCGCGCGGCCGGCGCGCGCGCGCCGCCGGTCGTGTTCGAAGAGCTCGGCCTCGTAGCGCTTCACGATGTCCTCCAGGTTACCCGCCTCCTCGCGGAACATCCCGCCCGGCAGGCGCGCGCTGTCGCCGCCGGCGGCGGCCGCGGAGTCGCCCGCGGACGGCGGCTCGCCGGCCGGCGTTCCTTCCTCGCCTCCCGCCTGCTCGAGGCCCTCCCCGCCCTCTGGGGCCGCGGCCGAGGCGCCGGATTCCGGCTCGCCCTGCGCCTCGGCGCTCTCTTCGCCAGCCGGCTCCTCGCCGCCCGGCCGGCCGCCGTCCCGCTCGAGCTCGAGCAGTTCCTGCAGGCGCGTGCTCACCAGCTCCAGGTTGACTGCCGCGTCCGCGCCCAGCCCCAGCTCCAGGGCCTCGATGAAGTCCCTGCGCGCGCCGATCAGCAGGCTGATCGCGCGGCCGGCTGCCGGCCGGTCCGCGCGCGCTGCGCTTCCGGCAAGAGCAAGCGCCTGGCGGGCGCGCGCCACGCCGCTGCCGAAGCAGGCGCGCGCGCGCAGCTCCGCCCGCGCCAGAGAGCGCGCGCGCTGGAAGGCGCGGGCGGCGCTCGTGGCGTCGCCGGCGCGCTCGCTCGCGACCGCGAGGTTGTAGGCAAACGGCGCGGACTCGGGCTCTTCACGCGCCGCCTGCTCGAACAGTTCGAGCGCGGCCTGAAGCTCGCCGGCGGCGAACAGGTCGATGGCGCGCCGCTCCAGGTCGGCCGCGCCCGACCAGGCCGCCACGAGGAGAAGCGGCGCCGCCAGCGCGGCGCGGCGCAGCCGCCGCGCGTTGCCGAGGAGCAGGACGAGCGCCGCCGCGGCCAGGAACCACTGATAGCGGTCCACGGGCTCGCGGCGCAGGGCGGTTCCGCTTCCCGCGAGGAGCGTGTCCGCGAGGCGCTCGTCGTGCAGGCCCCGGAGAGCAAAGGGCTCCCTCTCGGCCTCGAGGAACTCGCCGCCCGTGCGCTGCGCGAGCGCGCGCAGCGTCGCGGGATCGGGAAGCGAGATCACGGCCGCGCCCGCCGCGTCCAGAAGGAAGCCCGCGCCCGGCTCGGAGCGCTCGGGCACGGGCCCGCCCGCCCGGCTCCCGACGAGGAGCGCGTGCACCACCGCTCCCATGGAGTAGGCCAGCCAGCCCGCGCCCTCGGCCTGCGCCCGGTGGCCCAGGTCCTCGCCGTCCGAGATCAGGACGATCACGCGGCGCGCGGCCGATTCCTGGTCGAACGCCGCGAGCGCGCGCCGCACGCCCGCGGCCACGTCCGTGCCGCCGCGCGAGGTGAGCGCCGGATCGACCGCGCGCACGAAGGACGCGAAGCCCGCGCGATCGTGCGTGAGCGGGCAATGGAGCTCGCCCGACCCGCCGAACGTCACCAGGCCGAGGCGGCCGCCGGCGAAGCACTGCGCCAGATCGAGCGCCTCGCGCCGCGCCCGGCCCAGACGGTCCGGCTCGTCGTCCCTGACCCACATCGAGCGGGATGCGTCCAAGAGCACGACCACGTCCGTGCCCGCGTCCGCCGCCTCGCGCAGGCGCTCGCCCCAGCGCGGGCCGCAAAGCGCGAGCAGCACGAGCGCGAGCGCCGCCGCGGGCAGAAGTGCCTGGCGCGCTCCCCGGACCGCGCCGCCGGCCATGGACACGGCGAAGCGCGCGAGCGCAAGGCGCCGCAGCACGCGCGCGGCGGCCGCGGCCGCGACGAGCGCGGGCGCCGCCAAGAGGAGCCAGAGCAGGTCGGGCCGCGCGCAGCTCACGGCGCCCTCCTGAGGTAGAAGAGGTCGAGCGGCAGCTCGGCGAGCAGGAGAAGCGCGGCCAGCCAGAGGATCCACGGATAGAGGTCCGACCACTCCGTGAGGCGCGCCTCCGCGATCTCCTGCTTCTCCAAGAGGTCGATGCGCTCGTAGATGGCAGAGAGAGAGCGCGCGTCCGAGGCGACGAAGCCGCGGCCGCCGGTGCTCTCGGCGAGCGCGCGCAGCTCGTCGGCGAAGACGCCGGAGTGCGTGGCCACGGCCACGGCGTACACCTTGATGCCGTGCGCGCGCGCCAGGTCCGCGGCGTCCTGCGGCGCGATGGCGTGCTCGCGCTCCTCGCCGTCGGTGAGCAGCACGACGATGCGCGTGCGCCGCGCGTCCTCGCGCAGGCGCAGCGCCGCGGCCGCGAGCGCCACGCCGATACCGGTGGAGTCCTCCTCGCTGCGCCCGGCCACGGATTCCACGCCGCGCAGGAACTCGCGCAGGGCGTCGTGATCGAGGGTCAGCGGGCTCACCAGGCGCGGATAGCGCGCGAAGGTGATCAGACCGATGCGGTCCTCGGGGCGGCTCTCGATGAAGCGGTCGATGACCGAGACCGCGACGTCGAGGCGCGTGGCCGCGGCCAGATCGGTGCGCGTCATGGAGGAGGAGATGTCGAGCAGAAGCCGGATGTCGATGCCGCGCGCCGAGACGATCGCCTGGTCGCTCCCCTGCTGCGGCCGCGCCAGGCACAGCACGATGACAGTGAAGGCGAGCGCGCGCAGCAGCGGCTGCAAGACCACCAGGCGCCGCCTGAGAGACGGCCGCACCACGGCCGCGAGCGCGGCCGCCGGGAAGAGCAGGCGCGGGGCGCTGCTCTCGCCCGCGCGCCGCCAGAAAAGGAGCGGCACGGCGAAGAGCAGGAGCAGGTGCCAGGGCGACGCGAAGGTCACGGCGAGCCTCCACGCGCGCGCCGCTCCTCTGCCCAGCGCAGAGCCTCTTCCGCCGCGGCCATGACCTCCTCGCGCCCTGGAACCGCGGCGGCGTACTTCGCGAGGTCCGCGGCGGGCAGGACGCCCAGCGGGAAAGAAGGCTGCGCGCGCCGCGCGCCCGCAAGGAGCGCGACCTGCGGCAGGAGCTCCTCGGTCGTGCGGCAGAGCGCGGGGATGCCAGCCGAAGCCGCGAGCACGCGGCGCAAGAGGTCGGCGACCTCGGCCAGGGCCTCGCGCGCCGCCTCGCCGGCTGCGAAGGCGCCGCCCTGCAGCTCCCGCAGCCGCTCGAGCGCGCCCGCGGCCGGATCGGCCGGCCGGCCGGCTCCTGCTGCGGGCCGCACGGCGCGCTTGCGCGCCGCGCTCTGCCGCGCGCGGCGCACGAGCCAGGCGCCAATCGCGGCGAGAAGGACGAGGCCGAGCGCCCAGGCAAGCCAGCTCCGGCCGCGCGGGATGGGCTCCAGGCGCAGGTCGGCGCGCAGCTCGAGCGGCTCGCCCGGCTGAAGGGCGCTCTGCACGACGACCTGAAGCGGCTCGCTCGAGAATGCGAGCGCCGCGCCGCCGGGCCGCGCGACCTCCACGCGGAACGCGGGGAGCACCTGCTCGCCGGGCAGGGTGGGAAGGAGCGTCAGGACCCCGGGCGGCGCGCCCGGCCGGGCAATGACCACGAACGAGCCGAGCTCGGTTCCCGCCTCGGGCAGGCGCACCTCCAGCGGGTGCTGCTCGAGCACGCCGTGCAGC
>JACQZJ010000018.1:10115-13267 GCA_016213895.1 Planctomycetota bacterium | reverse complement strand
GGTTGGTGGTGTTGAGCGCCTCCATCACCGAGGGCGTCGCGACCAGGTCGGACGCCTGCAGGAAGTAGGGGGCATCGAGGCGGAAGCCCGGGAAGAAGACGGTTCCGGGCGGCGCCACCCTCGCCGCGCGCTCTTTCAGCTCGCCGGCCAGCTCGCCGTCGCCCACCAGGAAGAAGCGCGCCTGCGGGTGCTTCTGGAGCACCAGCGGGATCGCGTCCACCAGGTGCTCGAGGCCCTTGTGCCAGGCGAAGTGAGCCACGGCGCCGATCAGCGGCGCGCCGTTTCCCAGGCCGAACTCGGCGCGCACCGCCTGCGCATCGGCCGCCGCGAGCCGTTCCATGTCGATGCCGCTCGGCACCACGGCGATGCGGGCCGGCTTGACGCCGCCGTCCAGCAGGACGGCGCGCACCGCCTCGGAGATGGCGATGAAGCGGTCGATGCCGTGGCGGTACTTCAGGCGCCCGGGATGGAGCGGCGGCCGGCGGATGCTGAAGTCGACGCGGCGCGTGACGATCACGCGGCAGGAGCGCAGCCAGAGCGCCGCCGTGCCGGCCATGACGTGGCCGCGCGACGTGTGGCCGTGGACGACGTCGAAGCGCCCCTCGACCAGCAGGCGGCGCAGGCGCCGGAAAGCCGCGGGATCGAAGTCGGTGCGCATGGGCACCTCGTGCGCCGCGAGGCCCAGGGCGCGCGCGCGCCGCAGGTACTCCGAGCCCGGGTTGCCCGCGACCTCGGCCACGTGGCCGCGGCGCACCAGGCCCGCAGCCAGGTAGAGGGCCTGCTGCTCGCCGCCGCGCCAGGTGCGCTCGGTGTCGATGTGCAGGCTGCGAATGACGCGCGCCATGCGGCGATCGTAGCGCGCGCCGGCGGCGGTTGAATGCTGTTGTGAACGCCGCGCCGACTCTCCATACTCGGCGCCGGAGCCGCGCGCGGCGCGATGTTCGCATGGATGAGGACGAGCGCAGAACGGCGGCCGCGGGCGGCGCGGCGGAGATCGCGCGCTGCAGCGGGCCGCGGGGAGTGACGTTCCGCCTGCGCCGCGCGTTCGCCGCGGCCGCGGGCAAGGACCTGCTCGAGCGCCTGGTCGATCCGCAGGCCGCGGGCGCCCGGCTCATCAAGCAGAACCCGCGGCGCGCCGTGCATCTCCTCGAGACCGCGGCCGGTCCGGTCGTCGTCAAGCACTACCGGCCGGGCGGGTGGGTGGAGGCGGTGAAGGCCCTGCTCCTCGGGGGGCGCGCGCGCCGCGAATGGTTGATCGGCGAGCGCCTGCGCCTGGCCGGGCTGCCCGCGCCCGAGGCCGTGGCGCTCGGCGAGCGCCGCCGCCTGGGGCTCGTGGGCTTCTCGCTGTTCGCCGCGCGGGCCGTGCCGCGCGCCGTGCCGCTCGGCAGCTACCTGGAGGCGCGCGCCGCCGCGGCGCGGGACGGCGGCGCCGAGAAGCGCCCGTGGCTCAAGCGGGCGGTGGCGCTCCTCGCCCTGCTGCACGACAGGGGGTTCGATCACCGCGACTTCCACGGCGGCAACCTGCTGGTGCCAGGCGGCGCGGACGGCGCGGGGAGCGAACTCGTGATCATCGACCTGCACCGCGTCGCCGTGCGCTGCCGCGTGCGCGACGGGCGGCGCCAGGCGGCGCTGGCGCATCTCCTGCACACCCTGCGTTTCGCGCTCGACCCGGAGGACGCCGGCTTCGCGGTCGCGGAGTACCTGCGGGCGGCGGGCCGCGACGCGCGCACCGCGAGCGCGTGGCAGAGGGCGGTGCTGCGCGCGCTGGCGCGGCGCGAGGCGCGGCGCGTGAAGAGCCGCAGCAAGCGCTGCGTGCGCGAGAGCACGCTCTTCACGCGCGTCTGCGCGGGCGGCGTGCGCGGCTTCCGCCGCCGCGGCGCCCCGGAGCGGGAGCTTTTCGCCGCGGTCGAGGAGGCGCGCGCCGCGCTTGCCCGGGGCGGCGCGGAGGTGCGCTCCATCGCGCGCCGCTCCTCGGTCGCTCTCGGGCGCGCGGGGGACGTTCCGGTGGCGGTGAAGGTCTACGAGGGGGACGGCTCGCGCGGCCGCCGCGGGCGCGGCCGGGCCGGCCGGGCGTACCTCGCCGCCCACGGGCTCTCCGTGCGCGGCGTGGCCGCTCCCGGAGTCGTGGCCTGGCTGCAGACGCCGGACCGCTCCTTCCTCGTGGTGGACGAGGTGCGGGACGCCCTGCCGCTCTCGGTGTTCTCCTGGCGCGCGGCGCCGGGAGGGGATCTCGCCGGGCTCCTGGAAGCGGCCGCGGGCGCGGTGGCCGCGCTCCTGTCCGATCTCTTCACGCGCGGCGCGCGCTTCCACGACCTTTCTCCCAAGAACATCCTCCTGGCCTGGGAGGAGGGACGGCCGCGCGCCTGGCTCTGCGACTTCGACGGCGTCTCCTTCTCGCGGCCGCCGGCGCGCGCCGAGATGCTCCGCGGACTGGCGCAGGTGAACGACGTGGCGCCGGCCGTGCCGCTGCGCGCGCGCCTCGCGGTGCTCCGCGCGCTCTGCCGCGCGCTGCCGGCCCTGGCCGGGCCCGGGGCGGCGCGGGAGATCGCCCGCCTCACGGCGCGGCGCGCGGCCAAGAGGTTCGGCGCGCCCGCGCCGGAAGCGCTCGCCGCCGGAGCGGAAGCGTGAGGATCCTGCATTCCCTGGCCAACTGGAAGTGGACCGGGCCGGCCGAACCAGCGGTGCGGCTCGCCGCGGAGCTCGGCAGGAGCCACGAGGTGGCGTTCGCCTGCGGGCGCTGTCCCTACCCCGACCTGGAGATCGAGGTGGCGCGGGCGGCCGAGCGCGCGGGCCTCGCGCTCCTTCCCGGACTGCGCCTGCGCAAGCACCTCGATCCGGTGAGCGGGGCGCGCGACTTCCTGGCGCTTTCGCGGCTGCTGCGGCAGCGGCGCTTCGACCTGGTGCACGCCCACCTGCTGAACGACCACCTCCTCGCCGGCGCCGCTGCGCGGCGCGCCCTGCCGTCGTGCCTGGTCGTGCGCAGCGCCTACGGCGCGGAAGACGCGCCGCGCGGGCTGCGCTCGCGCTTCGCCTACGCGCGCCTGTGCGACGGCGCCATCGCCTCCTCGCAGGCGGCGGCCGCGGCGCTCAGCGCCGCGCGCGTCCTGCCCGAGGAGCGCTTGTTCGTGGTCCCGGGCGCCGTGGACACCGGG
>JACQZJ010000018.1:0-10109 GCA_016213895.1 Planctomycetota bacterium | reverse complement strand
CGCGGCGCGCGCCGATTTGCGCCTGGACGGCGACGCGGTGGCGGGCGGGATCGTGGCGCGCATCCAGGGCCAGCGGCGCTTCGACCTGCTGTTCACGGCCTTCGCCGCGGCCGCGGCGCAAGAAGCGTGCCTGCGCCTCGTGGTCATCGGCCGCGGCACGCGCGCGGCCGAGATCGCGCGCGCTCCGGTGCGGCGCCTGGGGATCGAGGAGCGCGTGCTCTTCGCCGGCTACCGCGCGGGCGAGGCGTACGACGCGCTGCTCGCCGCCCTCGACTTCGGCGTCTTCCTGGTGCCGGGGAGCGACGGCTCGTGCCGGGCGGCGCGCGAGCTGGCGGCGGCCTCCCTGCCGGTGGTGGCCACGACGCGGCCGCCCCTGCCCGAGATCGTGGAGCACGGCGCCACCGGCTTCGTGCTGCCCGAGGAGCCCGAGCGCTTCGCCGCGGCCTTCGTGGAGCTGGCGCGCGAGCCCGCGGCGCGCGCGCGTCTCGGCGCCGCGGCGCGGGAGCGCGCCTGCCGGCTGTTCTCGCTCGAGCGCCAGGCGCAGCAAGTGGGTGAGGCCTACGAGGTCCTGGCGCGCCTCGGGCCGCGGAGGCGGTCGTGAAGGTGCTGCTCGCCGCGCCCTGCGCCGCGCCACGTTTCGAGGGCCCGCAGCTCCTGGCCGCGGCGCGCTCCCTGGGGCTCTCCGCCGACCTGTTCGACCACCCGGTCTCGCGCGATCCCGCGCTCGAGCTGCCGGGGGTCCCGCGCCGGACCAGGCCGGACGCGGTCCTGATCGTGGCGCCGGAGCGCGAGGAACCGGCCACGATCGACATTCTGCGCCGCGCGGGAGCGCGCGTCGCGCTATGGATTGCCTCCGCCGCCGAGGGCGCGCCTCCTTGGCTCGCGGCGCGGCGCGCGTGGTGCGCGCGTGCCGCCGACGCGGTCGCGGTGACGGACGCGGCGCTCGCGGAGGGCCTGCTCGATCGCTGCGGGCGGCGCGCGCTCCACCTGCCGCGCGCCTGGCATCCGCCTTTGTTCGCCGCTCCGGCCGCGGCCGGCCGGGCGCCCTGCGGCGCGGCGGACCTCGTCGCCGTGCGCGGCGCCGATGATCCGCTGCGCGTGGATAGGCGCGGAGCGCGCGGGAGGATCGCCGGCCACGGCCACCCCGCGGCCTTCGCCGGGTTCGCCTACGGCGGGCCGGTGCGCGCGCCAGCCGAGCTCGCCGCCCTGCTGCGCGGCCGGGTCCTGGTGAGCGGCGGGCGCTACGGGCCGGGCCCGCCCGGCGTGTTCGACGAGGCCGCGGCCGCGGCGGCTCTCGGCGCCGCGGTGATCGTGGCGCCGTACATGGGTCTGGTCGAGGAGGCGGCGGCGCCGCCCGCGCCCGCGCCCCTTGGCGCGTTCGCGGAGCGCCTCGAGCGGTTGCTGAAGAGGATCGAGGATGAGAATGACGCGTAGAGAATCGGTGCTGGCGGCGCTCCTGCTCGCGGCGTGCACGTCGGGCTGCATCACCCCGGACTTCAGCGACGCGGACGCGCAGGGCGAGAGCCCGCCCGCGGCGCCGCAGGAGTCCTGGACCAAGCCGCCCGCTCCGCTGCCGCCGGCGGCGAGCACGAGCGTGCCGCGCGCGGCGCCGGTGACGGCGCCGGGACCGGCGCTGGCCTGCGTACGTTCCCTCGCGGGCATGACCTTCGTGGTCGACGCCGGCCACGGCGGCAAGGACCCGGGCAGCGGCGGAGCGAGCGGGCGCCGCGCGGAGAAGGACCTCGCCTTGGCGCTGGCGCAGGAGGTCGCGAACCGCCTGGAGGAGCGCGGCGGCCGCGTACTGATGACGCGCAAGGGCGACGTGTTCGTCGAGCTGGACGAGCGCGCGGCGCAGGCCGACCGCGCGCGCGCCGACCTCTTCGTCTCGCTGCACGCCGACTGGTCGCAGAAGTCCTCGGCATCGGGTCTGGCGGTGTGGATCGCGCGCAGCCCCCTGAGCGCGAGCCGGCGCGCGGCCCAGGAGATCCTCGCGGCCGCGCGCCGCGCCGGGATCAAGACCCGCTCCGTGCAGAGCTCGAACTTCCGCGTGCTCGTGGGGCACGGCCGTCCCGGGGTGCTGGTCGAGTGCGGCTTCCTCAGCAACGCCGGCGACGCCGAGAAGCTGAACACCTCGTGGTACCGTGCGAAGCTCGCGGAGGCGATCGTCGAGGGGATCGCGGCCGCCCTCCGCCGCTGACGCGGCGTCAGCGCGCGACGAGCAGCGCCACGACCGTGGCCTCGATGACTTCCTCCCGGCCCTGCGGGCCGGCGCCTTCCCCGGTCTTGGCCTTGACGTTGAGGCGGGAGGGTTCGATCGCGAGGAGCTCCGCCATGGAGGCGCGGATCGCGGCGCGGTACGGCGCGATCTTCGGCCGCTCGGCGACCACGACGGCGTCGAGCGACAGGAGGCAGAGCCCCCTGGCGGCCACGTGGCGCAAGGCGGCGCGCGCCAGGTCGCGCGAGTCGGCGTTCAGGAAGGCGGGATCGTCGTCGGGGAAGAGCGTGCCGAGGTCGTCCTCGCCGGCGGCGCCGAGGAGGGCGTCGGCGGCGGCGTGCAGCAGCACGTCCGCGTCCGAGTGGCCGAGCAGTCCGCGCTCGTGCGGGATGGCGACTCCACCCAGGACGAGGCGCCTTCCCGGAACGAGCAGGTGGCGGTCCCAGCCCAGGCCGACGCGCAGCGATTCGAGGTTCATGGCGAGGCTCCCGCGGCGCCGAGCTCCGCATCGAACGCCGGCAGGAGGGCGCGCGCGAGCGCCAGGTCCTGCGGCGTGGTGATCTTCAGGTTCGCGGGATCGCCCGGCACGATGTGCACCTCCCGGCCCGCGCGCTCGAGGAGCAGGGCGTCATCGGTCGGCGCGCCGCCCGCGGGCGCGGGCCGCGCCAGGGCGTCCCGCAGCAGCTCCGCGCGGAAGGCCTGGGGAGTCTGGGCGCTGAACAGCTCTTCGCGGCTCACGGTCTCGAGGATGACCCCGGCGCGCGCGCGCTTGAGGGTGTCGGCCACGGGCAGGGCGGGGATGGCCGCGCCGTGGCGCTCCGCCGCGTCGATGAGCGCGCCGATGAGCCGGGCCGAGACAAAGGGCCGGGCGGCGTCGTGCACGAGGAGGATGTCCGCGTCCAGCGGGGCCGCGGCCACGCCGCTCCGCACCGAGGCGCCGCGCTCCGCCCCGCCCTCGGCCAGGCGCAGCGGCAGGGACGGGCCGGCCGCGGCGGCGGCGATGCGCCGCGCCTCTTCCCGGTCCTCTGCGCGCGTGACCAGCACGATCTCGTGGATGCGGCGCGAGCGCGCCAAGGCCGCGATCGTGCGCGCGAGGATGGGTTGGCCGCAGAGGTCGAGGAAGACCTTGTTCTCGCGCGCGCCCATGCGCCGGCCGGCGCCGGCGGCCACGACCACGGCGGCGACCCTCGGGCGCGCCGCGGCAGACGTCCCGGGCTGCTCCATGGCCGGGCACTATACCCCGGGGCGCGGAGGGAGCGCGCCGTGAAGGGAGCGCGCCCGCGCGCGGCGGCCGGCGGCTATAGTCTGGCCGGCTTCACCACGCGATCCGAGGGAGCAGCGTGCGCATCCTGGGCATCGATCCCGGCACCCATTCCATGGGATACGGCGTCATCGAGGACGCCGGCCGCGGCATGCGGCTGGTGCGCGCGGGCGCGTTGCGCGCCGGCCGCGGGCTGCCGCTCGCCGAGCGGCTGCTCGCCATCGGCGACTTGCTGCGGGAGGTGCTCGCGGACGCGCGGCCGCAAGCGATCGCCATCGAGAAGGCCTTCCACGGCCGCAACGTGAAGGCGTTGATCGCCATGGGCGAGGGTCGCGGCGTGGCGCTCTACTGCGCCGGGCAGTGCGGAGCGTCGATCCACGAGTACGCGCCCACGGAGATCAAGAAGGCGCTGACCGGCCGCGGCGGCGCGCGCAAGGAGCAGGTCGCGGACATGGTGCGCGCCATGCTCGGGGAGGAGAAGATCGAGGGAGGCCTCGACGCCACGGACGCTCTCGCGGTCGCGCTCTGCCACGCGCAGCGCCGCCACCTGGCCGCGAGCCGCTCGGGCGCGGAGGGAATCCTGGCGCGCCTGTCGCGCGGGCGCGTGCGGCGCGGCCGCGGCCGCTGAACGCGCCGTCTTCGCGAAAAAAAGCGCCCGCCTCCGGACCGTTCCGGCGGCGGGCGCCGCGATATGTTGCCGGGCGTCAGCGCCCGGCGTTGTTCAGGATCATCCGACCAAGGATTTCGGGAAAAGGGGAAGAAGAAGAAGGAATGGTGTGTTTTTTACGTGTTGGCACACAACCCTGGCCGGATGAATGTTTTCAAGGATCTCCGCGTGGATCGTGTCGATCCATTCGAAAGGAATAACCCCACCCCGGAGCCGGGTCAAGTTCGGGGATAAAGAAAATGCGAAACCGCAACTGGTTCCCCGGGCAGATGTTGCGGATCTCGCACGCGCCCAGCGCGGAGATTCGGGGAGCGTTCGTGGCGACGAGGAGCCGGGCAGGGCACGTTCCGCCGCTTGACGGACCAAGGCGGCGCGGACGCGTCCCGCGGCGGGATGGAGCTTCGGACCAATTCACGCGTGACGGTGGTGAGAAGGCCAGGCTAGATTGGCGCCGATGGGCTGTGGCTGGCTCTTAGCCCGCGCGGTCGGTCCAGCCGGCGCGGTGGGAGGCGAACGATGGCGAATCTCCTGTACAGAATGCTCGGCGTGATCGACAACCTCACCGCGATCCGCCAGTCGGTCGCGGGCCGCGAGCATCTGCTCATCCGGCCCTTCAACCAGGCGATCCTGATGTACCCGACCGCCATTCTGGGGCTCTGGGGTTTCGCCTTCGTGGAGTGGTTCGGCGTGGCGCCCGAGGCCTTCGCCAGGGTCTATCTCTGGACTTTGCTCGTCAACAACATGATCCTCTTCTTCGACCTCAGGTTCGGGAAGACGGTCATCATCCTCTTCGCCCTGGTGATCGCGGGCTTCGTCCTGCACAGCTGGGGAGTGCTCGGCGACGTCGCGCGCTTCCTGGGCCAGCTCTCGCCGAGCATGAACGGCATGTTCTACCTGCTCGTGACCGTGATCTGGGCGATCACCTTCCTCTTCGTCTGGATCGACCGCCGCTCGTTCGTGATCGTGGTCGAACCCAACCACGTGGTCATCCATGACAAGTGGATCGGCGAGGCGCAGTCGTATCCGACCGAGAACGTGGCCTTCAGCAAGGAGATCGGCGACGCGCTCGAGCTGCTGCTCGGCTTCGGCACGCTCAAGATCACCAACGCCAACAACGGCCAGATGATCCGCGCCGTGCCGCACGTCTTCCGCATCAGCGGCGCGCTCGACGAGATCAAGAGGGTGACCGCGCAGTTCCAGGTGGAGAACCGTCCCGCCGCCGGCGCGTGAACGGACCGCTGCGCCGCGCCCTCAGTCTCGGTCGTAGCCGATCTCGGCGTCCGGGAAGTGCATGAGGTACTCGGCGAGAATGCCGCGGTTCATGATCACCGCCAGGCCGGCCTGCGAGGCGCGATAGGCGGATTCCGGATGGGCGCCTCCGGGCTCCAGCCAGAGCACCCTGGCGCCCGCCGCGAGGGCCTGGTCCACGACCTCGGGAACGGGCAGGACGGCGGAGATCACGGCGACGATCTCGATGCGTTCCTGCACGGAGCGCAGGTCGGGAAACGCCTCCATGCCGAGCACCTCGCCGCCGCCGGGATGCACCGGCAGCACGCGGTAGCCGCGCTGCTTGAGCTGGCGCGCCGCGTCCCGTGCGGCGGCGGGCGACTCCGGCCCGAGACCGACCACGGCGATGGTGCGGTGGTCGCGCAGGATCTCCCTGATCGCGGTATCAGAGGCCAGGAAGGTGCGGTACGGCGGCAGCCGTTTTGTCATCGCGGCCCCAGGACAGGTCATCCAACCTCCGCTTCCATCGGATCGAGATAGCACGGAACTGTATCCCTTCGCGGCGCGGCCGCAAGCGGGGCGCGGGCGCGCCGCGCGGCGGGCCAGGCGCTCCGCTTCCGCGCTTCCCGTCCAACAGCGGCGTGCGCGCGCCGTTATCATCAGCGCCGCCAGGACCGGCGCGGCGCCGCCGGTCTCCTTCCGTGGAGAACAACGTGGTTCGCCTCGCCCGCATCATCGTGCTGCTCCTCGCCTTCCTTCTCGCCGCGCAGGACGCGCGCACGGCCGAGTCCTCGCTCAAGACGTTCGACGCGGTGTGGAACACGGTGCGGCGCTCGTGCCCAGGTCAGGTCCTTGCTGCTCGGCATGCTCGCGGAGCTGGAAGCGTCCCACACCACGATCATCGATGCCGCGGTCTTCCAGGGCATGGCCTGCGAGCTGAGCAACCGGCGCTGCCTCACCTTCGGCGTGCTGCTCGAGGAGTCCCTTCCCGGCCGCGTCTTCGTGCGCGCCTTGTACGAGGGAGGTCCCGGCGCGAGAGCGGGCCTGCGCGTGGGGGATCGGATCGTCGAGGTCGACGGGATCCCCGTGGCGCAGAGCCGCTTCCTCCTCGACGCCGGCTACGACCCGGGATTGCCGGGGGCGCCGCTCTTCTTCCTCAGGGCGGAGGCGGGCGGGAGGCTGGCGCTGACCGTACAGCCGCATCCTGACGGCGACACGCGGCAGCGCCTCCTCCTGGAGCCGGCCAGCATGAACGCGGTCGACGCGGCGCGGAACAGCGTTGCGGTGCTGGAGCAGGACGGCGTGAGCATCGGCACGCTGCACATCTGGTTCTGTTCCGAAGGAGTGACGCAAGTCCTGCGCGATGCCCTGCAGGGGCCGCTGGCGCGCTGCGACGCCCTGGTGCTCGACGTGCGCGGCCGCGGCGGCTACGCGCAGGTGGCCACGCAGATCCTGGACGCCTTCCGCGGCAGACAGAGCTTCCGGCAGCAGCTCAGGGGGGAGCGGGGCGCGCCGCTCTGGACCAAGCCGGTGGTGCTGCTCGCCGACGAGCGCTCGCGCAGCGCGAAGGAGATCCTCGCGTACCAGTTCCGCGCCGCCGGGCTCGGCAAGCTGGTGGGGCAGCGGACCGAGGGCGCCGTGCTGGGAGCCGTCTTCCACGCCTTGCCCGACGGCTCCTATCTCGAGCTGGCGGCCGTCGCGGTCCCGGTGGGGGGCGTGAGCCTCGAGGGCGTGGGCGTGCCGCCGGACCACGAGGTCGACTTCGTGGTTCCCTACGCGCGGGGCGCGGACCCCATCCTCTCGAAGGGCTGCGAGGTGGCGGTGGACGAGGTGCGCCAGGCCAGGCGCCGCGCGCGCGGCCGCCGTCCCGTCTGAGGGAGCGAGGAAGGAGCGGGCCGCCGCGCCGCGCGGGGCGCTCTTCAGGTCTGCAGGTAGATGGTCACGGGCACGGTCTGGCCCTCGATGACCGTGACCTGGATCGCCGCCTTCATGGAAGTGATCGCGGCGATGACGACGGTGCCGGGATTGTCCCCCGAGAGGCCGGGGAGCGCGGCCAGCTTGTAGCTGCCGGGCGCGAGGTTGCGCATGCTGAACTCGCCGGCCTCGTTGGTGCGCACCTCCTTGAGCAGGCCCTCCTCGTCGGAGAGGAGCGAGACCTTGGCCCCCTTCGAGGGCACCTGGCGCGCGTCGAGGACCGTGCCGGTGAGATGGCCTCCCTCGCTCAGGACGAACGGCCCGCAGGTGGTTTCTGCCCTGGGCTTGACCACGATGTCCCTCTGCGACTGGGTCAGCCTGTCCGCGGCGCTCACCTGCACCTGGTAGGTTCCCGGCGCGAGCGAGTCGAAGACGAAGGCGCCCTGTTCGTCCGACTGCGTCTTGCCCAGCTTGGTGTACTTGTCGTAGAGGAGGTGCGAGACCGGAAGCTCGCGGAAGGCGTTGTCCAGCAGGCGCACCGTGGCGCCCGCGAACGGCTGGTTCGCGGAATCGACCACCGTCCCCTTGATGCTCGCGCCCGGGTCGAGGCGGATGCGCACGCCGTGCACGTACACGTCGCGCACGGCGAAGGGCTTGCTGAACGCCGGGGCCAGGCCCTTGGCGTAGGCCTGGAGCTGGTAGCTCCCCGCGGCGACGTCCTCGATCGTGAAGGAGCCGTCCTCGGAGGAGAACAGGCGCATCTCGCCGACCAGCATGTTGCGGCGGTCGTCCTTGTCGAGCTTCCAGAGCATGAGCCCGAAAGACTTCACGGGGTTGCGGTCCGCGCTGCTGACCACGAAGCCGGTGACCCCGGCCGTGGGGATCAGGCAGATGCGCAGCGGCGCGCCGTCCGCGGCGACGCCGAGGCGGGAATCCGGCGCGTAGCCCTTGCGGCTGACCTCGACCCGGTAGCTTCCCTCGGCCAGGCCGCCGATCTCGAAGGTGCCGTCCGCGGAGCTCGCCGCCTGGCCGCTGCTTGGGTGCGCTCCGCGCTGCAGATGCGCCCGCACCACGGCGCCCGCGACCCCTTCGCCGCCGGGCGCCACGATGCGCCCCTTGATGGAGCGGGCCTCGCCGAGCACGAAATCCCGCTTCTCCACGGCCGGAGCCGCCAGCACGTGCACGGGCCCAGAGCGCTGCGACTCGAGCCCCTCGGCCGAGACCGCCAGGTCGAACACGCCCGGCGTCAGACCCTCGAGCCGGTAGAGGCCGTCCTCGCCGGTGATGACTTGGCGCACCGGATCGTTGGAGGGCTCGACGAGGCTGAAGACCGCGACTTTCGCCCCCGCGACCCCGGCGCCGGACTTGCGCGCGACCACGCCGTGGATGGCGACGCCGCTGCTCAGGCAGATGTCCTCGATCTCGTTGGCGCGGTGCTTCTCGACCACGATGTCGCGCCGCAGCGTCTGGGCGTAGGCTCCGTGCTCCACCTTCACGGCGTACCCCTTGCCACCGCTGATGCCCGCGATCTCGAACTCGCCGTTGGCGTGCGTCAAGACCGGCTCCTTGACCCGCACCAGGTCGCCGCCGCGGAGGCCTTGCGTCCCGGATGCCTTGTAGAGGGTCACGAGCGCCTCGCGCACCGGGTTGCCGGCGGGCGAGAGCACGGCGCCGCGGAGCGTGGTGTCCTGCGGTCCGGTCTCTTCCGTGAATGCGGGCGGCTCCGGCGCGGGAGGCGGGCTGACGTCCGGCTCGCTGCGGCGCGGCGGCCTGCTCTCGCCGCTCGCGGCGTCAGCGGGCTCTGCCTGCGGGCCGACGCTGGCATCGTTCGCTCCGGTCGCGTCTTCGTCCGAGGGGACGAACATCATGTAGCCGACCGCGAGGAGCGTGCCGAGCAGGACGAGGAGGGCGACGTATTTCACGGCAGCGGTCCCGAAGCGAGCGCGCCCGCGGCTGTTTCTGCGCTCGCGCCGCCCGTTTCCGCGGGAGCCGCGCAGGGCGGGCGCCGCGCCGGCCCGGCCAGGAACTTTCGACGCTTGCCGTGGCGCCCCTTGACACCGCGCGCGTTCGTCATGATCATCTGCGCCTCCAAGGCCCCATAGTCTAGCCTGGTCCAGGATAGGTGGTTCTCAGCCATCAGACACGGGTTCGAATCCCGTTGGGGCTACCAACTTGACGACAGCGGGGCCTCGTGCGGCATTGTCGCCCGAGGCCCCTGGCTTGGCCGTAACGCGCTTGTAAACCCGAAAGTTGGGTAGGAGCGGCGATGCAGCCGGCGGAGCGCCCGCTTCGCGGGCGCCCTGCGGCCGATCGCCGGGAAGGGAAGAAGGTCATGAAACCCCACCGGTGGTGAATCGCTTCCGGCCAGCCGCGCCGCGCCGTGCGACTTCCTGCCACAGCGCCGCGATCCTCGGCGCCCAGTCGCTCATGGAGAAGCCCTTCTCCAGCGTGCGCCTTCCTTCCCGCCCAAGCCGCAGCCTGAGCTGGGGATCGAGCGCCAGCCGCCGCACCTGCCGCGCCCAGTCCGCCGCGCTCGCGGCGAGCAGTCCGTTGCGATCGTCCTCGATGAGATCGGCGTTCATTCCCACGGGCGACGCCACGACCGGGACGCCGGCCGCGAAGCACTGCAGGATCTTCAGGGCGCACTTGCCGCGCGACCACTCGTCGTCCGGCAGGGGCATGACGCCGACGTCGAAGCGGGCGATCTCCGCGGCTTCGCCCTGCCGCGACCAGGCGACCGCCTCGAGCGGCACGCCCGCCAGGCGCGGCCGCCCCGCGGACACGACGCGCAGCACCAGCGGGATCTCCGCCGCCACCTCGCGGAG
>JACQZJ010000012.1 GCA_016213895.1 Planctomycetota bacterium | reverse complement strand
CGGTGCGGTGAAGGTACGCGGGGTGTGGTGGAACGTCGTCGCGGCCGCTCCCTGCTCCGGGGAAACGCCGCTCCGCTCGACAAACGCGCCGTCCCGAGGCCGCGGTCAAGGCGGGCCGCTCCGGTTCAACATGCTTGCGGTGGGCGCTCGCGGGCCGGAGCCCGCTCCCGCCCCGGAATGAGTGCAGCGCGTGAGGACGCGCGGTTGGAGCGGCGTCGCAGCCGCTTCCCCGGGGTCCGGGGCCGGATCGCGACTCCCGGTGCATCGCGTGCACGGCGCACGGGGAGCGGCTCGGCGGAGATGGAAGCGACGCGGGCGCAGCGCCCGTCGCATCGAACCGCGTCATCTGGCGCAGCGCTCGTTTGCGGCGCGGCGATGGTGTAACGTGTCCGCTTTGCCGCCGGCGAAGCGCCGGGGATCCAGCCACATGTCGAGCGATATTCCGACCCAGTACGCCCCTTCCGCGATCGAGGGAGAGATCTACCAGCGCTGGATGGAGAACGGCGTCTTCGCCGCGCTGCCCGACGACCGCGCTGGCCGCTATGTCGTGATGATGCCCCTGCCGAACGTGACCGGCGCCCTGCACATGGGGCACGCCATGGACAACGTGATGCAGGACATGCTCGTGCGCTGGCACCGCATGCGCGGCGACAACACGCTGTGGCAGCCGGGCACCGACCACGCGGGGATCGCCACGCAGGCGGTGGTCGAGAAGCGCCTCTTCGAGCTGGAAGGAAAGACGCGCCACGACATCGGTCGCGAAGCCCTGGTGCGGCGCATCTGGGAATGGAAGGACCAGTACCAGACGCGCATCGCCCTGCAGCAGCAGTCCATGGGCTGCTCCTGCGACTGGGGGCGCCAGCGCTTCACCATGGACGCGGTGTGCACGCGCGCGGTGCGCGAGGCGTTCTTCCGGCTGTTCCGCGACGGCCTCGTCTGCCGGGGAAACCGGCTGGTGAACTGGGACTGCATGCTGCAGACCGCGGTATCGGACGACGAGGTCGTGCGCGAGACCAGGCAAGGCGGCTTCTGGCACCTGCGCTATCCGGTGATCGATCCCGAGGAGGGCGAGCCAGCGTACGTCGTGGTGGCCACCACCCGTCCAGAGACCATGCTCGGCGACACGGCGGTCGCGGTCCACCCGGCGCCCGGCGCGGCGCTCGAGCAGGCGGCCTGCAAGCTCGCCGAGAGGATCGCCCAGGCGCCGGCGAAGGAGCGGCCCGCTCTCGAGCAGGAGCTCGATCAAGTCAAGGAGCGCGCGGCGTCGCTCCTGCCGCGCCTGGAGCAGCTCGGCCGCATGGCGCGCGCGGGCCGCAGGGTCCTCTTGCCGCTGGTGGAGCGGGAGATCCCGCTCATCCTGGACGAGTGGGCCAGGCCTGAGCTCGGTTCGGGCTGCGTGAAGATCACTCCGGCCCACGATCCGAACGACTACGAGGTCTGGACGCGCCACCGCGAGCGCATCGCCATCATCAACATCCTCAACCCGGACGGCACGCTGAACGAGAACGCCGGGGCCTACCAGGGCGTGGACCGCTTCCAGGCCCGCAAGCGGGTCGTGGCCGACCTCGAGCGCCGCGGCCTGCTCGAGGCCTTCGAGGAACGCGAGTACGAGCTGGGCGTCTCCGACCGCTCCAAGACCGTCATCGAGCCCTTCCTCTCGCGCCAGTGGTTCATCCGCATGGGCGACGTGCCGGGCGGCGTGGTCTTCGGCCGCGGCACCGAGAACGAGTTCCGCGGCCTTGGGCTGGCCCAGGCCGCCATCGACGCCGCGAGCGGATCGTGGCGCTCCCCCACCGGCCGCATGCTCGAGTTCCACCCCGATCCCGAGCGCTACCGGGCGACGTACGTCGACTGGCTCGCCGAGAAGCGCGACTGGTGCATCAGCCGCCAGCTCTGGTGGGGTCACCGCATCCCGATCTGGTCCGCCGCCGCCGGTGAAGACACGCTGGCGCGCGTCGCCGCGGCCCTGGCCGAGGCCTGCACGGAGGAGGCCTGCTGCCGCGCCGCCGACGCGGAGGGCGGCCAGATGACCCTGGACGAGGCGCGCGCCGCGTTCGCCGCCAATCCCGCGCGCGGGCCGCTCGAGATCCAGGTCTGCCTGCAGGACGTGGCGGCCGAGGAGCGCCACGCCGCCGCGCTCGAGGCCGCCGGCTTGACGCGCGACGAGGGCGTGCTCGACACCTGGTTCAGCTCGGCGCTCTGGCCCTTCTCCACGCTCGGCTGGCCCGACCCGGAAACCGCCCCCATCGGCGCTGGGCAGCGGCCGCTCGGCGGCGGCGCACGAAGCAGCCTGCGCTTCTACTACCCGGGTTCGTGTCTGGTCACGGGACGCGACATCATCACGCTGTGGGTGGCGCGCATGGCCATCCTCGGCCTCTACTGCCTGGGCGACCTGCCGTTCACCGAGACCTTCATCCACGCCAACATCCTGGACGGCAAGGGCGAGCGCATGTCGAAGTCGAAGGGGAACGGCATCGACCCGGTGGACATCATCAAGCGCTACGGCGCCGACGCCATGCGCTACGTGCTCTGCGACATGCAGACCGGCACGCAGGACATCCGCCTGCCGGTGCAGGCGATCTCGCCCTTCACCGGCAAGCCCGTGGAGCTGGCGAAAGCCCGGCACGGCCGCACGGTCTTCACCTACCTCTGCCCCGAGACCGGCCGGGAGTTCGACGTCCTCGGCACCCTGCCCGATCTGCCGCAGGCCGAGCTGATCTCGGACCGCTTCGAGGTCGGCCGCAACTTCTGCAACAAGCTGTGGAACGCCGCGCGCTTCGCGCTCATGAACCTCGAGGGCCAGGGATTCCGCCCGCTCGGCCGCGCCGACCTCTTGCCGGAGGATCGCTGGATCCTGTCGCGCCTCGCGCGCGCGACCGCCGCCGTGACGCGCCAGCTCGAGAAGTACTGCCCCTCGGCCGCGCTCGCCGAGGCGCGCGAGTTCTTCTGGAACGAGCTGTGCGACTGGTACCTCGAGATCATCAAGCCGCGCATGCGCGACGCAGGCGCCCGCGAGGTCGCGGGACAGGTGCTGGCGTTCGTCGTGGACCAGGCCCTGCGCCTCCTCCACCCCTTCGTGCCGTTCATCAGCGAGGCCCTCTGGGAGCGCCTGGCCCGCCTCGCGCCGCAGCGCGGCGTCGAGGCGCCGCTTCCTTGCGGCGGCCTGCTGGCCGCAGCTGCCTGGCCGGTGGCGCGCGCGAGCGACCACGACCGCGAGCTCGAGCAGGACTTCGCGCAGCTCCAGGACACGGTGCGCGCCATCCGCAACCTGCGCGCCCGCCACGGCGTGTCGCCGCAGCGCGAACTCGAGGCCTGGGTCAAGGCCGGCGGCAGGACGCGCGCCTTCCTCGACGACCTGCGGCCGCAGGTCATGCATCTGGCGCGCCTCTGTCGGCTCGAGGTCGCCGAAGAGCCTGAGAAGCCCGCCCTGGCCGCGACGAGCGTCAGCGGCGCGATCGAGGTGCACGTCGCCGGCCTGGTCGACCCGGAGCAGGAAAAGCAGCGCCTGGAAAAGCAGCGCGCGAGCCTCGAGAAGCAGGTGCGCGGCATCGAGGCCAAGCTCGCCAACGAGAACTTCCGCGCGCGCGCGCCGGCGAACATCGTCGAGACCGAGCGCCGCCGCCTGCAGGAGCTCAGCGCGGAGCTGCAGAAGGTGGTCGAGAGCCTCGGGGGGATCTAGCGACCGTCCCCGCGCGCCGCTCGAACCTCTCTGCTGCCTGAGGCTACTCCCCTTTCTCGGTCTCTTCCTCCTCGCGCTCGTAGCCCTCGGCCGCTTCCTCGTCTCCCAGCTCGCGGCACAGGCGGGCCAGGGTGGCGCGCACGGCGAGCGTGTCCGAGTCGTGTCGGGCCTCGCGCGCGGCCTCCAGCATGCGCTCGAGGTTGATCCGCGCCGCGGCGAGATCGCCGAGCTTCTCGTGCACGAAACCGAGCGCGCGGCAGCTCCTGAGCATGGCCTGGTGGCGCAGGGCGGCGAAAATGTCGCGCGCGCGCTCGTGGCGCTGCACCGCCTCCTCCAGGCGCCCGGCGCCCACGGCCAGGTCGCCGAGGGCCTGCTCGGCCTGAGCCACCCCGATCAGGTCGCCGAGCGGCTCGGCCGCGGCGAGCGCCGCCGCGTACGCCTCCCGCGCCTCGTCGTAGCGCTTCTCCTTCTGCGCCTCCCGGCCGCGCAGGAAGGCGTCGCGCCCCTGCCTGAAACCGGCACGCTCCTCAGCGCTCCAGCCGCGCCAGGCCGCGGCGTAACGGCTGAAGGAGTCGGAAGAAAACACGCGGTCCGCCCGCTCCGCCGCGAGCCGGGCCAGCTCAAGAAGCCGCTTCGGGTCGGCGGCCCGCTCGCCGGGCGGGGTCTCGTCCTGGGCCAGCCAGCTCTCCAGTTAGCCGTCTACCAGGTAGATCACCTCGTAGGGCCGCGCGCGAAACAGCTCGTCGACGGCCGCCAGGTCCTCGGCCGTTGCCTTCTCTTCGAAGAGCGCCTGCAGGTCCTGCTCCGCCCCAGCGTCACTCGCCTGCAAGAGGAAGCAAAGGGCCATGCCCGCCAGCCTGATCATCCGGCACCTCCGCGCCCAGGATAGAGGGAGCGGCGCCGGCGCGCACCACTTGCCCCCCGCCGCGCACGACCTACAGGGCGACCCGCACAAGTCGGTTGACTGCGGCGAAACCTGGGGTATCCGTTGATGGGTCGGAAACGCCACCTTCCGATCAGGGGCGCCGAGAGCGCATCAAGAGAGAGCAACTCATGCGCAACATCAGGATCCGCATACCGAGCGTGCTCCGCAGGTACACGGGCGGCCGCAGCGAGGTGCAGGCCGGCGGCACCACCGTGGGCGAGGCCCTGGCCAGTCTGTACGGCACTTACGGCGCGCTCATGGACTGGCTGGCGGACGGCAAGGGCGGCCTGAACGGGCTGGCGCGCGTCCTCCTCGACGGCCGGGACATCCGCACGCTCGCCGGGCTGGCCTCTCCCGTCCAGGGCGGCGCGGTCCTGAGCATCGAGTACGAAGGGCGCGCCACGGCTCAGTCGGCCTGATACTCCATCAGCAGGTTCATCTGCTCGCGGAGCCGCTTGCCCGCGCGGTCCTTGGCCGACAGCTCCGGGTCGGCGATGGGCCAGGCCACGCCGATGTCCGGGTCGTTCCAGATGACCGTCAGCTCGCCTCCGGGGTCGTAGTAGTCCGTGCACTTGTACTCCACCTCGGCGCTCTCCGAGAGCACGCAGAAGCCGTGGATGAAGCCCGGGGGGACGTAGATCAGCTTGCGGTTCGACTCGGAAAGCCGCTCGCCAAGCCAGCGACCGAAGGTGGGCGAGCCCTTGCGCGCGTCCACGGCCACGTCGAACACCTCCCCGCGCACCGCCCGCACCAGCTTGCCCTGCGGCCGGCGGTGCTGGGCGTGCAGGCCGCGCAGGGTCCCGCGCAGCGAGCGTGAGTGGTTGTCCTGCACGAACGGCGCGCGGATGCCGGCCGCGGCGAAGCGGGCCGCCTGGTAGCTCTCGAGGAAGAAGCCGCGCGCGTCCTCGAACACGCGCGGCACGATGACGATGACGCCGGGAAGGCTCGTCTGCTGGAACTCCAAGGCTGCTCCTCGATGACCGGGCGAAGTTGCCGAAGGACGAGTCGCACCAAGGTAAACCCGGGCGGCCGCCGGAGCAAAGACCGAGTGGCGCGATGAGCGCGGCCGCGTCCGGCTAACATCCCTGCTCATGGAGATCCTGGTCGCGGTCCTGGCCGGGCTGGTCGCCGGCGTGATCAACACCCTCGCCGGGAGCGGGTCGTTCATCACCCTGCCGGCGCTGATCTTCATGGGGCTGCCGTCGCAGGTCGCGAACGGCACGAACCGCGTCGGCATCCTGCTGGCAGCGATCGTGTCGGTGGGGACCTTCCGCGCCGAGGGGAAGCTCTCCTTCCGCGGCATCGGCTGGCTGATCTTCCCCTCAGCCGCGGGCGCCGTGGCCGGGGCGCTCATCGCCGTGCGCCTCGACCACCGGGTCATGGACACCGCGATCGCCGTGCTCATGCTGCTCATGCTGGCGATGGTCGCCCTGCGCCCGGACCGCTGGTTGAGGGAGCGCCCGGGCCCTCCGGCGGTGCGCCAGCGCATGGCGACGCTCGTGGTCTTCTTCGCCATCGGCGTGTACGGCGGGTTCATCCAGGCCGGAGTCGGGCTGTTCCTGCTGGCGGGCCTGGTGCTGAACGCCGGCTTCGGCCTGGCGCGCGCCAACGGCGTCAAGAACCTGCTCGTGCTCCTCTTCACGATCCCCGCCTTCCCGGTCTTCATCGTCCATGACCAGGTGGCCTGGGGCGTCGGCTTGACCATGGCGGCCGGGCAGTGCTGCGGCGCGTTCCTCGCCGCCCGCTTCGCCAGCCGCAGCCCGAGCGCGAACGTCTGGATCCGCTGGCTGCTGATCGCGGTCCTCTCCGCCAGCGCCGCCAAGCTGCTCTGGTAGCGAGCCGGCCGGCCAGGACGCCGCTCCAACGCAGTTGACCCGCGCGCGTAGGATCGGGATCCTCCTGGGTCTCGAAACCTCCCTTGCCCTCTCGCGAAGGAACGAGCAAGCCATGAGCAGAACCATGCAGACCGTCCTGGCCCTCCTGCTGGGAATCGCGGCGGCGCCCGCGGCCGCGGCCGGAGACGGCGTGCTCACGCCGGAGCACGTGGCGCGCCTGCGGGCCGTCGCCTCGGTCGCCATCTCCCCGGACGGCGGCCTCGTGGCCTACACGCTGTTCGTGCCGCGCGTGCCGCGCGAGGACGAGAACGGCCCGGCCTGGGTGGAGCTGCACGTGGTCGACCGCGAGGGCCGCGCGCGCCCCTTCGTCACGGGCGAGGTCGACGTCGGCGCCGTGGACTGGACGCCGGACGGGACGGGCATCTCGTTCCTGGCCAAGCGCGGCTCGGACGAGCAGCGCTGCCTGTACGTCATCTCCAGGAGCGGCGGCGAGGCGCGGCGCGTGCTGGCGCACGAGACCGCGATCTCGGCCTACTCGTGGAGCCCGGACGGCGCGCGCGTCGCCTTCCTCGCCGCGGAGAAACCCGATCCCGAGCGCGAGAAGCTGGCGAAGAAGGGCTTCGACGCGCAGGTCTTCGAGGAGGTCTTCGATCCCGTCCGCGCCTGGATCGCGGCCCTCGGCGGCGAGGAGAGCGCGCCGCGGCGGCTCGACCTCGAGGGGAGCGCGTCTGAACTGCACTGGAGCCCGGCGGGCGATTGCCTGGCCGTGGCTCTCGCGCCCACGCCGTCTTCCGACGACGCCTACATGAACCGCAAGGTGCACATCGTCGACGCCGAGAGCGGCGCCGTCCTCCTTTGCATCGACACCCCGGGCAAGATCGGCCAGGCGGCGTTCAGCCCGGACGGCGCCCATCTCGCGCTGATCTCAGCCGCGGACCGCAATGACCCGCAGGAAGGCCGGCTCACGGTGACGGATCTCGCCTCGGGCGCCACGCGCGACCTCATCCCCGATCTCATGGGGCACGTCACCAGCGTGGCCTGGAAGGACGGCGAGGTGCTCGCCTTCCTCGCCGACCAGGGCACGTCCACCTCGCTCGAGGAGATCGGCCGAGACGGCGCGAATCGCAACGCGATCATCCCCGCGGGCCGCGCGGTCATGAGCGGCCTCTCGCTCGCGCGGGACGGCGCGGCCGGGGCGGTGCGCTCTGACGGCCCCCAGCACCCGGCCGAGGTGTACGCCATGAGCCGCGGTGCGCGCGGCGGCCGGCGCCTGACCAACAGCAACCCGTGGCTCGACGAGCTGCGTCTCGCGCCCCAGGAAGTAGTGCGCTACGCGGCGCGCGACGGCCTGGAGCTCGAGGGCATCCTCATCCATCCTCTGGACGAGGAACCGGGCCGGCGCTACCCGCTCATCGTCAGCGTGCACGGCGGGCCCGAAGCGCACTGCGCGAACGGCTGGCTGACGCGCTACGCCGATCCGGGCCAGGCGGCCGCGGCTCGGGGCTTCGCCGTCTTCAACCCCAACTACCGCGGCAGCACTGGCCGCGGCGTGGCCTTCTCGAAGATGGGCCAGGCGGACTACTGCGGCGCGGAGTTCGACGACGTCATCGACGCGGTCGACCACCTGGTCGGGATCGGCCTGGCCGACCCGGAGCGCGTCGGCATCACCGGCGGGTCGTACGGCGGCCTGGCCACGGCCTGGTGCTGCACGCGCTACAGCGAGCGCTTCGCCGCCGGCGTCATGTTCGTCGGCATCAGCGATCAGATCTCCAAGTTCGGCGGGACCGACGTGCCGCAGGAGATGCTCCTGGTGCACGCCAGGAAGAACCCCTGGGACGACTGGCGCTTCTTCCTCGAGCGCAGCCCGATCTTCCACGCCCAGCAGGCCAGGACTCCGCTCCTGATCCTGGGCGGCACCGAGGACACGCGCGTCGACCCGTCGCAGTCACTGGAGATGCACCGCTACCTCAAGGCGCACGGCCAGGCGCCGGTGCGGCTGGTGCGCTACCCCGGGGAAGGACACGGCAACCGCAAGGCGGCGGCGCGCTACGACTGCAGCTTGCGCCTGCTCGGCTGGTTCGAGCACTACCTGAAGGGGCAAGGCGGCGACCCGCCGCCGCACCGGCTCGAGTACGGCTTCCAGGAGGAAGAAGAGGACGAGTCGCGCTAGCCGCGGCGCGGCTATAGGATCTGCCGGCGCTGGAGACGAAAGCGCGATGAGACCCTACCTGGACCTGCTGCGCGACATCCGCGCGACGGGCGTGCTGAAGGACGACCGCACCGGTACCGGGACGCAGAGCGTCTTCGGCCGGCAGCTGCGCTTCGACCTGGCGCAGGGCTTCCCGCTCGTCACCACCAAGAAGGTCCACCTCAAGTCCATCATCCACGAGCTGCTCTGGATGCTCAGCGGGGAGACGAACGCGCGCGCGCTGCGCGAGCAGGGCGTCACCATCTGGGACGAGTGGGCCGACGCGAACGGCGACCTCGGGCCGGTCTACGGCAAGCAGTGGCGCTCCTGGGCCAATCCGGACGGCACGACCACGGACCAGATCGCGCAGGTGATCGAGCAGATCAAGACGCAGCCGGACTCGCGCCGACTGATCGTCTCGGCCTGGCACGTGTCCGACATCGAGCGCATGGCGCTCCCGCCCTGCCACCTGCTCTTCCAGTTCTACGTGGCGGGCGACAGGCTCTCCTGCCAGCTCTACCAGCGCAGCGCCGACGTCTTCCTCGGAGTGCCCTTCAACATCGCCTCGTACGCGCTGCTCACGCTCATGGCCGCGCAGGTGACCGGCCTGGCGCCCGGCGAGTTCGTCCACAGCTTCGGCGACGTGCACATCTACCGCAATCACCTGCGGCAGGTCGACCTGCAGCTCGCGCGCGAGCCGTTCCCGCTGCCGCGCATGCGCTTGAACCCCGCGGTGCGCTCGATCTTCGACTTCCGCTACCAGGACTTCGCCCTGGAAGGGTACCAGTGCCATCCCGCAATCAAGGCGCCGGTCTCCGTGTGATCGCGCTCATTGCCGCCATTGGCCCGGACCGCGTGATCGGCCGCGGCGGCCGCCTGCCCTGGCGCCTGCCGGCGGACCTCGCGCGCTTCAAGGCCCTCACCATGGGCAAGCCGGTGATCATGGGCCAAGCTACCTGGGAGTCGCTGCGCCGCTCCCTGCCCGGCCGCAACAACATCGTCCTGAGCGACGATGCGCGCTACGCGGCCCCGGGCTGCGTCGTGGCGCATTCGCTCGAGGAGGCGCTCGTTCTGGCGGGCGACGCGGCCGAGGTCTTCTTCATCGGCGGCGGCTGCGTGTACCGCCAGGCGCTGCCCATCGCCGACCGCATGTACCTGACCTACGTGACAGGCGAGTTCTCCGGCGACACGCGCTTCCCGGAGTTCGATCCCGCGGAATGGCGCGAGGTGGCGCGCGAGGCGCGCGACGCCGACCAGGACAACCCCCACCCCTGTGTCTTCGTCGTGCTGGAGCGCGTTGTCCGGCCGCCCGCGGGCGAGTAGCAAGGAGCGGCGCACGATGGACAGCGGCCAACTCGAGCGCCGGCGCCACGAACACATCTTCGGCCAGGACGAGCCGCGCGCGGGGGAGAGGCGCACGTTCGTCGTCATCGCCCTGACGGCGGCGATGATGGTGGTCGAGATCATCGCCGGAGCCGCCTTCGGTTCGATGGCCCTCCTGGCCGACGGCCTGCACATGGCGTCGCACGCCGCGGCGCTCGCCATCACCGCGGCGGCCTACGTCTACGCCCGCAAGCGCTCCCGGGACGAGCGCTTCAGCTTCGGCACGGGCAAGGTCAACGCGCTCGGCGGCTTCGCCAGCGCCGTGCTCCTCGGCGCCTTCGCCGCGCTCATGGCCTTCGAGAGCATCGCGCGCCTGGTCCACCCGGTCGCGATCGCCTTCAACCAGGCCATCCTCGTGGCCGCGGCCGGCCTGGTGGTGAACGCCGCCTCCGCCCTCATCCTCGACCCGCCCGGCCGGCGCGGCGGAAGCGGTGAGGCGCACGGGCACGATCACAACCTGCGCGCCGCCTACCTGCACGTGCTGGCCGACGCGCTCACCTCGCTCTTCGCCGTCGCCGCCCTGCTGCTCGGCAAGTTCGCCGGTCTGGACTTCATGGACCCGGCCATGGGCATCGTCGGCGCCGCGCTCGTGGCCTTCTGGTCGCTCGGCCTGCTGCGCGGCACGAGCAGCGTGCTGCTCGACCGCCAGGCCGAGACGGCGGCGCGCGCCGCGATCGCGCTGAGCATCGAGCGCCTCGCCGGCACGCGCGTCGTCGACCTGCACGTCTGGACCATCGGCCCGAACGTGCGCGCGGCGATCATCACCGTGGTCGCGGCCCAGCCGCTCGCGCCCGACGAGTACAAGAGGCTCCTGCCCGGCGACCTCGGCCTGGCGCACGTCTCGGTCGAGGTGCACCGGGCGTGAGCGCCGGACGCGGCCGCCGAGCTACTCCTCCTGCGGCGCCTCCTCGGCCTTCGCCTGCGGCAGGCCCTCGGCGTCGAGAACGGTCACGGGAGCGATCTTGGCCAGGCCTTCCTTCAGCTCCGCCGCGTCCCCGGCGACCACGATCAGCAGGTGCTCCGGGTCGAAGACCTCGCGCGCCACCTTGACCACGTCCTCGGCCGTGGTCTTCACCACCGTGTCGAGGTAGTCGTCGATGAAGCGCGTGGTCAGGCCGCAGACCTTGAGCGACCACAGCTCGGCGGCGATCGAGGCGGGCGTCTCGTGCTCGCCGGCGAACGAGCCGGCGAGGTAGCTCCGCGCCTGATCCAGCTCCTTGGCCGTGGGCGCCTCGCTCTGCATGCGCTCGATCTCCACGAGGATCGCCTCGACGGCCGCGACCGTGGTCGCCGTCTTGGTGAACGTCGAGATGTCGAGCTGCCCGGCGAAACGCCCGGCATGCAGGCCGCCGTGCGCGCCGTAGGTCAGCCCCTTCTCGACGCGGATGCTCTTGTTGAGGCGGCTGTTGAAGGCGCCGCCGAACACCTGGGTCACGATGCGGCCGACGTGGTAGCGCGGGTCGTGGCGGTCGATGCCGATGTGCCCGACGCGGATCTGGCTCTGGATGGAGCCGGGCAGGTCGACCAGCACGATGCGGTTCGCCGCGGCCTCGGGCGCCTTCACCTCCTCGGCGCGCGGCGCCTCCCCATCGACCTGCCAGTCGCCCAGGAACGCCTCGGCCAGCTCGAACGCCACCTCCGGCGTCACGTCGCCGGCGAAGTAGAGGATGGCCTGGTCCGGGCGCGCGGAGCTCCGCCACCAGGCGGCGCAGTCGGCGGCGGTGAGCTTCTTCACGTCCTGCGACGAACCGCTGGCGTCGCGCGCGTAGCAGTGCGCGTCGAACAGCGCCTTCTGGTACTCGCGCCCCGCGATGGCGGCAGGCTGCTTCTCGCTGATGGCGAGCCCGGTCAGCACCTGCTTCTGCAGCTTCTGGAACTCCTTGTCCGGGAAGGTCGGGTTCTTCACCACGTCGGCCAGCAGGCGCGCCAGGCGGCCGAGTTGGCCGGTGACTGCGCTGCCGCGCACCGACGCGGAGTCCATCTCCGCTCCGGCGGACAGCTCGACGGCGAAGGTCTCCAGCTCCTCGGCCAGCTCCTGCGCCGACCTGTCGCGCGTGCCCTTGGCCAGCATCTGGCAGGCGAGCGCGGCGCAGCCGGGCTTCTCCGGCGGATCGAGGAAGGCGCCGTTCAGCAGGCCGAGCCGCATCGCCACGATCGGCACCTCGTGATTCTCGACCACCACGACCTGCAGGCCGTTGTCCAGGATCGTCGCCACCGAGTCCATGGGCACGCGCGCGGCCAGGAGAGGCGCCGCCGGGACCGCCTCCGGATAGCCCTCGGGACGCACGGCCTCGGCCTTGGGACCCTGGCGCTCGGCCATGGTCGAGGTGGCGGGCTTCTCCTTGTCGGACTTGGCCTCTCCCTTTTCGTCCTTCGGCTTGGCCGTGAGGCCGGAGAAGAGCGACTTCACCATGCCGCCGAGCGTGGGCTTGATGGACAGCGTGATGCGCCGCTCCGGGACGAGGTAGGTCTCGGCCACGCGCCTGAGCTCGTCGATCGTGACCGCCTCGATCCGCTCCGCGCGCTTGTTCAGGTAGCCGGCGCCGCCGTGGAAGAGGCAGGCCGTGCCGATCTGCCTGGCCTTCGACTCGACGGTCAGCGACTCGTCGACGAGCGCGCGCTGGAAGTTCGCCTTGGCCTTGGACAGCTCCGCCTCGGAGACCGGCTCGCTGCGAATGCGCTCGATCTCCTGCTCGATCAGCTTCAGGGCCTCCTGCGCGTCGCCGAACGGCATCAGCACCGCGGCGGCGGCGGCGAAGCCGTCGTGCTCCAGGCCCATGGCCGCGGCCATGGCCATGGCCGACTTCTCGTTCTCGTCCACCACTGAGCGGTAGATGCGGCTGCTCTCCCCGGCGCCGAGGATCGACATGAGCATCTCGAGCGGCAGCGCGTCGGGGTGGTCCTGCGGCACGGTGCGATAGGCGGCGGCGATGATCGGCACCGGGCCCTTCTCCTCCTCGATCTCGATAAGCAGCGGCTCGCCCGGCAGCGGCTCGCGCGCCTGGACGCGCTGCGGGTCGGCGCAGCGCGGGATCCAGCCGAAAGCGCGCTCGGCCTCCGCCTCGACCGTCTCGTGCTCGACGTCGCCCACGACCACGAGCGTGGCGTTGTTCGGCACGTAGTAGGTCTCCCAGAAGCGCAGGAGCTCCTCCGAGGTCGCGGCGCGCAGGTGGTCGATGTCGCCGACCACGGACCAGCGGTAGGGATGCTCCTTGTAGACCTGGGGCAGGACCTTCTCGAGCACCGTGCCGTAGGGCTGGTTCTGTCCCAGGCGCCGCTCCTCCTCCACCACCGAGCGCTCGACCGCGAACCCCTCCTCGTCCACCTTGAGCGCGGACATGCGCTCGGCCTCGAGCCAGAGGACCATGGCGAGCTGGTTCTTGGGCACGGTCTCGACGTAGACGGTCTGATCGAAGGAGGTGTAGGCGTTGCAGTCGCCGCCCGCGCCGCGGATGTACTCGAAATGCTCCTCCGGCCCGAGGTGGTCGGTCCCGCGGAACATCATGTGCTCGAACATGTGGGCGAAGCCGGTGCGGTCCGGCTTCTCGTCCTTCGAACCGACGTGGTACCAGACCTGCACGGCGACCACCGGGCAAGAGCGGTCCTCGAGGGTCACGATGTGCAGGCCGTTCTCGAGCGTCTTCTCGTGGAGCTGGTACTCGTCGGCGCCCCGGGCGAGCGGCGCCAAGAGCGCCAGGAAGAGTGGAAGGAGGCTGGTTCTCATGTGGAGTTGCTCCTGGAAACCAGGTGGATCCGGGGCCCGATCAAGCCGCGAGCGGAAGCAAGCCAGGATAGCGCGCGCCGCGCGCTCAGGGAACGACGTTCACCACGACCGCGTCCGAGGCGCAGTCGACCGGGCCGAGCGCCAGCGCCGAGAGCGAGAGCGTCGCGCCCGCGAGCGGCGCCAGGTCGCCCGGGGAAAAAGAGAGCGCCGCGGCCGCGGCGCCGCTGCCGTCGAGCAGCCCACAGGTGTTCTGGAGCACCGCGCTGTTGCACAGGACGTACGACCAGCCGACGGCCGCGTCCAGGACGAGCGGGACGTACACGTGCCCCAGGAAGAACCCCGGCGTGGTGCCGGAAACCGAGACGAGCACGAGGTACTGCCGGTCCGCGAGCCCCGGCCCGGCGGCGAGCGCCAGGGAGGCGTCGTCGCCGAGCGACGCGGAGAGCTGCGCGGCGCTGCTCGTGAGGAAGTCGCCGGGCGCGACCGCGATCCCGCTGAACGGATAGAGCGTGACCGGCCCCTGGCCGTCGTCCACGTCCACGCGCAGCAGGTCCTTCCCGAGCTTGGTGCGCCCTTGGAGGTGCACGCTGTACGTGCCGTTGCCGTGGTCGACGGCCGGGCCGATGACCACCACGCCCGGGCCGCTCGCGCGCGTGACCGTGACGACCGCTCCGCCCTGCGTGAGTGGGATCCCCTGCCAGTCGATCAACTGGATGTGCATGTCGGCCGTGGCGGCGCCGCTGTCGTCGAGCACCGAGGAGCTGAGCGTGACTTGCGACTTGACGTGATCCGGACGGCCGCTCCAGGCGGCGCGCCAGGCCGCGAACAATCCCTGCAGTTGGAACACCGGATCGGGCTTGCCAGTCTGGTTGCCCGCGACATTGAGGTCCATGTAGTAGGAGCCGCTCGCGCAGCCCGCGGCGCTGCCGCAGATGCCGTCGCTGTCGCCCACACGCGCGATCACCATGAAGCCTACATGCGCGGACTTGGTGAAGCTCGGCGGCGGCGAGCCGCAGCTCGTAGGCGCGGCCGGACTGCAGGAGCAGCGGCCGTCCCCGCCCATGGATTGCGCCGCGAGCATGGCGGCCATGAGCTTCTCGGCCAGGTCTCCGTTCGTGTTGAGAAGCGCGTCGCGCGCCGCGGTGACGACCGGGGCGCCGGTCAGGATGTTCCCCTGGATGGCGTAGGTGAGCGTGCCCGCGGTGCCGGTCATGCCGCCGGCCCAGGCCGAGGTCTGCGTGCCGGTGAACGACACCGCGCGCGCCAAGAGGTCCACGATCCCGAGCTGGCGCTGCTGGAACATGGAGTCCGCGGCCTGGATGAGCGAGAGGATGACCGCCGGGTCGGTGCCGTTCCCCAGCTCCGTCCAGATGATCTGCCGGTTCGTGGCGCCCGAGTCGATCAGCGCCTGGGCGGCGCCCGCGCCCAGCCCCACGCGGATCACCGGCAGGTACTTCTCGAGGTCGAGGTTGTTGACGCACGTCGCGGACGCGACCGCCACCTCGCCCGTCTTCGTGTCCGTGACCACGATCGACCAGGTGGCGCGCGCCTGCCCGGCCAGGAACGCGAGCACGAGCAACCCTGCCAGCGCTCCCGAGCGCATCTCGCGTGGCTTCATCCGACACCTCTCGACGCATCGTCCGGCGCGGCGAGTGAGCAGTCTACCACCTCCCGAAGGCGCGTCCGGCCGAGCAGAGCGGCGCTCCTGCGCGAGGCTGTGTCATTTGCGAGTTCGCCCGTGCCCCACGAACGCTGGAGCCGAGCAGACTTGTCATGTCAAGGCGCTTGCGCGACGTCGCGTTGGCTTCACGCGCAACGTCCCTCACGCCGGCGAACCGCGCGCACCCGTCCCCGGCCCCGGAGAAACGGCTGCGACGCTCCTCTCTTCCCGTCTCCTCTCCTCTTCCCCCTCCCCCGTCACCGGTCACCCATGACCATGATCTCCAAGATCCGGCGGTGCGGAGCGCGCCTGTGCTCGAACAGGAAGATCCCCTGCCACGTGCCGAGCAGCAGGTCGTTCGCGGCGACGATGATAGTCTCGGACGTCCTCGTCAGCGCCGAACGCACGTGCGAGGGCATGTCGTCCGGCCCCTCGGAGCGATGCTCGTACGCGGGGTCGCCGTCCGGCGCGATGCGCTCGAAGAAGGCCTCCAGGTCGCGCCGCGCCGAGCGATCGGCGTTTTCCTGGATGACGAGGCTGGCGCTGGTGTGCGGGATGAAGACGTGGCAGAGGCCCTCGCTGATCCCCGAGGCGCGCACCACCTCGCGCACCTTGCCGGTCACCTCGATCATGCCGCGCCCCGGCGTCTGGATGGTGATCGTCCTGCGCACTCGTTCTCCTCCGCGTTGCTCGACCCTCCGGCGCCGCACCGCCGCAGCCGATCTCATCACCTGGCTCGCGGCCGCGCAAGCAAGGGGTCCGTGGTGCTCGGCTGCGCAGTTTCCTCCTCCGTCGCGCCGCTCCGTGCCGTAGACTGTCCCGTTTCACGACTGGTCCCGGATCCGAGCCCGATGAACACGATTCCCCCCTTCTCTCTGGCAAGCCTGGCAGCCGAGGGACGCTTCGCCGAACTCGAAGAGCAATGGATGGCGAGCGTGGAGGAAGGGCGCATCGACCTCGCCGACTGCCGGGAAGCGGCGGCGCTGCTCGCCGGGGCCGGAGCGGCGGACACCGCGGGCGCCCTGCTCGCCTGCCTGCTCGAGCAGATTCCGGACGCGGACCCGGACGAGGAGCTGCTCGAGTTCGCGGAGGAGGCGGTCAGGCTGGCGATCGGGGATCGCTCGGTTCGCGCACAGGCCGCGGCCATCCACCGCCGCGCGGGCCGGCCCGAGCTGGGGGCCCTGCTCGCCACCCTCGACCAGAAGGACGGCGCGGTGGAACGCGACGCGTTGCGGCGCTGCCTGCGCTTCAAGCCGGGCGCCTACGTCGCTGCGGCGGAGGGCGCCGGACCGGAACGCATCGAGAGCTTCGACCCCGCCCAGGGCGCCTTCGTCCTGAGCGACGGCTCGACGCAGCGCACGCTCGCGCCCGCGGCCGCCGCCGCCGAGCTGACCCTTCTCGAGCAGGACGACTTCCGCGCGCTCATGCGCTTCAACGTGGCGGCGCTCAAGGAGAAGGCCGAGAGCGACCCATCGGGCCTGGTGCAGTCGGCGCTCGCGGCCATGGGCGGCCGCCTCGAATGGGAGGGCCTGAAGAAGCTCCTCCTGCGCGGCGTGGTGCCTCGGCCCGCGTTCGCGCGCTGGTGGAACCGGGCCCGCGGCCAGGTGGAGCGCAACCCGATGATTCAGGTGTTCGGCGACAAGCAGCCCATCCTGATCCTGCGTACCGCGCCGATCACGCACGAGGAGGAACTGACGGCGCGCATCGCGGCCGCGCCAGCGGCGCTCGACCGCATCCGCCTGGTGGTCGAGTACCTCGGCTCGATCGGCGCCGGGCACGCGCCGCAGGGTCCCCTGCTGCAGGACTGCGCCCAGCTCCTCGCCGGGATCGCCGCCGACGCGAGCGCGCCCAACGCGGTGGCGTTGCTTGCGGCCGCCGTGCACGCCGAGGTCGCGCAGAGGATGGGAGCGGACGCGCCGCCCCTCCCCGGCCTGGACGCGCTCTTCGCCCGCGCCGGAGGCTTTGGAGACGCCTCGGCGCTGCTCGAGGACGAGGAGCTGATCCGCCGCGCACTGGTCTTCCTGCGCGAGCGGAACTTCGCCGGTTGGGCCGCGGCCTACGCCGAGTCGCTCCCGGGCGCGCCGGGCCGGCTGACCGACATGCTGGCGCGGACGCTGCTCGCCGAGGGCCGCGGCGAGGCGCTGGCGCGCGCCATCCAGCTCATCCTGGCGACGCCCGACCGCCACGGCCACGGGCTGTTCTGGCTGTGGAAGGCCGCCACCTCGGGCGCGCTGGACGCCGCTCCCGGCACCGTCGATCGGGTGGCGATCACGCTGGCGCTCTTGCGCCTCATGGACCGCTGGGCGAGGTCGGCGAAGAACCAGATCACCCCGGAGCAGCGCGCCCTGCTCGGCAGGATGCGCGTCGCCGTCGGCGCCAACAAGTACCAGGCGATGAACCTGGTGCTCAACGAGTGCGACGACGGCCTGGCGGTGCAGCTCCACCAGGCGCTCGCGTCCAACCAAGGCGTCACGGACGTGGCGCGCTATCAGCTGCAGGAGGCGCTCAAGGCGCGGTTCGCGGACGCCATCCTCGGCCGCAAGGAGCTGTGGGAGGAAGACGTCATCTACGTCAGCCCGCGCGGCCTCAAGGCGCGCGAGGACGAGTACCAGCGCATCGTCAACGTCGACATGCTGAAGAACAGCGAGGCCATTGGCCACGCGGCCGGATTCGGCGACCTGTCGGAGAACGCGGAGTTCACCGCCGCGCTCGAGCAACGCGACTTCCTCTCGCAGCGGGCGAACGAGATCGGCGACGACATCCGGCGCGCGCGCGCCATCCCCTTCGAGTCGATCGGCACCGACCGCGTCAACGTCGGCACGACCATCCGCGTGCGCGAGGTCGGCAGCGCGGCGGAGCAGAGCTACACCTTCCTCGGACCCTGGGACGCCGACCTCGAGCGTGGCGTCTACTCCTACCTCGCGCCCATTGCCCGGGCCTTCCTCGGCAGGAGCGTTGGCGAGGTGGTCGAGGCCTCGGGAGAGCACGGCGTGCAGCGCCTGGAGATCCTCTCGATCGAGCGCGCCGCGCCGCCGGACTAGCGCCTCGTCAGGACAGGCCCCGTACCGCGGAACGCGGGCCCTTGACGGCAGCGGCTTGCAGTGCTCCGATCCGCTCGTCCCGTCAGGGGACGTGGCCGGCTTTCGGCCGCCGAGGTGGCGCGGCCGGAGACGGGAGAGAGTCGCCACCTGCGGGAATCCGGGACATGAGAAGGCCATTCCTCGCTCCTGCGCTCTTGATGCTCGCTCAGGGTGTGCTGGCCGGCGCGTTGCTTGCCGACAACCCGACCGTGAGCTCCATGAGCGAGTCGACGTCCGCCGATGGCGCGTCCACCACCTACTCGTTCAGCATCGACCCGAAGGGCAACACGGTCAAGGACCTCCACTTGACCCATCCCAAGGGCAACGCCTTCCCGGCCATCGCGAGTTCGAGCGCTCCCGACGGCTGGTCCGCGAGCCGCACCGTTGACGGCAAACGCATCCGGTTCCACGCGGGCAGCGAGGGGGCCGGCGTATCGGCCGGCGCCAGCTTCTCCGTCACGGTCAAGCACCCGAAGGACAAGCCGCCAGGAACCCAGATCACCACGGTTCGCTTCACGAGCACAGGAACACCGAACATCCAACCCAACGACCCGCTCACGTACGAGACGAGCACCTTCACCGTTCCCGGCGGCGGCACGGGCGATTTCCAATTCCCGGTGCTCTCACTCAACGCAGCGGTGAATCCGGGCAGCACCCTCGTGCTTGGCGGCGTCATCCGCGTGGATGTCAGCACCGAGGCGCTGGGCTCGGTGTACGACCTGCACGTGGCGACCGCCCTCGCCGAAAGCGAAGAAGCGGACCCTCTCGGCATCGGACTCGATGTCAACGCTCCACTGCCGCCGGCGTGGCGCGTTCGCATCGAGGGGGAGCGCGCGCCCCTGCGCGCCGAGAACGGCCGCGGCAGGGCGCAGGCGAGGATCGTCCTGTCGGAGAATCCCGAGCTGGCAGGCAAGTCCCTGTACATCGTGGCGACCATCGACCTGAACAGCGACGGCGTTCCGGACGTGTTCAACGTGCCGCCCCTCGCCGTTACGATCGGCTCATAGCGGAGGGATCCATGCGACGCTTCATGAGTCTCCTGGTGCTTGTCGCGACGACCTTGGCCTGCACGGCCGAAGCCCAGTCCGTGTCTCAGCCGGTCTCGCAAACGTCGGAAGGCACGTCCACCTACTCCTTCACGGTCACGGCCGGGGCCGAGGGCATCAAGGACGTGCATGTCCTCCCCAAGGCGGGCCAGAGCCTGGACAAGCCGCCCTGCGGGGAGCACTACACCGCTCAACCGGCCAATTGGTCAGCGCGGACGTCTTCGGAGGGCTTCCACTTCTTCGCAGGAAGCACGGGCGCCGCGATCGGGCCCGGCCAGTCCGCGACCTTCCAGCTTGTCTACGTCGTCGGTACGTCCGTCCTCACTAACCGCAAGGTGAATTGGGTCCTGACGCGGAACGGGGAACGGCTGTACACGAGCGGCGACGTGATCGCGAGCGGCGACACGGGCACGGCTCCGGATCCTACCCAGCCGAACCAGCCCTTCAAGTTCCCGGTCGCTTCGATCGGCGTGTCCCCTCATCCGGGCGGCAGCACCGCCATCGGCGAGGTCTTCATCGCCGAGGTGGCCGCCGACCACTCGGAGTACGCGGCCGAGCTGCTGCTTTCCCTGTCGCTCCTTCCCGAGGGAGCCGTGGACGCGAACGGCCAGTCGGCGGGGATCGACACGGCGAACCCGCCACCCGCCTCATGGGGGCTCGCGGTGCGCGGCGGCATGCGGCAGGCGCTCGAGAGAAACGGCCACGGCCAGTTCCAGATCGCGATCCCGGCCGATCCGGGACTGGTCGGTCTCGTGTTCTACGCCGTGGTGGCCCAGGACCTCGACCATGACGGGGTGTTCGAGGTCTACAGCGCGCCGGAGATGATCGTGATCACGGCGAGTTGAGAGCTCGACCGTATCGCAACGCGCGGGCGGCCCTTGGACTTCGCCTAGAACTTCTCGTCGTACTTGGTCCAGAGCTCGTCGCCGAGCTTCCAGCAGCGCTCCACCACCTTCTCGCCCCACTCGCAGCCGTGGCGCGTGAGGAAGGCGCGCGCCGCGGCCTTATCCTGCGCGAGGAGCGCCAGCGCCTCCGCCTCGACGCCCTGCTGCGCGGCGAACAGCTCCTGCTGCAGCGGCTGCCAGGCGGCCTCCACGTCGCGCCGCATGTCCCCCCAGCGTTGCGCCGCCAGCGTGCCCGCGTGGTTGAAGGCCCACCAGGCGCTGTCGCGGCTGAAGCCAGTCACGCGCCCGCAGGTCTTGTATGACTGCGGCAGGTCGGTGATCGAGCAGTAGAGCGGCACGTAGATCGACGTCGCCACGTTGTCGAGCGCCAGCCACGTCACGCCGCCGACCTCGTCCGGCAGCCAGCCGCGCGACTGCGTGATGGTGGCGTACATGGTGTACCAGCGCGCGATGGTGCGCTCCCCCAGCTCCTGCCAGCCAGCGTTGATCTTGAAGATCCGGTTCATGTCGTACGGCATGAAGGGATTGGCGAGCGGCGAGATGACCGTCTTGCCGTCCTTGTCCGTGTCGGTGATGTTCTTGACGAAGTTGTACGGCGTGCCCTCGTAGTAGTCCTGGAACACGGTGACGAGCTTCGCGACCGTGACCGGCTGGTCCGGCTTGATCGAGAACGGGTAGTTCTCGGACTCGGCGTTCAGCTTGAGGGACGGCGCCAGGAGGTCGAACACGCGCCACTCGCGGCGGCGCGCGGCGAGCGAGGTGCGGCCCGCGGGGTCGTAGGCGTAGCAGAACTCGAAGGGGCCCTGCTCCGGGCTCCACCAGCCGCGCGCGCGCCACCTCGAGGACGTTGGCCGAGGCCATGAAGTTGTCCGCGTCCGCGAGGTCGAGGCTGCGGATGCGGCTGGCGTTGGCGTTGACGCTCACGTGCTCGTCCGGGACGCGGCGCGCCGCCCAGATCGAGCCGATCTCGTCCTTGCCCGGGCCGACGATCTCGAAATGCCAGACCTCGTTCGTGTCGGCGATCGTCAAGCACTCGCCCTCGTCGCTGTAGCCGTAGCGGCCAGTCAGCTCGCCGGCCAGGCAGATCGCCTCGCGCGCCGTGGCAGAGCGCGCCACCATGAGCTGCACGAGCTGCTGGCAGTCGATCAGTCCCTTGTCCGAGCGCAGCTCCTCGCGGCCGCCGAAGGTCGACTCCCCGACGGCGAGCTGGCGGTCGTTCATGCACGGGTAGGCCGTGTTGATGTAGCCGTAGGTGTGCTCGGCCTGCGGGATCTGGCCGACCTCGTCGCGCTTGTAGGCCGGCATGGCGAGGGAGTCGTCCTCCAGGCGGCGCAGCATGGCCTGCGTGCTCCCGGCGGGGTAGTCGCACGGCGGAGCGATGTCCAGCGACGAGCAGGTGCGGTGCGAATCGCAGGTGTGCGAGGTGATGACCGAGCCGTCGGCCGTGGCTTTCTTGCCGGCGGTGATCGTGGTGCACCCGTCGGGCCGGCCGCCAACCCAGTCCGCCTTGCCGTCGCCTCGGGCCGCGGCCTGGGGCGGCGCGGCAAGGACGAAGAAGGCCAGGGCGAGCGGCGCGAACCCAAGCGGGGAAGCGGACGGGCGCAGGGGGGCGGCGAACGATCCACAAGGCATGGGCGATCCTCCAGCGGCGCGCGGCCGAACGAACGGGAAGCAACCAGGTTAGGTGGCGGGGCCGCGTTGGCAAGGGCTTTCGCAAGCCGCGCGCGGCAGGCCGGCGCGCCCGTTTCCCGGCTCTCCTGCCTTGCCATGCAGCGCCCGGAGCGTATCCTCGTACCTCCTGCGACCTCGCGCCGACCAGGCGCCCGCCGCTTCTGCCACGCGGAGATACTGATGACCAGGATCGCGATCCTCTACTGCAAGAAGATCAAGGACCAGTCGTGCGTCGCCTGCATCAAGTGCCACAAGGCGATCCACGAGAAGCACGGCGAACTGGCCCGCTACGAGACGATCGACCTCGCGGCCATGACCCACTGCGGCGACTGCCCCGGGCTGACCGTGCCGCGCATGAAGCTGGTGAACGAGATCCTCAAGAACTTCGGCCGGGAGATCGAGGTGGTGCACCTCGCGACGTGCATGAAGCTCGCCATGGAGACGGCGCAGTGCCCGATCGACTTCGACGACCTGAAGGCCACGCTCAAGGCCAAGTTCGGCGTCGAGGTCGTCCTCGGCACGCACTCCTACTGAGCGGCTCCAGCGGCGGGCGGCGCGCTTTCCGTCCGCGCGCACCCGGGCCGTCGAGGTGAACAGGTGATGCAGATCCCCACCGGCATCGAGAACGTGATCTACCTGGACAACGCGGCGACGGTCTACCCGAAGCCCGCCGAGATCATGGACCGCATGCTGGACATGTACAAGAAGTACGGCGTCAACCCCGGCCGGTCCGGCTTCGATCTCTGTCTGGTCGGCGGCGAGCTGATTGCCGCCACGCGCGCGCAGCTCACGCGCTTCTTCAACGGCACCGACCCCAACCGCTTGTGCTTCGCGCACAACGCCTCGGACGCGCTCAACATCCTCATCCACGGGCTGGTGAACGAGGGCGACCACGTGGTCAGCACGGTCCTCGAGCACAACTCCGTGATCCGGCCGCTGAACCACCTGGCGAAGGACAACGTCATCACGCGCGACTTCGTGCCGTGCGGCGCCGACTGCCGGCTCGACCCGGACGAGTTCAAGCGCCACCTGCGGAAGAACACGCGCCTGGCCGTGGTCAACCACGGCTCGAACGTGATCGGCACCATCCAGCCGCTCCAGGAGATCGGCCGCCTGTGCCGCGAGCGCGACATCCTGCTGGTGGTCGACACGGCGCAGACCGCGGGCGTGGCGCCGATCGACATGCAGGCCATGCACATCGACGCGCTCGCCTTCACCGGCCACAAGTCGCTCCTCGGCCCCACCGGCATCGGCGGCCTGTACGTGCGCGAGGGAGTGACGGTGAAGATCACGCGCTCCGGGGGAACCGGTGTGAAGTCGGCCTACCCCTTCCATCTGGAGGAGTACCCCTACCGCCTGGAAGTGGGCACGAGCAACACGCTCGGCATCATCGGCCTGCACCTGGCGCAGGAGTACCTGGCGAAGAAGGGCGTGGCCGCGATCTACGCCCACGAGATGCAGCTGCTGGCGCGCCTGCAGGAGGCGTTCCTGCGGATCGACGGCGTGACCGTGCACGGCGCGACCGGCCTCGAGGACCGCCTGCCCGTCGTGAGCGTCACGGTGCGCGGGCGCGATCCCGCGGACGTGGGCTCGCTCCTCGACGTGGACCACGGCATCGCCACGCGCACCGGCTTGCAGTGCGCGCCGCTCATCCACGAGCACATGGGCACGGCCCCGCGCGGCACGGTGCGCTTCAGCATCGGCCCGGCGAACACCGAGCAGGACGTGGACGCCGCGATCGAGGCGCTCACCGCGATCGCCGCCAGCGCGCCGCGCTCCTGAAGCGCGCCCGCGCCGCCTCAGAACGAGGCGTCGCAGCCCTTGTTCTGCTCCTTCAGCCAGGCCAGCAGCGGCGCGTAGTAGTCGAGCAGGGCGCGGCCCGAGAGGTCCTGGCCGGTCGTTTCGCGCAGGAGCTCGCGCCAGTCCCGGGTGGCGCCGCGCTCCATGATGGAGCGCAGGAATGCCCCCACTTCCTTGCTGCCCCGGTAGTTGGCGCTGCGCGGATCGGTCTTCAAGATGGCGCGCGCCACGTGGTCGTGGAACTGGAACTTGAGGACCGTGGCGAAGGCGTAGTCGTAGTACTGGCCCGGGTCGTCGTTGATGTGCGTCTTGGTGGCCGCGTCGCACCACTCCTCGCCGCGCGGCGCGGGCGGGTCGATCCCCTGGAAGCGCGCCACCAGCTCCCACCAGCGGGCGTTCAGGCGCTCCGCCGGCAGGTCCTCCTCGTACAGGTCGTGCTCGAAGCCGGTCATCACGCCCGCGGCCCACGGCAGGAACACGATCGAGGTCATGGCGTCGTTCAAGAGCCAGCGGATCTCGTCGATCGCGACGTCCTTGCCGAGCACCCCCACGTCCTCGAGGTACGGCCGCTGCGACACGGCCAGCGAGATCAGCTCGCCGATGCCCTCGTGGAAGCCGCGGTTCGCGCCCTCCCTGAGCAGGATGGGCACCTCCGGCCGCGAGTAGCACAGGTAGTAGTAGATGTGGCCGAGCTCGTGGTGCGTGGTGGTGAACCAGTTGAAGTCCGACTTGACGCTCATGAGCGAGCGCACGTCGGCGCCCAGGTCGAGGTGCCAGGCGCTGGCGTGCGTGTTCTTCTTGCGCGGCGCGCCCGCCGGCAGCTCGTAGAGGTCGGACTTCTCCCAGAACACTTGCGGCAGCGCCGGGAGGCCCATGGACACGTAGAAGTCCTCGGCGCAGCGGACAAGCTCCTCGGGCTTCTTGCCGGAGAAGAGAGGGTCGAGGTCGACTCCCTCGACCAGGCCGGGCCACTCCTGGCCCCAGCGGTTGCCGAGCCAGTGGGCGGGGATGCGCTTCGGGACCGGCTGGCCGTAGCGCTCGGCCAGGCGCCGCTTGGCGTAGCAGTGGATCTGCTCGTAGAGCGGCCGGATGTCCTCGACGAAGCGCCCCATCATCTCCATCATCTCTGCTGAGGTCATGCCGTAGTCGGCGACCTGCAGGGCGAAGAAGCTGTCGTATCCCATCTCGCGCGCCACCGCGTTGCGCAGGCCGCGCAGCGCGACCAGGCCGTCCTTGAGGACCGGGCCCACGGCCTTGGAGGCGTTCCAGGCGCGCAGGCGCTCGGCGAGGTCGGTCGACTTCCTGAGGACGTCGTCGATGTCGTTCGGCGTCACTTCCTTCATCCCGCCGCCGGCGGTCTCCATGTGGAAGACGAAGCCGTCCAGCGTCTGGCTCTGCTTGCCCTCGGCCTCGATGCGCTGGCGCACGACCTCGGGGACGGTGCCGGGGTTCTCCGCGGCCGTGAGCAACACCCGCTCGAGCTGGCGCACCTGCAGTTCCGGGAGCGCGGAGCGGCGCGCGAGCAGGGCCCGCGCCCGCTCGATACTCTCGGCGCCGCCGGTGAACGCGGAGAGCCGCTTCCCCGCCTCGATGTGGGCCGCGGTGTGCTCGTCGCAGACGTCGGTCTGCGCCAGCCAGCCGGCCTGCTCGGCCTCGTAGTAGAGATCGAGCATTCCCGCGGTGTACGAGTCCAGGAAGGCCTGGACCTCCGGGTCAGCGGGCGGCTCGGGCTTCATCGCGGTGTAGCAAGCAAGGCCGGACACGACCACGATCGCGGCCAGCGCCGCGAGAAAGAGGCTGCGCCCCATCTTCGATCCTCCAGGAACGGCGCCACGGGTGAGTCCATACGCGCGGCAGTCTAGCGCGTTGGCTCGCGCGGCGAGCCGACGCGCTCCCTTCTCCGCCAGCGGCCGCTGCGGCCGGCCCTCGTCAGTGCGCGACCTTGAGCGCCGCCACCTTCTCCACGTTCTCCAGGTCCCGCTTGCTCCGCACCGGGATCCTCACTCCCCGCCCCTCGGCGTACTGCGGTGCAGCGTCGATGATCGCCAGAAGGGACGCCGGAAGCTCCATCGCGTGGGCCGCGAGACACGCCTTCTCGCCCAGCGCGAACGAAGCGAGGAAGTGCGCGCGGCACGGCGTCATGTAGACGAGGACCCGCTTCTTCTGCTTCAGGCGAAACGACCATCCATACGCCTTGCCGGAGAAGCTCCACTCCTCGAGGAGCGGCCCGTACGCGGCCTGCAGGTCGTCCTTCAGCCGACACCACAGGCCGCTCGCCCGGCCGAGCGCCTCCTCCAGCGTCCGTTCCACCGGCGGACACGCCTTGTCGTCGAACGCGCTCAGCGCCATGCCGCTGCTCCTCGTCCGTCCAGAGTAGCAGACCTGAGCGGCGGGCATAGCCCGGCGGCGGCGTGCCTGAGCCTCTCCGCAGGAGAGGCTCATCTGGAATTCACGATTCTCAGGCGGATTGCTTGAGCCTGGGGAGCCCGGGGATGCGTCGCAAGCGGGCAGGACCGCGAGACGCTGGCAAAGGGCATGCAGGGGCTCCTGATTCGCCTGGCCAAGACGCTCAACCGGCTCTGGGAGCGCCACGGGCGGGTGTTCGCCGACCGCTACCACGCCCGCATCCTGCGGACGCCGCGCGAGGTGAGAAACGCCCTGTGCTACGTGCTGAACAACGCGCGGCGGCACGCGGCGCGGCTTTGGAAGGCCCTGCTTGATCCCTTCACGAGCGGGCTCTGGTTCGGAGGCTGGAAGGAGACCGCGGGCCGGCTGCCCCGAGGCCCGAGCGAAAGGGACGGGGACCCTCCTCTGGCGCGAGCGAGAACCTGGCTGCTCGAACTCGGCTGGCGGAAACGCGGCCTGATCAGCATGCGCGAGGTCCAGGCCGCCGGGGCTCGCTGACGCTGAACGCGTGAGAGGCAAGATCCCGTCAGCTCGCCTCGCGGCGGCCGTGATGGCCGGGAGAATCCCTGCGGACGACGCCACACCGAGCCCGGGCAGGCCCTCGCGCGCGCGGCGCCTTTGCCTATCCTGTACCGCTTCCAAGGAGACCGCGATGTTGTCCGACGTGGAGATCGCACAGAGGGTCACGCCCCGCCCCATCGACGAGGTGGCAGGTCTGCTCGGCCTCGAGCACGGGGACCTGTTCCGCTACGGCGACGAGATCGCCAAGGTCGATCTCGGCGTGCTCGAGCGCCCGCGCGCGCGCCCGGCCGAACCGCGCTTGATCCTGGTCTCGGCCATCACGCCCACGCCCGCGGGCGAGGGCAAGACCACGACCACGATCGGCCTCGGCCAGGCCTTCCAGCGCCTGGGCGAGTCGGCCTGCCTCGCCCTGCGCGAGCCCTCGCTCGGGCCGTGCATGGGCATGAAGGGCGGCGCCACGGGCGGCGGCTGCAGCCAGATCCTCCCCGCTGCGCGCATCAACTTGCACTTCACAGGCGACTTCCACGCCGTCACCACGGCCAACAACCTGCTCGCCGCCCTGCTCGACAACCACCTCTACCACGGCAACGAGCTGCGCATCGACCCGCGCCGCATCCTCTGGCGCCGCGTCATGGACATGAACGACCGCTCGCTGAGAAACGTCATCGTCGGGCTTGGCGGCACGCGCCAGGGCGTGCCCCGCGAGACGGGCTTCGACATCACCGCGGCCTCCGAGGTCATGGCCATGCTCTGCCTCGCCTCAGGGTTCGAGGATCTGCGCCAGCGCATCGACCGCACGCTCGTCGCCTTCACCTACGCGGGCGAGCCGGTCACGGCCGGCAAGCTGCAGGGCACGGGCGCCATGCTCGCGCTGCTGCGGGACGCCATCCGCCCCAACCTGGTGCAAACGCTCGAGGGCACGCCGGCGCTCGTCCACGGCGGCCCCTTCGCCAACATCGCCCACGGCTGCAACAGCGTGCTCGCCACGCGCATGGCCCTGCACTGCGCCGACTGGGCCATCACCGAGGCGGGCTTCGGCTTCGACCTCGGGGCCGAGAAGTTCTTCGACATCAAGTGCCAGGCGGCCGGCCTTGAGACCGCCGCGGTGGTGCTCGTGGCCACGGTGCGCGCCCTGAAGATGCACGGCGGCGTGCCGCGCGAGCGCTTGCTCGTCCCCGACGTCGAAGCGGTGCGCCGCGGCCTGCCCAACCTGGAGAAGCACGTCGAGAACATCGGGCACTTCGGCCAGCGCCCGATCGTCGCACTCAACCGCTTCGCCAGCGACGCGCAAGCGGAGATCGACGCAGTGCGGGCGCGCTGCGAGGAACGGCACATCGCGTTCGCGGCGGCCGACCACTTCGCCAGGGGCGGAGAGGGCGCCGTCGACCTGGCGCGCCTGGTCATGCAGGAGGCCGCGTCCGGCCCCAAGCCGGTGCGGCGCCTCTACGAGCCCGCCGACCCCGTTCCCGAGAAGATCTTCGCGGTCGCCAGGAAGATGTACGGCGCCGACGCCGTGATCTTCACCAGCGCCGCGCGGGCGGACCTGGAGGACATCCAGCGGCTCGGCTACCAGCACCTGCCGGTGTGCATCGCCAAGACGCACAGCTCTCTCACCGATGATCCGCGCGTGCGCGGCCGGCCCGCCGCCTTCGAGGTGACGGTGCGAAACGTCCAGGTCAACGCCGGCGCCGGCTTCCTCGTGGTCCTGACCGGCGACATGCTGCGCATGCCCGGCCTGCCGAAGGCGCCGCTGGCGCGCGAGATCGACGTGATCGACGGCGCGATCGTGGGAGTGTGAGCCGCGCGCGCGGCTACTTCGCCTCGCGCACCAGCCGCAGCCCCCGCAGGCGCTTGCCCACGTTCACCTCCTGCTGGAACAGGGGGCCCTGCTCCTCCAGCGCGGCGTAACAGCAATCCCCGTCCCAGATCACGCGCTCCTTGACCTGTGCGTCGCCCGCACTGGCGCCCGCGATGGTGCCCGCGGCGAGCAGCGGGGCCACGGCCTCCTCCCACTCCTGCTTGGTCGGAACGCGCTTGCCGGCGTATCGCGCCACCTCGTCTATGCCGAGCGGGCTCAACGCGACCACCGGATCGAGGAGGAAGTCGTAGCGCGGCCGGCGGAAGCGGCGCGGGCTCTGGAACTCGACCCAGATCGCGGACGTCAACTCCGCCGGCACGAGGAAGGGCGCGAGCGAGCGCCGCGGGTCCGAGCGCGTGACATGCATCAGGTAGGCGGTGAACTGCAGGATCGTGACCGGAAAGGCGTCGACCTCGAGCAGCAGGCCGCCCGACTCGACCGGACCGACCACGAGCCCGTCGAGCACCGCGGCGAGGCGCGGCACGATCTCGTCGGCCAGCTCGTCCAGGGCCAGCGCCGCGCCCGTGTCGCGCTGCTCGTACGCCCGCCGGTCCAGCTGGCCGAGGCGCACGCTGAGCAGCTCGGACACGCGCCGCCGCACCTCGGCCGGCGCTGCTCCGCCGGCCGCCAGCTGCTCCACTTCACCGACCTCGGCGAGGAAGCTCACGCGCTCGTCCGCCACCTCGAGCGCCAGCGGCGACGGCCCGGACGGCGCCGCTGGCGCCGGCTGCGCGCTCTCCGGCGCCGCACGCGCGTCCGGGTCGGCGGCGCCGCCCTCTGCGGTGAGCGGAAAGGGCGCATCCACGCTCGGGAGCCCCGGCCCGGCATCGGCGGAGAAGGCCGGCCCCGGCCCGGGAGAGACCTCGACCACCTCGTCGCTGCCGGCGCTGTCGGCGCCGTGGCGCCAGAGGAAAAAGACGGCCGCGACCGTGAGCGCGGCGAGCAGGCAGGAGAAGATCCTGCCGGCGGTCGCAAGCCGGCCGCGGCCCGCGCGCGCGGCGCTCGCGCCCGGTTCGGCCGCCTGGCCGTCCGCGGCCCCCGCGCTCAGCGCGGCGAGCGCGCGTTCGAGCGCCTCGAGGCAGCTCAGCATGGACGGGAATCGGTCCTGCGGCTCGACCTGCAGCATCCGAGTCAGCGTGTGGCGCACCGGCGCCGGCAGGGCCGGGTCGATACCGGCGAGCCTCTTCGCCGGGTCGGGGCCGCGCGGCCCCTCGTCCTGAAGCTCGACGCCCGTGAGCGCGAACAGGTAGGTGGCGCCGAGCGAGTAGATGTCGGAGCGGCCGTCCAGGGGACGGCGGGCGATCTGTTCGGGCGCGGCGTAGGTCCACGTGCCCAGGAACTCCCCGCCGGTCGCCGGCTCGCCCGCGGCCGAGCTCTGGCCGCGCGAGACGCCGAAGTCCGAGATCAGCGCGCGCTCGCCCAGATCGACCAGGATGTTGCTCGGCTTGACGTCGCGGTGGATGAAGCCCTCCGAGTGCACGTAGTTCAGGCCGCGCGCGGCGTCGAGGATCAGCTCCGTGGCCTGGACCGGATCGAAGGGCCCCTGGCGGCGCACGAGGCCGGCCAGCGAGCTGCCCTCGATGAACTTCAGGGCGATGTAGTGCACCTCGATGCCGCGCACCAACGCGGAGCCGGCGCCGTAGACCGAGACGATGTTCGGGTGGTCGAGCCGCGCCTGATGGCGGGCCTCGGCGATGAAGCGCGCCATCCAGCGCGGGCTGAGCAGCGAGAGCACCTTGAGCGCGGCCTTGCGCTCGAGCGCTTCGTCCACGCCGAGGTAGACCGCGCCCATGCCGCCCGCGCCGATCAGGGAGACGATGCGGTACGGCCCGAGCTTCTCGCCGATCAGCGGGTCCGCGGGCTCCGCGCCGGGGCCGGCGGCGCCCGGCTGGCGCTCCTGATCACTCATCCTCGTCCTTGACCGGAACCGCCTCGGCCGGGCTCTCGGCCTTCTCCGTTTCAGCGAACCCCGGACGCAGGTGCGTGAACTTGTAGGGATCGACGCGCCGCGCGAACTCCTCGAGCTCCTGGGCGCTGACGCTCATCCTGCGGCTTTCCTGGTAGAGGTGAGCGACGAAGCCCTCGGCCAGCGGCAGGAACTGCTCCTCGATGTACTGGGCGAGCAGCTTCATCTGCCGGTTGAACTCGTTCTCATGCACCTCCAAAGCGTGGCTCACGGCCGCGAGGTTGTCGCGGTTGCTGCTCGCCAGGCGCTGGTTGATCGCGACCTGCCCGGCCAGGTCCGAGAGGCCCTTCTCCACCTTGACCAGGGCCTGCATGGGAGGGGTCTCGCGCAGCGTCGCGAGGTCGGCGCAGAGTTCCTGCACGCGCCCTTCCTGGGCGGCGACCTGGGCGGCGATCTCCGGCACGCGCGCCTGCTCGATGGTTTCGAAGCGCGCCAGCAGGTCCTGCTGGACCGCGACGGCTTCCCGGAGCTGCTCGTTGGTGTGCAGGAGGTCCGCGACCCGGATCTCCAGCTCCTCGTTGAGGCGCGCGGCCTGGTCGAGCTGGACCTGGACGTCCGAGAGATCCTGGCGCAGGCCGCTCATCTCGGTGTCGAACTGGGTCGGCGTCACGCACGCGAACAGGCAGCAGAACGACAAGAGGGGCAGCCTCGCCAGAGGCCTGACGCGAAACCGGCGCATGGGCTCTTACCTCCTCGGAGCGATCCCAAGCCATCATACGGCGCAATGCCCCGCCGTCCATGCGCCTCGCGCCGCCAAGGCCGGGGCGTTTCACGCGCCAGCCGCATCCCCCGCGCCGTCCGCGTCCGGCTCGTCGTCGCACAGGTGGCCGGCAGCGCGCGCCGCCGCCAGGATGCGCCTCGCCTCCTCGATGCGCCGCTCCTCGACGAAAACGCACGCCGCCAGGTTGCCCAGGATGCGCTGCGAGGAGGCGAAGCCGTCCTGGAGGTTCTCCCCCAGCACGTGGGCGGCGATGCCCTCGTCCTTGAGGATCCCGACCACCACCTGGGCGATGAACTCGCTCCTGAAGCAGTCGAGGACCACCACCTTGACCTCGTCCATCATGGCCGCGTCCTCCTGGCAGGCCGTACCGGTCATTCGCCGCGGCAGCGGCCGCAGCGGTCCTGGCCCTCGTATCCAGCCAGTTCGTAGCGCAGGCAGCAGCGCAGCCGGCTGCACAAGCCGAGGTTCGCGTCGGACGCGATCGGCCGGTTCTGGGCGCGGGCCATCTTGATGCTGATTGGCCGCAGCTCGCCGAGCCACTGCCGGCAGCAGACGTCGCGCCCACAGATGCCGAGGCCGCCCTCGAGCGCGGCCGCGTCGCGCGGGCTGATGCGGCGCAGCTCGATGCGCGTGTGGTACTTCGCCACCAGCAGCCGCACCAGGCGGCGGAAGTCGACGCGGCCCTGGGAGGTGAAGTAGAAGAGGATTTTTTCGCCGCCCAGGAGGTGCTCCACCGCCACCGGCTTCATGGGCAGGAAAAGCTCCAGGACCTTGTCGCGGAAGAAGGCCAGCTCCTGCGGCTCGGCCTCAGAGCAGAGCGCGGCCAGCGCCTGCAGGTCGGCGCCGCTGGCCAGCCGCAGGAAGGAGGTCTCCTCCGGGGCGTCCGGCCCGGCCGCGCTCTCGGCCAGGCCCTCCTCGCCCTGCGGGGCGCGCGCCGCGGGCGCCTCCTGCGGCAGATCCTGCTCGCCCAGGAGCCGCGCGATCTCCGTGCCCCTCTCGGTTCGGACCACGATCATGCTGCCGCGCGCCGGCATCTCCTCGGGAAACGCGACGCGCCGCAGGCGTCTCGTCTTGCCGATGCGCACTGCCGCGACTTGATCCATGAATCGCACCCTGCAGCGGCGCGGGCAGCGGCCGCCGCGCCAGACGCGTCAGCCGTCCTCCCGCTCCCGGGACTCCATCTCGCGCACCAGCGCGTCCGGATCGCTCACGCTGGCGACGTGCGCCGTGCGCACGTTCACGTAGGCGACGGGGCGGGGCTTGGCAGGCAGCTCGAAGCGCTCCAGCAGGTCCTTGTCCTGCTCCGGATCGATCACCTGCACCAGCTTGCTCGGCAGATAGAGCCTGGTCGCGGCGCGCACCAGCGCGCCGGTCAAGTCGTCCGCGCGGCTGCCGACGATCACGGCGTGCACCGGCGGGTGCAGGTACAGCTCGACGGCGCGGGCGTAGCCCGCGGTGAAGTAGCCGTAGAGGTGGTAGTCCTCGGCGAACAGCTTGAGGGTCCGCTCGGCCGTCTCCAGGTACTCCGGCTTGAGCGTCAGGTGATAGACCCGGAGGAAGACCTCGGCGATCATGCCGTTCTCGAGGATCGACTGGTTGCGGCGCCGCATGCTGCCGACAGCCAGGTCGTCGGCGCGGATGTCGTAGAAGCCGCCGTGCGAGCCGGTCTGCTTGGCGAGAAGGACGCGCAGCAGGTCCTCCGCCACGTCCAGGTGGCGGCGCTCGCCGGTGAACTGCGCGGCGTGGATCAGCGCCCGCGCCGTGTACGCCTGGTCGGTGAGCAGGCCGAGGATGCGCGGGCCGCCGTCGTGGTAGTGGTACATGCCGCGGCCCGGGTCGTAGCACTCCTCGAGAAGGAAGGCGAGCGTCGCCTCGGCCAGCTCGGCGCAGCCGGGATCGCCGAGCACGGCCGACGCCTTGAACAGCGCCGAGACGGCGGCGGCGTTCCAGTTGACGTAGATCGTGGGGTCGATCGCCGGCGCCGGGCGCTTGCGGCGCTCCTTGAGCGACAGGGCGTAGTAGGCGTCGTCCGAGTCCTGCGAGCCGCCGAACGCCGGGTGCTCGGGGTGGCGCAGGTGATCCCTGAGGTAGGAGACGATCTCCTCGGCGACGCGCCGGAAGGCCGGCCGGTCGAAGACCTGGAAGGCCTCGAGGTAGTTGCGCAAGAGCGCGGCGTTCGACTCCAGGAGCTTCTCGGTGTGCGGCGCGCGCCAGTCCCGCGAGGTCGAGTAGCGGAAGAAGCCGCCGTCCACCGCGTCGTGGATCGGCGACTCGGCCATGTGCGTCAGGGTGCGGTCCACGACCTCCTTGAGCCGCGGATCGCGGGACTTCACGTAGCGCACCAGCGCGAAGTCGAGCGACTCCGAGTGCGGGAACTTCTGCCCCCGGCCGAAGCCGCCGTGCTCCTCGTCGAACTCCTCCAGGATCGCGCCCCGCACCTTCTCCAGGATGGCGTCCGAGAGCACGCCTGAGCGCCGCGCGCGCGCGCGGTCCTCTGCCTCCTCGCGGCGCAGCAGCTCCTGCAGCGCGCTGGCGATCACGGAGCGCTTCTCCGCGTAGTAGCGCGCCACGCGCTCGAGCAGGTCCTTGAGCGCCTCAACCGTGAAGGAGGTGCCGCCGGTGATCAGCTCGCCGTCCGCGGTGAGCACGCAGAGCGAGGGCCACCCGCCCACGTTGTAGCGGTCGTTGACCTCCGGCCGGCGGTCCTTGTCCACCTTCACCGCGACGAAGCGGTTCGCCAGCAGGGAGGCGACCCCCGGGTCGGAGAGCACCTCGCGCTCCATGCGCTTGCTGAAGCGGCACCAGGACGCGGCGATGAACAGAAAGACAGGCCGCTCGAGGCGCTTGGCCTCGGCGAACGCGTCCTCACCCCAGCCGAGCCATTCCATGCCGCTCATCCTGAACCGCCGCTCGCCCGCGGCGAAGCGGCCGCCTCCGCGTCGCCGGTCTCTCGTCAGGCGTTATCGGCGGATCCGCGCCAGACATCAACACCGGCGGCAACATCCGCCGGCCGAGAGGGGATTCTAGCGCGGCGCAGCGCGCACGTTCCAGCCTGGCGCGCGCGGCGCGCGCCAAGCCGGCGCGGAGAGCGCCCGGCGGCGCCGGCCGGCGGCCCGGGAGCGCCCCTCAGCCGCACGCCTCCCAGTCCACGCGCGGCGCATCGGCCCAGAGGGCCTCGATGTCGTAGAAGCGCCGCGTGTCCGGGTCGAAGAAGTGCACGATGACGTCGCCGAGGTCGAGGAGCAGCCAGCGGCCGGCGCCATCCCCGCCCTCCTCGCTCCGAGGCCGCGCGCCGCGCTCGCGCGCCAGCTTGCGCACGTCGTCCGCCAGAGCCCGCACGTGGCGCCGGTTCTTGCCGGTCACGATCACGAAGTAGTCGAGGATGGCCAGCGCCCGGCTGACGTCGAGGACGCGGATCTCCTCGCCCTTCTTCTCCTGGCACGCGCGAGCGCAGAGAAGGGCGAGGTCCCTGCTCTCGATCCTGACCTGCCCTGCCCGGTCCGGCGGACCCTCCGGGAAACTGGCCCGGAGCGGTCCGGCTGCGGAAACGTCCGTCATCAATCCACTTCTAGCCCAGGAGGCTCGAGCCCTTCATCAAGATGGGTGCGGCGATGATCGCCACCACGCACATCAGTTTGATGAGAATGTTGATCGAGGGGCCAGACGTGTCCTTGAAGGGATCGCCCACGGTGTCGCCCACGACCGCGGCCTTGTGCGGCGCCGAGCCCTTGCCGCCGTGGTGCCCGGCCTCGATGTACTTCTTGGCATTGTCCCACGCGCCGCCGGCGTTGGCCATGAAGATCGCCATGAGGACGCCGGTCACGGTGGCGCCCGCGAGCATGCCGCCGAGGGCGGGCAGGCCGAGGACCCAGCCGACGAGCACGGGCGTGGCCACGGCCAGGATGCCCGGCAGGATCATCTCGCGGATCGCGCCGCGCGTGGAGATGGCCACGCACTTGCCGTACTCGGGCTGGCCCTTGCCCTCGAGGATGCCCGGGATCTCGCGGAACTGGCGGCGCACCTCCGCGACCATCGCGCCTGCCGCTCGTCCCACCGCCAGCATGGTCAAGGCCGAGAAGAGGAACGGCAGCATGCCGCCGATGAACAGGCCGGCGAGCACCGACACGTCGGCGATGGAGAGGTCCTTCAACTCCAGCTTGGAGGCGACGATGAAGGACTGGAACAGGGCGAGCGCGGTGAGCGCGGCCGAGCCGATGGCGAAGCCCTTGCCCATGGCCGCGGTGGTGTTGCCGGCCGCGTCCAGGGCGTCCGTGCGCTGGCGCACCTTCGGATCGAGTCCGGTCATCTCCGCCATGCCGCCGGCGTTGTCCGCCACCGGTCCGTAGGCGTCGACGCCGAGCGAGATGCCGAGCGTGGAGAGCATGCCGACCGCCGAGATGGACACGCCGTAGATCCCGGCCAGCTTGTAGGAGAAGAAGCTCGCCATGGCGATCAAGATCAGCGGCATCCAGGTGGACATCATGCCCGTCGCCAGGCCCTGGATGATGTTGGTCGCGGCGCCGGTCTCGCTCTGCCTTGCGATCTCCTGCACCGGCTTGCGCTGGGTAGTCGTGAAGTACTCGGTGATCAGGCCGACGATCACGCCGAGCGCCAGGCCCAAAATAAGCGCGATGTACACGCCCCACTTGGTGTAGCCGCCGGCCTTCTCCAGGACTTCCTCCGGCAGGAAGGCGCAGGCGATGGCCGCGCCGCCGGCGAAGATGACCGATGCGACCCAGAGGCCCTTCTGCAGCGCGGTGCCGAGCTTGGTCTCGTCCTCGGTGTACACGAAGCGGCGGCCCAGGATGGAGCCGATCGTGCCGATCGCGGCCAGGACCAGCGGCAGCACCATGATGTAGGAGTTCTCCTCCACGGACAGCTTCGCGTCGGTGATCCACGCCCAGCCGAGCACGATCGTGGCGATGATGGCGCCGACGTACGACTCGAACAAGTCGGCGCCCATGCCGGCCACGTCGCCGACGTTGTCGCCCACGTTGTCCGCGATGGTCGCCGGGTTGCGCGGGTCGTCCTCCGGGATGCCCGCCTCGACCTTGCCCACCAGGTCGGCGCCCACGTCCGCGGCCTTGGTGTAGATGCCGCCGCCGACGCGGGCGAAGAGCGCGATCGACGATGCGCCGAACGAGTAGCCGAAGATGACCTGAGGCGTGTCGCGGTAGATCCAGTAGAAGATGATGACGCCGGCGAGGCCGAGGCCGACCACGGTCAGCCCCATGACCATGCCGCTCTGGAAGGCGAGCTGCAGCGCCGGGCCGAGGCCGATCTTGGCCTGCTCGGTGGTGCGCACCGCCGCCCTGGTGGCGGTGTGCATGCCGAAGTAGCCGGCGATCCCCGAGAGCAGGCCGCCCGAGGCGAAGGCGAAGGCCGTGGGCTTCTCGTCAGCGAGGACCAGCACGAAGAGCACGATCACCACGAAGATGATCAGCACCTTGTACTCGGTCATGAGAAAGGCCTTGGCGCCTTCCTGGACGTACTTGGCGATCTTCTGCATCGCCTCGTCGCCGGCCGGCCTCTTCATGATGTCCGTGAACAGCAGGAAGGCGTAGCCGATGGCGCCAAGCGACGCGATGAAAGCGAGGATCGTTAACGCGAGCTGCATGAGCGGTTTTCCTGACCAGACGACAAGACCCCGGCGGTCTCCGGGCCGAATAGAGGAAAATGAGCGGGGCACTTTATCCGTTCGCGGAAGAGCGCGCAAGAAAACGCGCGCCGGCCCCGGCAAAGCTGGAATCGCGGCTCAGGGCGCGAGGCGGATAAGGACCAGCGGCTCGGGCGCGGGGCCCTCCTGCCTGTACTCTTCTCCTGCGCAGAACGGCAGGCTCCGGTAGAAGTCCGCTTCCTCGCGCGTCTCCGCCAGGGCGTGGCTCACCCCGTGGCGGTGCAAAGCCAGGGTCACCGCCTCCCGGTCGCTGATCGAGCCGGCGGCCCGCCTCTCGGGCCGCGGCACGGGCTGGACGACCTTCACGTCCCATCCGGCCTCGAGGGCATAGGTCTTCAGCTCGATCGGCGCCAGGATGCTGCTCACCCCGGCGAGCGCGAGGTCGGCCGCCGCCTCCTTGAGGCGCTGCTGGCGGGCGCGATCGGCCGCCTCTTCCCCCTTCGCGCCAAAGAGATCGGACGCGAGGATTCCGTCGTAATACGTTGTCCCTGTGCCAGATACGCAAGCAAGCAGAAGCTGGACTGCCAGGAAGGGAAGCACCAGCCAGCCCGGAGCCAGGATCCCGGAGCGGGTGGCCGCGAGCACCGGCAAAGCGAGCAGCGCGAGCGCGAGGAGGAGCACGACTCCGTCCTGCGGGCGGCCGCGAAGCAGCATCTCGACCGCGACCAGGGCCATGCCTGCGAGCACGGCCCAGGTCGCGAGGCGCTCACTCCGCCGCGGCGCCTTTCGCAGAGGTGAAAGCGCCAGCAGCACGAGGAGCGGCAGGAGCGGCACGAAGTAGCGGAACTTGGTGGCCGGCCAGGCAGCCATGGAACAGACGTGGAACAGGGGCAGGAGGACCAGGGCGAGGGACACGCAGGAGCGGCGGCGCAGGCCATCGAGAAGGAGACGCGCACCCCCGAGGAGCGCGGCCGCCAGCACCGGGCCGGCCCAGAGCGGCGCCTGCAGCACGATGAACCGTGTGTTGGCGATCAGGCTCTTCGCCAGGCCCTTCGCCAGGTCCGCTGGGGCCGGGCTCGCGACCTGGAGAAGGGCAGTGCCGGAAAACGCCTCGATCGAGACGGCTCCGCCGAGCCGCCACCTGGCGTACATAGTGTTGACCGAGAAGACGGGGTCTCCGAAGACCTCCTGGTTGCGCAGCCACCAGGGCAAGACGGCCAGCACGAAGCCAGAGAGCAGCGCGCCGGCGGACGCGAGGCCCCGGGCGGAGAGCAGATCCCGCCGCAGGGAGAGGACCAGCGCCAGGAGGACCGTGGGCAGGAAGACCAGGGCCTGATGGTTGGCCAGGCTGGCGAGTCCGAGCGCGGCGCCGCAGAGGAGGCGGCCGAGCAAGCCGTCGCAGGTCAGCAAGAGAAGGACGACCAGGCCGAGCAGCGCGTGCAGGGTGTAGATGGAGCCGTTGCCGGAGAAGTCCACGAGCAGGAAGGAGCACGAGACCAGCGCCGCCGCGACCCAGCCGGCCTGCGCGTCATGCAGCCGCCGCCCCAAGAGGAACGCGAGCAGGACGAGCAGCGCGCCCTCGAAAAGGGACGCGAGGCGCAGGGCGGTGTACGGGTTGCTCGTGACCAGGCGAAGCGGCGCGGCCAGGAGCAACGCGAGCGGCGGGTGCTGATCGAGCGGGTAGCCGCCGGCCGCGTCGCTTGGCGGGTACAGCTCCACCGACCTCTCGAGCGGCGTGCGCAGGCCGTGCCCCTGCCAGAGCGAGGAGAGCGTCAAGAGGTCGAGATGCACGTCGCCGTGGGGCAGCGCGTTCAACGGCAGCGCGACCGCGCGCAGCACGAGCCCGGCGAACACGAGGAACTTGATCGCTGACTGCCACATCGCAGGCTACTGCCCGCAACCCAGTTTCAAGACGGACGCCATGCCCAGGTTCTCATCGCGTCACGCCGACGGAGTCACTGGTGTCGCGAGCTCAAACAACCCGCCTGAAAGTCGTGAACTCCAGATGAGCCTCTCCTGCGGAGAGGCTCATTGGCATCGCTCAGTCGCCCCGGGCTCCGCCGCACGGCGAGCCGGCCGGCCGCAGATGCTATTCGAGCCCGGCGGCGCGCGCTTCCTTTTCCCGCTACCGGCCGGCCTGCGCCTCCCGCAGCGCCCGGAGCAGGCTCGGCTCGACCGGCTTCCCCGAGGACTCCCCGGCCTCGAGACGCGCAAGCACGCCAGCAGCCTCGCGGGCGAGGATCGCGCGGCTCGAGGCCAGGCCGCTCACCTCTGGCTCGCGCTCGATCCCCTGCTCGACCACGGCCAGGCAGTCGAGGAGGAGCTCTGCGGCGCGCTCGGCGTCCTCCGGCGCGCAGGCCAGGCCAAGGACGGCGATCTCTGCCAGGCGGGCGCGCGCCGCCCCCTCGGCCCAGGGCGAGGCGGAGAAGGCCGCGCGCGCGCGCCACGCGGCCGCCAGGAGACCGCCGAGATCGGCCTTCTCGCCCGAGGCCTCGGCAGCTTTCAGCGCCGCCGCCTCCTGGCAAAGGACGGCCAGGGCGAGGTCGACCTCGAGCGCCTCGCGCGCCAGCTCGGACCAGGCGAGCAGCTCCCGCAGGTACGCGGCCGCCAGCCCGAAGTCCTCCGCCGCGGCGGCGAACGAGGCCGCGTCCCCGGCGCGCGCTCCGTCCAGCCGCTGATCGCCGCGCCGCGCCAGCCCGATGGAGGCGGCGCGCACCGCCGACCACTCCCCGCGCGCCAGCTCAGCGCCGCGCACCAGCGCCTCCACCCCGGCCTCGAGGGTCGTCTGGCCGTACGTTTCGCGGAACGCCTGCTCGAACTCAGGAAACGTCAGCCCGCGCGACCAGATCAGCAGGCCGCGTTCTTTGTGCAGGAGCGCGCTGGTCGGATCCAGCTCGAGCCCGTCGTCGAGCACGTCGAGACCCTCGGCGATCCACGCCAGTCGCCGCTCTGGATCGGCCTCGCACGGCGGGAGGTTGTAGGCCAGGACGTCGGCGAGCCGCACGCGCGCCGGCGCGAGGTCGGGCGCCAGCGCCAGCACCTGGCGCGCGTGCCGGAGCGCCTTGTGCAGGCTGCCCGCGCGCAGGTCGGCGTCGATGCGCACCAGCCAGAACTGGACGAGCAAGCTGCGCAGCGCCGGCAGGAAGCGCAGGCCCTCCGCGCGCTCGACCTGTGCCAGGCCGTGGAAGCCGTGCTCGCCCGCGCGGCGCGCAGCGCGCTCCGCGGCCTGGTCCGCCGCGAGCAGGAGCAGCACGCACAGCGGCGCGGCGAAGAGCGTCTTCCCGCGCACGTCACTTCTCCTCGAAGGGCGCGGCGGCGGCCGCGAGGAGCAGCGCGGCGAGCAGCACCGCCAGGCACCAGAGGAGAGCGGAGACCAAGGCCGGCGCCGCGAGGGCGACTCCCGCGCCCAGGCTTTCCGCCGGGTTGAAGGAGCTGAAGTCCGGCGCCAGGCGCGCCAGCAGGTCGAGGGTGAAGCGCAGAACGCGCGGCACGGCGCCCGCGTCCTCTGCCGCGCCGCCGCCCATGCCGGCGATGATGTCGCAGACCGCCTCGCGCCCGAGGCCGACGAGCAGCACGAAGCAGGCGGAGAGCGAGGCCGGGCCGGGCGACAGGGCGATCCCGAGAAAGAAGGCTAGGGCAGCGGCCGCGATCCCGGCCAGGACGACGAGCAGAAAGGAGAGCGCGGCGTCCCGCGCCCAGGGAACCTTGCCGCCGAGGACGGTGAGCGCGTCCCGGTCGATCTCCAGCACGAAGGCTGGGGACAGCGGCTCGACCTCCAGCACGAAGGGCGCGCCCTCCACGTCCTGGTCGAAGCGAATGGGCAGCTCGCGCAGCGGCCGGAGCGGCGGCGGCGTGCGCCTGGTGCGCGCGCCGTCCGCGGTCTCGAGCGTCAAGGCCAGATCCAGCCGGCCGCTGAAGGACGCGGCTCGCCCGAGCGCAACCTTGGGCCGGAGCAGCAGCGTCGCGTCCGGGATTGCCCCGGCCGGGAAGAAGAAGCGGCCCGGCCGCCCCAGCGCGATCTGGTCGATCTCGCTGCCGGCGAGCTGCCTCTCCCCGGCGAAGACAGGGCTGGCGCGCACGCGCTCGAAGAGATCGGGCAGGTCCCGGCGCCCCAGGCCAGCCAGAAGCGCGGCCGGCAGCGCGAGGAGCAGAGTCCCGAGAAGGACCGCCGCCGCCAGGCCGAGGAGCCGGCCCGCGGCATAGGCGATCCTTCCTACCGGCCGGAGAGCGACGTGCGCCAGGAAGCCGCTGCCGCGGTCCTCGGCGGCGAGCACCAGGCCGAAGACCAGCGCCTGGATCACCCCGGCCAGGAACAGTGTGCTGGCCAGGGTCTCGAGGGCGGCGCCGCGCAGCAGCGCGCCGTGCAGGCTGGCCGAACCCGTGTCGCGCGTGGCGCGCACGAATAGGCCGGCGAGCAGGCCGACGCCGAGCACCAGGAAGAGCGCACGGCCGCGCAGCAGCAGGCGCACCGCGTCCAGGGCGAGGCGGCCGATCATCGTTCCCTCCCGACGCTGCGGCGGAACAGCTCCTCCAGGGTCAAGCGCCCGGGACGCACGCGCTCGAGCCGCGCGCCGCTCTCCTCGGCCAGGCGCCTGAGCGCCTCGAGGCCGGCCGCGTCCAGGCCGTCGAGGAGCAGCTCGCAGCGCCCGCCCAGCGCCAGGACCGCGTCCGCCGGCCCGGCGATGAGCGTCCTGCCGGCGCAGAGGACCATCAGGTGCGTCGCCACCGCCTCCACCTCTGCCAGGGCGTGGGAAGAGAGGACCACGGCGGCGCCGTCCGCCGCCCGGCGCTTGACCTCCTCGCGCACAGCCTGGGCGCCGAGCGGGTCGAGCCCGTCGAACGGCTCGTCCAGGACCAGGAGCGGCGGGTCCGGAAGCAGCGCGGCGGCGATCGAAAGGCGGCGCGCCATGCCCTTTGAATAGGAGCGGAGCGGCCGGTCCGCGGCGGCGAGCAGGTCGAGGCGCGCGAGCAGGTCGCCGCTGCGCGCCTCGAGGTCGCGGCCGCGCAGCCCGGAGAGAGCGCCGAGCAGCTCGAGCGTCTCGCGCCCGCTGCGCTCCCCCGCCAGGTCGAAGCGCTCCGGGGAGAAGCCGCCCTGGCCGCGCGCCGCGGGCGCGCCCGCAGGCGCGCCGAACAGCAGGGCCCGGCCGCGCGTGGGCGCCAGCAGCCCCAGACAGCAGCAGAGCGCCGTGGTCTTGCCGGCCCCGTTCGGCCCGGCCAGGCCGAGGATCCCCCCGGGCCGGACCTCGACCGAGAAGCCGTCGAGGGCGAGGACGCGCCTCCCGAAAGGAGGCCGCGCGAAGACCTTGCTCAGGCCGGCAGCGGCCAGCGCGACACGTTCGCCCATGCGCGGCGCCCTCCACGAACGCCCGAGGCGAGTGCCTTGGCCCTCCACATTCGCCCGCGCGCAGCTTAGTCTCGAACCGCCCCGAATCGAGAGGGTACCCCATGTACTGGACCCTGCGCCTGGCGCTGCTCTTCCTCTGCTTCCTCCTGGTGGGCTCGTGCTGCGTCGACCCGGTGGACCAGACCGCGTACTTCTGCCTGGGCGAGATGTCCCTGAAGGAAGAGGTCGAGCTGGGCGACGCCTACGCGCCGAACATCGACGCCATGTTCGACGGCGTGTACCACGACCCGGCGGCCGCGGACTACCTGGGCCAGCTCATCCTGGAGATGGCCGGCCACTCGGTGCGCGCCGAGGACTTCGCCTGGAAGTTCACCATCCTCAACAGCTCGACGCCGAACGCCTTCGCCGTCCCCGGCGGGTACATCTACATCACGCGCGGGCTCTTGGCCGCGCTCGAGACCGAGGGCCAGTTCATCTCCGTCATGGGCCACGAGCTGGGGCACGTCGAGCACCGCCATTCCCATCAGGCCATGGGCAGGAACCTCATCGGCGGCATCCTCGTCGGCCTCATCGGCACGGCCGAGTCGGCGGTGACGCGCAACCGCGAGCCGGGACTCGCCAGCTCGATCGGCGCGGCGGGCGCGCAGCTCTTCCTCTTGCGCTACGACCGCGGCCAGGAGCTGCAGTCGGACAAGCGCGGCGTCTACTACGCGGCCGCCATGGGGTACGACCCGGCCGAGGCGACCAAGACCTTCGCCTACTTCCAGAGGCTCGAGGAGGAGAGCGGCGGCGTGCAGATCGAGTGGCTGCGCACCCATCCGCTCAACGAGAACCGCATCACCGACATCCACGCCGAGATCGCGGAGAAGCACCCGGAGCTGGCCGGCAGGCCGCAGGGCTCCTTCCGGCCCTACCGCCAGGGGAACGACTCGTTCGCCCAGATCATCCAGACGCTCGGGCGGGCGGAGCCGACCTACGAGAAGTACGACGCGGCCTGGACCGCGCTCGGCAAGGCCCTGGAGGACGGGAAGAAGGGGCCGCTCGAGCAGGCGCTCGCCTCCTTCGAGGAGTGCGCCGCCGCCATCCCGGACGAACCCTTGTTCCATACCGCCATCGGCGCGTGCCACCTTGCCCTGGAAAGCTTCGCCGAGGCGCGCTTCGAGCAGGGGGACTACCGCAGGGCGGCGGCGGAGTTCGAGCTGGCGAGCGACCTCTTCCCCATGAGCCCGGCTCCGCTCTACTACTATGGTCTCTCGTGCGAGAAGCTCGGGCGCAGCGAGGAGGCGGTGCGCGCCTACCGCAAGGTGGTGGAGCTCGACCAGGAGGGGAGCCTCGGCGCCAAGGCGCGCGAGCGGCTGCGCAGCCTGGGGGCCGCGCGCGGTCGCTGATGCTTCCTGCCTGAAGGCGCCCTCGGCCCTTTCTGGCCCCCTGGAAAGAGGCTAGGCTGGCCGGGACCCTGCCCCGGGCATCGCTTCCCGCGCGGGCGGCGGGCGCGGCCGCATGCCGCGCGTCCAGGAATCCGATTCCCGCGGCAACGGGCGGCGGTCAGCTCGAGTGATGAAAACGGCAGACAAGGCATCGCAGCAAAGCGCTCCGGCGGACGCGGCCGTCTACCGGCCGAAGAACCACGTGCGCATCGTGACCGCCGCATCCCTGTTCGACGGGCATGACGCGGCCATCAACATCATGCGCCGCATCCTGCAGGCCTCCGGCGCCGAGGTCATCCACCTGGGCCACAACCGCTCCGCCCAGGAGATCGTCGCCTGCGCCATCCAGGAGGATGCCCAGGCGATCGCCGTCACCTCCTACCAGGGCGGACACGTCGAGTTCTTCAAGTACATGCATGACCTGCTCGCGGAGCGCGGCGCGCGCGTCCTCATCTTCGGCGGCGGCGGCGGCACCATCCTGCCCGAGGAGATCGAGGAGCTGCACGCCTACGGCATCGCGCGCATCTACTCCCCCGACGACGGGCGCCAGATGGGCCTGCAGGGCATGATCAACGACCTGCTCAGCAGGTGCGACTTCCCGGCGGGCGAACCGCAGCCCGCCGCGGAGCTCGACAGGCTGCGCGCGCGCGACGCGGGCGCCATCGGCCGGCTGGTCTCGCTGGCGGAGAACGCACCCGCCGCCTGGGACAAGCTCAACGGCGCGCTCGCCGCGCTGCTCGCCGCGCGGGTCGCGCCAGTGCTCGGCGTCACCGGCCCGGGCGGTTCGGGCAAGTCGTCGCTCGTGGACGAGATCGTGCGCCGCTTTCTCCTCGACTTCCGCGAGAAGACCGTGGCGGTCGTGTCGGTCGACCCGTCCAAGCGCAAGAGCGGCGGAGCATTGCTCGGCGACCGCATCCGCATGAACGCGATCAACAACCCGCGCGTCTACATGCGCTCGCTGGCCACGCGCCAGGCGAACCTGGCGCTCAGCAGGCACGTGCAGAGCTCCATCGACATCTGCCGCGCGGCCGGCCACGACCTGGTGATCGTCGAGACCTCCGGCATCGGCCAGTCGGACACCGAGATCGCCGACCACTGCGACGTGTCCCTCTACGTGATGACCGCCGAGTACGGCGCGGCGACGCAGCTCGAGAAGATCGACATGCTCGACTTCGCCGACGTCATCGCCATCAACAAGTTCGACAAGCGCGGCTCGCTCGACGCGCTGCGCGACGTGCGCAAGCAGTACCGGCGCAACCACGGGCTGTGGGAGGCCGCGGCCGAGAGCTTCCCGATCTTCGGCACGATCGCCTCGCAGTTCAACGATTCGGGCGTGAACCGCCTGTACCGCAAGGTGCTGGACGCCCTGGTCGGGAAAACCGGCGCGGACCTGCGCTCGAGCCTCGAGCTGAGCCAGGAGGAGGGCGAGAAACACCACATCATCCCGCCGGAGCGCGTGCGCTACCTGGCGGAGATCGTCGAGAACAGCGAGCGCAGCGACCAGTTCGTCAAGGAGCAGGCGGCGATCGCCCGGCGCCTGTACCAGTTGAGCGGCGTGATCGAGCAGCTGCGCGCCGGCATCGGCCAGAAGAAGGTCGAGATCATCGACAGCGGGTCGGACGAGGTGGTGAGCGTCATCCAACACGTCACCGGCGAGCCGGCCTACCTCAAGGAGCTGATCGACCTCTACAACCGGCTCGAGGCCACGCTGCATCACCGCTGCCGGGCGCTGCTCGCGGACTGGCCGGCCATGCAGAAGCGCTACCGCGCGGCCAAGTACCAGTTCCAGGTGCGCGACACGGTCATCGAGCAGGATCTGTACAGCGAGTCGCTCTCGCACCTCAGCATCCCCAAGGTCAGCCTGCCGCGCTACCACGACTGGGGCGACGTCCTTGCCTGGCTGCTGCAGGAGAACGCGCCCGGCATGTACCCCTACACCGCCGGCGCCTACCCGCTGAAGCGGGCGGGCGAGGACCCGGCGCGCCAGTTCGCCGGCGAGGGCGGGCCGGAGCGCACCAACAAGCGCTTCCACTTCCTGGCGCGCGGCCTGCGCGCCAAGCGCCTGTCCACGGCGTTCGACTCGGTCACCCTCTACGGCGAGGACCCGGACGAGCGGCCGGACATCTACGGCAAGATCGGCAACTCGGGCGTGAGCATCGCCACTCTCGACGATGCCAAGAAGCTCTACTCCGGCTTCAACCTGGCCGATCCCGCCACCTCCGTGTCGATGACGATCAACGGCCCGGCGCCGATGATGCTCGCCTTCTTCATGAACGCCGCGATCGACCAGCAGTGCGAGCGCTACATCAGGGAGCAGGGCAAAAGCGAGCAGGCCGCGCGCCGCGTGGCGGAGATCTACGCCCGCCTGGGCTGCGAGCGCCCGCGCTACCAGGGCGAGCTACCGCCCGGCAGCGACGGCCTCGGCCTGCTGCTGCTCGGCGTCTCCGGCGACGAGGTGCTGCCGCGCGAGACCTACGAGAAGATCAAAGCGGACACGATGTCCCAGGTCAGGGGGACGGTGCAGGCCGACATCCTCAAGGAGGATCAGGCGCAGAACACGTGCATCTTCTCCACCGAGTTCGCCCTGCGCATGATGGGCGACATCCAGCAGCACTTCATCGACCGTGCGGTGCGCAACTTCTACTCGGTGTCGATCTCCGGCTACCACATCGCCGAGGCCGGGGCCAACCCGATCACGCAGCTCGCCTTCACCTTGGCCAACGGCTTCACCTACGTCGAGTACTACTTGTCGCGCGGCATGCACGTCGACGACTTCGCGCCGAACCTGTCGTTCTTCTTCTCGAACGGCCTCGATCCCGAGTACTCGGTCATCGGCCGCGTGGCGCGGCGCATCTGGGCCAAGGCGATGCGCTTCAAGTACCGGGGAAACGAGCGCTCGCAGAAGCTCAAGTACCACGTGCAGACCTCGGGGCGCAGCCTGCACGCGCAGGAGATCGGCTTCAACGACATCCGCACCACGCTGCAGGCGCTCTACGCCCTGTACGACAACTGCAACTCGCTGCACACCAACGCCTACGACGAGGCGATCACCACGCCGACCGAGGAAAGCGTGCGGCGCGCGATGGCGATCCAGCTCATCATCAACAAGGAGCTGGGCCTGGCGAGAAGCGAGAACCCGCTGCAGGGCTCGTTCGTCATCGAGGAGCTCACCGACCTGGTGGAAGAGGCGGTGCTCAAGGAGTTTCGCAGCATCTCGGAACGAGGCGGCGTACTCGGCGCCATGGAGCGCATGTATCAGCGCTCCAAGATCCAGGAGGAGTCGCTGCACTACGAGACGCTCAAGCACAGCGGCCAGCTGCCCATCATCGGCGTCAACACCTTCCTTGGTCCGCGCGGCTCCCCCACCGTCGTCCCGGCCGAGGTCATCCGCTCGACGCGCGCCGAGCGCGACTACGCCATCCACTCGCTGCGCGCCTTCCAGAAGCGCAACGCCGGCCGCGCCAAACAGGCGATCAAGGACCTGCAGTGCACGGCCGTGGCTCAGGGCAACACCTTCGCCGAGCTCATGGAGGCGTGCAAGAGCTGTTCTCTCGGCCAGATCTCGGGGGCGCTGCACGCCGTGGGCGGGCAGTACCGGCGGAACATGTGACTTGAGCCGCGACAGAGCGCCGCACGAACCCGAGCCCTTCCCCGCCGTCGACCGGGCGGCCTGGCAGGAACGCGCCGCCGAAGAGCTCGGGAGCGGCGACCGCGGCCTGTTGTCTGGCGCGCCCGGGGCCGAGGGCATCGTCCTGCGGCCGCTCTACACCGCCGAGGACGCGCCGGCGCCGGATGCGGCCGGCTTCCCCGGCCTGCCCCCCTTCACGCGCGGCGCCGCGCTCGTGCCGCGCGCGGGCCACCCCTGGGAAATCTGTCCGCGCCACGACGCGTGCGGCGCGGAATCGCTGGCGCGCGCGGCAGCCGAGGACCTGAAGAACGGCGCCGACGGCCTGTGGCTCCGCCTCGGCCGCGCAGCGCGCCTGGGCTTCGACACCGGCGACGGCGGCGCGCTCTGCGCCCTGCCGCTTGGCGAGGCGCGGCTCATCCTGGACGCGGGCGGCAACGCTTTGCCCCTGGCCGCGTGCGTGAGCGAGCTCCTCCGGAAGCGCGGCGTCCTGCCGGAGCGCGCGCGCCTCATGTTCTTCTGCGATCCGCTCGGGGCGCTGGCGCAGGACGGGCTCCTGCCCTGCTCGCTCGCGCGCGCCGAGGAGCAGCTCGTCGTGCTGGCGCGCCAGTGCGCGCGCTCCTTCCCCGGGGCGCGCGCCGCGGTCGCGTCCACTCTCCCCTACCACCTGGCCGGCGCCAGCGCCCAGCAAGAGCTGGGCTTCGCCCTGGCCACCACGGCGCACTACCTGCGCCGCTTCGTGGCCGGCGGGCTCTCGGCCGCAGAGGGGCTCGGCCAGATCGCCTGGTCGCTCGCCGCCGGCCGCGACTTCTTCACCGGCCTCTCCAAGATGCGCGCCGCGCGCTTGGCTTTCGGACTGCTCGGGCGCGCCTGCGCCTGCGACCGACCTCCACCCACCTGGCTGCACGCCGTGACGTCCGAGCGCGCTCTCGCGCGGCGCGACCCGTGGGTGAACATGCTGCGCGCCACCAGCGAGGCGCTGGCCGCTGCCTGCGGCGGCGCGGACGCCCTCACCTGCCTGGCGTTCGACGCGGCGCTCGGCGAGCCCGAGGACCTGGGGCGCACGATCGCCCGCAACACCCAGACAATCCTCGCCGAGGAGAGCCGCATCGGCCGGGTCATGGACCCCGCGGGCGGCTCGTACTACGTCGAGACCTTGACGCGCGACCTGGCGCGCGCGGCCTGGAGCGTGTTCCAGGAGATCGAGAGGAAGGGCGGCATGGCCGAGTGCCTGGCCGGGGGCTTCATCCGCGCGAGCGTGGACGCCAGCTGGCGGGAGCGGCACCTGCGGCTCGTGCGCCGCCAGGAGCCGGTCACCGGGGTGAGCGAGTTCCCGGACGAGGAGGAGCTGCTCGAACGGCGGCCGCGGCCGGAAGCCGCGCCGCCGGACGCCCTCCTGCGCCGAATCGAGGAGCTGCGCGCCGGCTCCGACCTCGAGCCGCTCCCTGACCTCTGGAAAGCGCCGGACGTGTTCGCCGCGTGCGTCGAGGCCGCGGCCTCGGGCGCGAGCTGCGCCGCCATCAGCGCCGCGCTCGCGGGCGGCGCGCCGCTTGTGCGCCTCGAGCCCCTGCCCGCGCGGCGCGACGCCGCGCTCTTCGAGGAGCTGCGTGACGCCGCTGACCGCCTCGCCGCGGCAGCGGGCCGGCCGCGCGCCTACCTCGCCTGCCTCGGTCCTCCGGCGGAGCACGGCGATCGCGCCGCCTTCATGAGGAACCTCTTCCTGGCCGGGGGCTTCCACGTCACGGCGGACGAGGGCACGGGCGACCTCGAGCCGGAAGAGGCCGCGGCAGCCGCCGCCGGCCGCTTCGCGGCGAGCGGAGCGCGCGTCGCCTGCCTGTGCGGCGCCGAGCGCCGCTACGCCACGTCCGGCGCGGCGGCGGCGCGCGCGCTGAAAGAGGCGGGCGCGGCGCGCGTGCTCGTGGCCGGGCGTCCGGGCGATCTCGAGGCGGATCTGCGTTCTGCCGGCGTGGACCGCTTCGCCTTCGCCGGCATGGACGCGTGCGAGCTGCTCGGGACGCTGCTTTTGGAGCTGGGCGGCAAGCTGCGGGGAGGCGAATGATGGGCTCTCTCCCCGACTTCAGGGCGTGCCGCTTCGACGACCTCGCCGGGCCGCGGCCTGCTCTCGGCGACTGGCTCGCGGCCGCGGGCGAGCCGGCCGCAAGCAGCGTCCTCACCCCCGAGGGGATCCGCGAGAAGCCGCTCTACTCGGCCGCCGACCTCGCGCCCGTTCTGCACCTCGGCGGCCTGCCCGGCTTCGCGCCCTTCGTGCGCGGCCCCTACGCGACCATGTACCTGCGCCGCCCCTGGACCATCCGCCAGTACGCGGGCTTCTCCACGGCCGAGGACTCGAACGCCTTCTACCGCAGGAACCTCGCCGCCGGGCAGAAGGGGCTGTCCGTGGCCTTCGACCTGGCCACGCACCGCGGCTACGACTCCGACCACCCGCGCGTGGCCGGCGACGTGGGCATGGCGGGCGTCGCCATCGACTCGATCCTGGACATGCGCATCCTGTTCGACGGCATCCCGCTCGATCGCATGAGCGTCTCGATGACCATGAACGGCGCCGTGCTGCCGGTCTTGGCGCTCTACCTCCTCGCCGCCGAGGAGCAGGGCGTGCCGCCGGACAAGCTCTCCGGGACCATCCAGAACGACATCCTCAAGGAGTTCATGGTCCGGAACACCTACATCTACCCGCCGGCGCCGTCGCTCCGCATCATCGCCGACATCTTCAAGTACACCGCGCAACGCATGCCGCGCTTCAACAGCATCTCCATCTCCGGCTACCACATGCAGGAGGCGGGGGCCACGGCCGACATCGAGCTGGGCTACACGCTCGCCGATGGCCTGGAGTACGTGCGCGCCGGCCTGGCCGCCGGCCTCGACATCGACGCCTTCGCCCCGCGTCTCTCCTTCTTCTTCGCCATCGGCATGGACTTCTTCACCGAGATGGCGAAACTCCGCGCGGCGCGCCTGCTCTGGGCGCGCCTGCTCGCGCCTTTTTCGCCGCGCGACCCGCGCTCGCTCATGCTGCGCACGCACTGCCAGACCTCGGGCTGGTCCTTGACGGCGCAGGACCCGTACAACAACGTGGTGCGCACCTGCGTCGAGGCGCTCGCCGCGGCGCAGGGGCAGACCCAGTCGCTGCACACCAACTCGCTGGACGAGGCGCTCGCCCTGCCGAGCGACTTCTCGGCGCGCATCGCGCGCAACACGCAGCTTCAACTGCAGCAGGAGTCCGGCACCTGCCGCGTGGTCGACCCCTGGGGCGGCAGCTACTACCTCGAGCGCCTGACCCACGACCTGGCCGAGCGCGCCGCGGCGCACATCGCCGAGGTGGAGGAACTCGGCGGCATGGCGCGCGCCCTCGAGACCGGCCTGCCCAAGATGCGCATCGAGGAGGCGGCGGCGCGCACCCAGGCGCGCATCGAGTCCGGGCGCCAGGCGATCGTTGGCGTGAACCGCTTTCGCGCGGCCGCCGAGGAGGAGATCGAGGTGCTGGCGGTCGACAACGCGCGCGTGCGCCAGGCGCAGATCGCGCGCCTCGAAGAGCTTCGCGCCGCGCGCGACCAGCAGCAGGTGGACGCGGCGCTCGATGCCCTCACCGCCTGCGCGAGAAGCGGCGAAGGCAATCTGCTCGAGCTGTCGCTCGCGGCGGCGCGCGCGCGCGCGACCGTGGGGGAAATCACCTTCGCCCTGGAGAAGGTCTTCGGCCGCCACCAGGCGGCGCTCCGCACGATCAGCCGGGTGTACAGTGGCGAGATGGGCGAGACGCACGAGGAGATCGCCCGCGTCCGCGGCAGGGTGGAGCGGTTTGTAGCGAACGAGGGCCGGCGGCCGCGCATCCTGGTGGCCAAGATGGGGCAAGACGGCCATGACCGCGGCCAGAAGGTCATCGCCACGGCCTTCTCCGACCTCGGCTTCGACGTGGACATCGGCCCGCTCTTCCAGACGCCCGAGGAGACGGCCAGGCTCGCGGTGGAGAACGACGTGCACGTGGTGGGCGTCAGCTCGCTCGCCGCCGGGCACTTGACGCTGGTGCCGGCCTTGAAGCGCGAGCTCGAGAAGCTCGGGCGCGCGGACATCCTGATCACCGTGGGCGGCGTGATCCCGCAACGGGACCGCCAGGCCCTGAAGGACGCGGGCGCGGTGGCGGTCTTCGGCCCGGGCACGGTCATCTCCCAGGCGGCCCTCGACCTGATCGAGCACATCGCGGCGCGGCCCGGGGCGGAGCAGGAGGGGAAAAACCGGGCATGACGCGTCCCGCCAGCGTGGACGACCTCGTGCGAGGCGTCGAGAGCGGCGACCGCGCCCTGCTCGCCCGCGCCATCACGCTGGCGGAGAGCGTGCGGCCGGAGGACGCGAGCCAGGCCGAGGAAGTGCTCGGCCGCTTGCTGCCGCGCACGGGCGGAGCGATCCGCGCCGGCATCACCGGCGCGCCGGGCGCCGGGAAGAGCACGCTCATCGACTCGCTTGGCATGCACCTGCTCGCGCAGGGACAGAAGGTCGCGGTGCTCGCTGTCGATCCCTCGAGCGCCATCTCCGGCGGCAGCATCCTCGCCGACAAGACGCGCATGCCGCGCCTGGCGCTGGAGAGAAACGCCTTCATCCGCCCGTCGCCGGGAGGCAGCGGCGGCGGCGGCGTGACGCGCCGCTCGCGCGAGGCGCTGCTCCTGTGCGAGGCCGCTGGCTACGACGTGGTGCTGGTCGAGACGGTCGGCGCCGGCCAGAACGAGATCGCGGTGGCGCGCATGGTCGACTGCCTGGTGGTGCTCGTGCTCGCCGGCGCGGGCGACGAATTGCAGGGCATCAAGCGCGGCATCCTCGAGCTCGCGGACATCGTCGCGGTCAACAAGGCGGACGGTGACAACGTCGCGGCCTGCGCCCGCGCCCAGGCCGAATATGCCCTGGCGCTCGGCTGCGCGCGCGCCCGCTCCTCCTCATGGCGGCCGCGCGTGATCAGAGTCTCGGGCCTCACCGGCGCGGGCCTGCCCGAGCTCTGGCGCCTCGTCGAGGAGCACCACGCGCTCTCGCTCCGCTCGGGCGAACTCGAGGAACAGCGCCGCGAACAGCGCCGCCACTGGCTCTGGGAGCGCGTCGAGGAGAGCCTGCAGGCCGCCTGCCGCGCCCACCCTGGCGTCCAGGCGCGGCTGACTCAGGTCGAGAAGGACGTGCTCGAGGGCAGGATCACGCCGGCGCAGGGCGCGCGCGCGCTGCTCGCCGCGTTCGGTGCGGGGGACGCGTGAGGAAAGCCCGCGTCGGGCGCGGATGCTCTCATCGCAGGCGCGGTCGCCTCGGCGCTCCCAGAGGGCGAGCCGCGCCGGCGTGAGCTACCGCATGCACTGCGGGCTCGCGGAACGCCCAGCCCCCCCTGGGCCTGCCGGGCCTCGGGCGCTTCCGGAGCAGCAAGGCGCTGCTCGAGAGGGCAGGCTCAGGGGACGACCTGGACGAGCACCCCGTTCGTCAGCGAGAAGCCCAGCGGCGAGGCTGCGTCCAGAACGGCGGCCTGCGTCGTGAAGGTGTGACCGGCGGCGCCCGCGCACACCGTGCCCGGAAGGACGATCGAGCCATTCCCCGGTCCCGCGCCTCCAAGAGGCAGAATGGACTGCAGCGGCAGCACGGGGCTCAGGAGGAAGGTGCAGCCCCCGCCGATCGGCACGCTAGCCTGGCCTCCGCCGAAGAGGAAGAGCGCCAGGCTGCCGCCCAAGCCCTCGGTCAGAGAGAGCTGCACGACCTGGGTCGGCGCCGGGCAGCCCGTCAGCGCGAGGGCCGGCGCGAAGCCGCCCGAACCGGCACAGCCGGCCCCATAGGCGGCGGCCGTGCCGCAAGTCTCGAGGCGAAACGCGTAGGCTGAACCACTAAACACCGGGCCCGAGCCAGGGGCCCCGACGAGCGCTCTGTCGCCCGAGAGTGAGACGGAACGGCCGAGACCATCGCCGCTGGTGGCGTCGGCAGCAATGAGCTTGGCCTGCTCGGTCCAGGTGGTTCCGCACCGCAAGAAGACGTAGGCCGAGCCGGCATCCATCCCTCCGCCGTGGTCGTCCTGGCAAGCCCCGATCAAGGCCGTGTCGCTGGACAGCGAGACGGAATAGCCGAATCCGTCGGTGTTCGCGGCGTCACCAGCGGTGAGCTTCGCCTGCTGGGTCCAGGTCGTCCCGCTCCGGATGAAGACGTAGGCCGCTCCGGCATCAGTCCAGCCGGCCTTGTCGTCATAGCATGCTCCGACGAGCGCCGTATCACCGAAGAGGGAGACGGAACCGCCAAACCCGTCGCCGTGTGCGGCGTCGGCAGCGATGAGCTTGGCTTGCTCGGTCCAGGTCGCCCCATTCCGGATGAAGACGTAGGCGGAGCCGGCATTCGACGTGACGCCGTGGTCGTCCGAGGGGCACCCGACGAGCGCCGTCTCGCCCGAAACTGAGACGGAGGAGCCGAAGCCGTCGTAGATTGTGGCGTCGGCAGCTTTGAGCTTGGCCTGCTGGGTCCAGGTCGTCCCGCTCCGCACGAACACGTAGGCCGAGCCGGCATTCGTAGAGCCGTAGTGGTCGTCGCCAGGCGCCCCGACGAGCGCCGTGTCGCCGGAGAGGGAAACAGAACTGCCAAACAAGTCACTCGTCGCGGCGTCGGCAGCAATGAGCTTGGTCTGCTCGGTCCAGGTCGCCCTGGTCCGCACGAAGACGTAGGCGGAGCCGGCAGCCATCCCCCCGGCGTGATCGTCCCCGAAAGCCCCGACGAGCGCCGTCTCGCCACAAAGGGACACGGAGAAGCCAAAGTAGTCCATGCCCGCGGCGTCGGACGCAATCAGCTTGGCCTGCTCTTTCCAGGTCGTGCCGCTCCGCGCGAACACGTAGGCCGAGCCGGCAGCCGGTCCGCCGTCGTGGTCGTCCCCGTTGGCCCCGACCAGCGCCGTCTCGCCACAAAGGGACACGGAACAGCCGAAGTTGTCGAACATCGCGGCGTCGGAAGCGAAGAGCTGGGCCTCCTGCGTCGCGATCACCGGATCGACAACGATCGGCCACGCCGCGCCCTCGGCGCGGACGAGAATCGCCACGCCTCCCGCCTCGCGCTCCTCCAGCGAGGCCGGAAGCTCCCGGCCGGTCGCGTCCCACGCAACGAGACCCGAGTACGACAGGCGCGCCTCGCCCTCCGCGTCGACCAGCGTCAGGCCATCACGGTCCTCGTCGACTTGCGGCGCGAGCGTGCCGCCGAAGGCCATTCGGACTTCCAGAACATCGCCGCCGCCCGCCTGCGCGGGCGGCGCGGCGATGGTGAAGCCCTGCTCCAGGCCCTCCCTTGCGTTGACGTACCACTCGGTGAGCGAGCCGCGGCGGCACTCGAGGCGCGCGCCATCGCTGACGATCTCCGGCGGCTCCGGCGCCCCGAGCGCGCTCTTCCATCCCCATGCGACGAGCCTGAGCGTCAGGAGCGACGCCGCCTCGGGCGCCGCCGTCTGCTCGACCCGAACGCCCGTGTCGCCGAACGTCGCGACCAGCCCCTGCGCCGGGTTCTCCGCCGTCCAGCGCGACCTTCCATCGGCCGCCGGGACGCCCAGGGTGAAGGCGTAGTCGGGCGTCGCGACCGCCGCTCGTCCCAGCATCGGCGCGACAAAGACAAAGAACCCCGCGACCCCGAGCGATGCGACCCGACGCTTCATGGCAGCTCTCCCAGTGAATGCGCCGATTCGATGAGCCCCACCGGACGTCGCCCAATCCCGGCGGCGCCGGTAGGAGCATTCTACCAGGTCTCGACAGGCCTCCAGGGCACGCGCCTGACCGCGCGCCCCCGCGTGCTCACGGCTTCTTCAGGTCGATCTGCACGCTGCGGCTCTCGCCGTTCAGCAGCAGCCGGACGTCGTAGAAGAGGCGCTCCGCCTCCAGCCTGAGGTCGACCTCGACGGGCGAGGCGCCCTTCGCCTGGTCGACCGCCTCCTTGACGGCCTTGGCCAGGCCGAGACGAGCCTCCTCGGGCACGGCCTCGAGGGCGGCGATGATCGCCTTTTCCTTCTCGCTCGGCTCGAACTCCTTGGCGCCGAGGATCGCGCCCTCGACCGCGTCCACGGTCACGCCCTTGAGCTTGCCGCCGCACACGAACTCGACCTGGTAGACCGGCTTGTCCGCGTCCATCTCCAGCTCCACCTCGGTGGCGAAGCCCTCGCCGACGTGCTGCTTCGCCGCCTTGATCGCCTTCGCCACCTCGGTCTTCGAGGCGGCGAGCGCCTTGGTCGAATCGTCACCGGCCTTGGAGCAGGCGGGAACGGCGGCGGCAAGCCCCGCCAGGAGCACGGTGCAAGCGGCAAGACGGCTGATGGTGGCCACGATGGACTCCTTGTCTACGCGGAAGGTGGACGCATGGCGAGCTTATCAAGCAGGCGCGCGAAGCGCTCGATCCATTCGCGCGCGCTCGCGTCGCCGGCCAGGGCCCGCGCCCGCGCCGCGCCGTACTCCGACTGGGCGAGGGCCCAGCAGGCGTTCTGCGCCCGCCACAGGTCGAGCGGGAAGGGCGCAGAGCGGCAGAGATCGATGGCGCGTTCGAGATGATCGAGCAACTCGACGTTCTGCGCGTCGCCGCGGAGCTGGTCCGCGAGCGCGTCGATGCCGCGCCGCAGCGTGAAGCCGAGCTGCTGCATGTCGAGCGCGATCCCCTGGGAGCGCGCCTCCTTGAGCAGGCCATGCACGCGCTCGGCGTCCGGCGGCACGGTCTCCAGGGCCTCGCGCAGGTAGCTGTCGAGGGCGAATTCGGCGGCCGGCCGGAAGATGCGCGGCACCGGGATGGTCAGGTCGTTCAGAAACTCCAGGAGCGGCAGGAGCTGGTCGTAGATGCGCCGGTACTTGGCCTCGACCTCGGCGCCCTCCTCCTCGAGGAGCAGGGCGGCGATGCGCCGCTGCTCGTCGCGGAAGAGCGAGCGCAGCGAGTAGTCGGCCGCGCCGAAGCGCCGCTCGATGGCGCGCAGGATGGCGCGCAGGTCGCCGTGGCGGAAGGTCGCGCTCACCTCCGCGACCGCCTGCAGATACTCCTGATCGCTCTCCAGGCGGGCGATCCCGCCGTTCAGCAGGTGGCCGCCGAAATGCACGAACCCGTAGGAAAGGAGCGCGCTCTCGCTCGTCACCTCCGAACGCACCTCGACCCGGCCGAGGCAGAGATGTGAGCCGTTGCGCGTGTCCGTGTGACAGCTCTCGCGCGTCAGGGCGTAGCAGTAGATCCTCTCCCGCGCCTTGCGCTCGCCGAAGAAGCCGGAGACGGCGTGGTGCGCGGCCACCGTCTCCAGGTCGGCGAGCCCCGGCCGCACCTGGCTCTCGAAGAGCGCACGGCCGTTTCCCTCGGTGGGGTCGTTGCTCTCGGCCCGCGCCAGGCGCTGCAGGAACGGCTCCTCCAGCCCCGGGCCGAAGCGCTTGGCGGCGAGCTGCAGGACGCGGCCGGCGTAGAAGAGGACCTGCACCGTCTCGATGCCCGCCAGGTCGTCGAAGAACCAGCCGCAGCTCGTGTACATGTGCAGGGCGTGGCGCTGCATCTCGAGCAGCTCGAGGACCGCCTGCACCTCGCGCCGCTCGAGCGGGCGCGTGGCCTGGGCGGCGAGGAACTGGCGCAGCGCCTCCTCGCCGCGGTCGAGCACGAGCGCGACGTAGGCGTCCCGGGCGTCCCACGGCGACTTGAGGAAGGGCGCCGCCTCGCGCTCGAAAAGGGGCGCGATGCTGTCGCGCAGCCAGTCGAGCGCTTCGCGCAAGGGCTTGCGCCAGGCCTGGCGCAGGCCGCCGCGGCCGACGCTGCAGCCGCAGTCGCCGCGCCAGCGCTCCACGCCGTGCACGCAGCTCCACGAGCTGTTCTCGACGATCTCCGCCTCCCAGCCCGGCGGGTTCATCTCCAGGTACTCGCCGAAGTTGGTGAGGCGCGCCAGGCCGCGCGCCTCCACGGCGGCGAGGGCGTAGGCGAGCGCCATCTCGCCGTACTTGTGGTGGTGCCCGAAGGTCTCGCCGTCCACGGCCACGGGCACGAGCTGCGCGCCGCGCTTCTTCTCGGCGAAGCCGCCGAGCAGGCGCCTCACGAGCTGCTCGCCGTCGCTCAAGAGCCCCTCGAAGGCGATGGCCTGCGAGATCGGCCCGTCGTAGAAGAACAGCGCGATCGACCTTCCCGAGGGCAGGTCGAGGCGGTAGGGGCGCTGCGCGTCGATCCTGCCGCCGGAGGCGTCGCTCCACTGCGCCGCGCCGCTGCGCCGGACACGCCTGGCCTGGCGCGGGGCGAGGATGGTGAAGAGGATGCCGTGCTCGGCCAGGAGGTCGAGCGACTCCAGGTCGACGGCCGTCTCCGCCAGCCACATGCCCTCGGGCCGGCGCGCGAAGCGGCGCTCGAAGTCGCGTATCCCCCAGCGCACCTGCGTGCGCTTGTCGCGCGCGTTGCAGAGCGGCATGATCGCGTGGTGGTAGACCTGCGCCAGGGCCGAGCCGTGTCCGGAGAAGCGCGCGCGGCTGGCGCGATCCGCCTCGAGCAGCGCGCGGTAGGACTCGCGTGCGTGCTCTTCCATCCAGGCGAGCAGCGTCGGCCCGAAGTTGAAGCTGATGCTCTCGTAGTTGCTGACGATGCGCGCGATGCGCCCGCGCTCGTCCAGGATGCGCGCCGCGGCGTTGGGCGCGTAGCATTCCGCCGTGATGCGCTCGTTCCAGTCGTGATAGGGATGGGCGCTTTCCTGCAGCTCGATCGCCTCGAGGCAGGGGTTCTCCCGCGGCGGCTGGTAGAAGTGTCCGTGGACGCAGATGTAGCGGTTCATCGATCGCTGGCCTGCGCCCGGACGGCGCGGCGCGCCTTGCTCCTCACTGTCCCGGGCCGCCGCCCGGCCCGGCGTCGCGCTTGAGGAAGAGCGCGGCGAGCGGCGGCAGCGCCACGGACAGCGAATGCGGGCGTCCGTGCCACGCACGCGGCTCGCTCTGGAAGGCGCGGGCCCGCACGTAGCCGCTCCCTCCGAACTCTTCGTCGTCGCCGTTCAACAGCACGCGCCACGTCCCGGCGTGCGGCACGCCGATCTTGTAGCCGCCGCGCGGCACGGGCGTGAAGTTCAGGGCCACGACCATCACGTCCTCCGGCTCCTCGGAGCGGCGCAGCAGGCAGAGCACGCTGTTGTCCGCGTCGTGGCAGTCGATCCACTCGAAGCCGCCTCCTCCCGTGTCGCGCGCGTGCAGGGAGCGCTCCGCGCAATAAAGCTCGTTCAGCCGGCGCACCAGGCGGCTCACTCCCTGATGCGGCGCGTACTCGAGCAGGTTCCAGTCGAGCGCCGCCTCGTGGCTCCACTCGTTCCACTGGCCGAGTTCGCCGCCCATGAAGAGCAGCTTCTTGCCGTTCTGGGCGAACATCCAGGCGTAGAGCAGGCGCAGGTTGGCGAACTTCTGCCACGCGTCCCCCGGCATCCTGCCGAGGAGCGATCCCTTGCCGTGCACCACCTCGTCGTGCGAGAGCGGCAGCATGAAGTTCTCGGCCTCGGAGTAGAGCTGGCGGAAGGTGATCTCGCTGTGCTTGAACTTCCTGTGCACCGGATCGCTCGCCATGTAGGCCAGCGTGTCGTGCATCCAGCCCATGTCCCACTTGAGGCCGAAGCCGAGGCCCCCGAGGTACACGGGCCGCGAGACCATCGGCCAGGCCGTCGACTCCTCGGCCACGGTCTGCACCCCGGGAAACGTGCCGTAGAGGTGCTCGTTCAGCCGCTTGAGGAAGTCGATGGCGTCGAGGTTCTCCTTGCCGCCGTAGCGGTTCGGCAGCCACTCCCCGGCCTTGCGCGAGTAGTCGAGGTAGAGCATCGAGGCGACCGCGTCCACGCGCAGGCCGTCGATGTGGTACTTGTCCAGCCAGAAGCTCGCGCTGCTGATCAGGAAGCTCCGGATCTCGTGGCGGCCGAAGTTGAAGATGAGGCTGTTCCAGTCCGGGTGGTAGCCGCGGCGCGGATCGGCGTGCTCGTAGAGGTGCGTCCCGTCGAAGAAGCCGAGCGACGCCTCGTCCGAGGGGAAGTGGGCCGGCACCCAGTCGAGGAAGACGCCGATCCCCTGGCGATGCAGGTGGTCGACGAGGCGCATGAAGTCCTGGGGCGTTCCGTAGCGGCTGGTGACCGCGAAGTAGCCGGTCGCCCCGTAGCCCCAGGTGCCGTAGAAGGGGTGCTCGAGGAGCGGCAGGAACTGCACGTGCGTGAAGCCCAGGGACTTGACGTGCTCGGCCAGGAGCGGCGCCAGCTCGAGGTAGGTAAGGCTGCGGTTCTCCTCCCCGGGCACGCGCCGCCAGGAGCCCGCGTGCACCTCGTAGATCGAGAGCGGCTGGTCCAGCGCCTGGCGGCGCGCGCGCCCGGCCATCCACTCCTCGTCGCCCCACTGGTAGGCCAGGTCCCAGACGCGCGAGGCGGTGCGCGGAGCGACCTCCTGGCAGACGCCGTACGGGTCGGACTTGTCCACGACGTAGCCGCGGTGGCGCGAGACGACGTGGAACTTGTACGAGGCCCCGTGCTGCACGCCCGGGACGAACGCCTCCCAGATCCCCGAGGAACCGTGCGGCGCCAGCGGGTGGGCCTCGGGGCGCCATTCGTTGAAGCTGCCGATCAGCGAGACGCGGAGAGCATCGGGCGCCCACACGGCGAAGTAGGCGCCGCTCACCCCGTCGACGTCCATCAGGTGGGCGCCGAGCTTCTCGTAGATGCGGAAGTGCGACCCCTCGTTGAACAGGTAGACGTCGTCGCCGCTCAGACGGGTGACGCGGCGGAAGCTCCTGGCCTGCGGGTCGTTTGGCATGGTGACGCGAGTATAGTGCAGCGGCGGGCGCGTCCTTCCAGCATTCGCGCCCGGGCCGCTTTGCAGGCGCAGAGCAGCGGACGCCGCCTCCTCGATCCATGACCGACGGCATCCTCGTCATCAACAAGCCCGTGGGAGCCACGTCGCACCAGGTGGTCGCGGCCGTGCGGCGCGTCTCCGGCGAGGGCCGCATCGGGCACACCGGCACCCTCGATCCCATGGCCAGCGGCGTGCTCGTGCTCTGCGCCGGCCGCGCCACCAGGCTGGCGGAGTTCCTGAGCGGCTGCGACAAGTGCTATTGCGGGACGGTGCGGCTCGGCTCCGCGACCGACACGTACGACGCCACCGGCAAGGTCCTCGCCCAGGCGCCGGTCCTGGCCGGCCAGGAGCAGGTCGAAGAGGCCCTGCAGCCGTTTCGCGGCCGCATCCGCCAGCGGCCGCCCGCCTTCTCCGCCCTGAGGAGCGCCGGCCGCCGCGCCTACAAGCTGGCGCGCGCCGGCGAGCCCGTCGAGCTGGCGGAGCGGGAGGTGCACGTGTACGAGCTGCGCCTCCTGGAGTATTGCCCGCCGGACGCGACGCTCCTGGTGCGCTGTTCGGCCGGGACCTACGTGCGCTCGCTCGCGCACGACCTCGGCGAGCGGCTCGGGTGCCACGGCCACCTCGCGGCCCTGCGGCGCACCGCCTGCGGCGTCTTCACCATTGACGACGCGCGCCCTCTCGATCTGGTGGAAGGCGGCCGCCTGCAGGAGTTTCTGCTCCCCATGGAGGCGGGCCTGCGCGACTGGCCCGCGCTCGCGCTCGACGCCGAGGAGGCGCGGCTGCTCGCGAACGGCCGGACTCTTCCCCTGCGCGGCGCGGCGCGCGAGCAGGCCGTGGCCGGCCGCCTCCTGCGCGCGCACGGGCCGGACGGGGCGCTCTTGGCCATCGTCGAGCCGGACCCGGAGGCGGGCGTGCTGCGGCCGCGCAAGGTGTTCCCGCCGTGAGCGGCGGGGCGGCGCAAGGCGCGCGCGTCCTGGTCAGCGGAGCGGGCGGCTTCATCGGCTCGGCCCTGTGCCGCGCGCTCGCCGCGGACGGCGCCGAGGTGCTGCGCCTCGAGCGCGGCGGCGCGGCGGCGCAGCCGGCGGCGATCCGCTGGGATCCCGAAGCCGGGACCATCGAGCGGCACAAGCTCGCGGATCTCGACGCGGTCTTCCACCTCGCGGGGGAGAACATCGCCGCCGCGCGCTGGACGAGAGCCCGCAAGGAGCGCATCCGCAGGAGCCGCGCGCGCGGCACCGCGCTCTTGGCCCAGGTCCTGGCCGAGCAGCGGCCGCCGCCGCGCCTGTTCGTCTCGGCCTCGGCAATCGGCGTCTACGGCGACCGCGGCGACGAGGAGCTCCGCGAGGAAAGCCCGGCGGGCACGGGCTTCCTGGCCGAGGTGTGCGGCGAGTGGGAAGTGGCGGCCGCGGCCGCGCGGAGCGCCGGCACGCGCGTCGTCTTGGCG